>NZ_JAAKZW010000002.1 GCF_011044995.1 Streptomyces mesophilus | reverse complement strand
CCCCACACCACCCCCACTCGGCGCAAGCGCACTGCCCGCCGGCACGTATGACGGCATGACCGTCCTGGTCACCGGCGGCGGTACGGGCCTGGGCAAGGCGATCGCCGCCGAATTCGCCCGCCTCGGCGCCGACTTGGTGATCGCGAGCCGCAAGGCCGAACACCTCAAGGCCGCCGAGGACGAGCTGGCGGGGCTCGGCGGCCGGCTCCTGACCACCGAGTGCGACATCCGCGACCCGGACCGCATCGCCGAAGTCTTCGACCGGGCCGAGGAGTTCGGCGGACTCCCCCAGGTCCTCATCAACAACGCGGCGGCCAACTTCCCCGTCCCCGCCGAGGACATGTCACCGAACGCCTGGCGCACCGTCGTCGACATCACGCTCAACGGCACGTACTTCATGGCCCGCGAATTCGGCCGCCGCCATCTCGCCGCCGGTACGCCGGGTTCGATCGTCAACGTCGGCGCCTCGTACGCCTGGACCGGCGGCCCCGGTTACGCGCACAGCGCGGCGGCCAAGGCCGGCGTCAAGAACCTGGTCGAGACCCTCGCCGTCGAGTGGGGACCGTACGGAATCCAGGTCAACGGCCTCGTACCGGGGCTGATGCCGCACGAGGACATGACCGCCGACATCCGCGCGAACCTCGACCGCGTACGGACCGCGGACCTCCGCCAGCCCGCGCTGCGTGTCGGCGCACCGCGCGAACTCGGCTGGGCGGCGACCTTCCTCGCCTCCCCGTACGCCCGTTTCATCAGCGGACACACACTGGTGGTGGACGGGGCGAACTGGCAGCGGCGGGATCTGGTGACACCCGAAGTGGTCCCGATACGGGAGCAGTTGGGACGGGGGCCGTTCACCGCGTGACCGTCAGCCCCCGGCACGTACGATCGCGGCCATCGCCCGTTCGGCTAGGGCCACGATGGTCAGGGAGGGGTTGGCGCCGGCCGCGTTGCCGGGGAGCAGTGCGCCGTCCACGACGTACAGTCCCTCGAGCCCGCGCACCCGCCCCTCCAGATCAGTCACCTCTCCGATCGCGCAGCCGCCCAGCGGATGTGCCGTGAACAGAGAGGGGCCGGGCGCGGGCACCGGGATCCAGCCCGGGGATGCCGCGGCGATACGGGCGTTGGCGGCGTGCGCGGCTCGCTGGGCGGCGGCCGACTGCTGGCCCGACCAGCCGGTCAGCCGGACGGTGCGCGCGTCGGGGTCGTAACGGAAGGTCCCCCGGTGGTCGGTGTCGACGGTCATCGCGATGGTCAGGCACAACGGTGCCCCGATGGTCGGCGGAAGATGCCCGCACTCGAGAGTGAGCGGCAGCTCGTAGGCCTCCCGCACTCTGGCCATGGCGGCGATCGGCATCCCCTGCCGGGTGCCGGCATCCGCGCTCGGCAGGGCGCAGGCGGTGATCTGATCGCCGTTGTCCCCGAAGCCGCTGCCCACCGCGGCGGGCAGATCCGCCAGCGCTCCGGCGTCCCGGGCGGCGACAAGGAGCCGGTTGGTCCCCACCGTTCCGGCCGCGAGGAACAGCAGCTCGCAGGTGATGGCCTCCTCGGAAGCGAGCAGCGCACCGTCCGGTGCGAGCCGGCGCACGTGCAGCGTGTAGCCGCCGCGCGCCCGCTCGATGGCGGCGACCTCGTGGCGGGCCCTCAGCTGGACGTTCCCGGTGGCCAGCGCGGCGGGCAGGTAGGTGTGGCGCAGCGTGCGTTTGGCTCCCGTCGCGGCCGCGCCCACGGTGTCACCGGCGATGGCGACGGCCCGGGTACGGCCTGCGAGTTCCTCTCGTACGGACCGCCAGTCGAAGACGGAGCCCACCGGCCCGGCAGTGAAACCGGCCCGCCGCACCCCCGCCGACCAGGCACGGACATGGGTGTACGGGTCCGTACCCATCACATCCGCCGGCATGTCGGAGACTTTGAGCATGCGCCGAGCCCGCGGGAACCAGATCCGGGCGAACTCGTCGTAGCGCAGGCCCCTCGGGTACAGCCGCTCGAAGTACCGCCGCTCGGGAGCGACACTCGCGCCGAAGTAGGAGATCGACCCACCGCCGACCGTGGCCCCGGTGACGATGTCGAGGCCCGACTCGTAGTGATGCTCGGTCCCTTCGCCCGCCGGCACCTCCCCGCCCCGCTCGAGGACCAGCGTGTCCACCCCGGCCCGTCCAAGCCGCAGCGCCGCCACGGCGCCGCCGAACCCGGAGCCGATCACCACGGCACGGAAGTGCGTACGGCGCGCGGTCGCGGCGGCGGCGCGGTCGGAGGCGGGAAGCACGGCCGCGGCGAGTGCGGCGAGCGTGCCACCGGAGGCCAGACCGAAGAGCTCACGGCGTCCGTACGGACGAAGACAGGCAGGTGACATACGTCCGCTCCGAGTCGGGCGGCCCCGCCGACAGAAGGGCCGTAGATGCGGACGAAACGTAACAAGCTACTTCCCTTCGAACTCCGCGGCCCGCCGCGCCGCCTTCGCCGTATACCCCTCCCGCGAGTCCTCGGAGGTGAGAGTGAGCGCCGCCGCGAACGCCGTACGCTCCAGCGCCTCGGTCAGGCCCGCATCCGCGAAGAGGTCGATATCGCGCTTGATGCCCTGAACGGCGATCGGCGCATTGGCGGCGATCTCGGCGGCAAGGGACCGTGCGGTCTTCTCCAACTCGTCCACGGGGGTGACCATTTGAAGCAACCGCAGCCGCTCCGCCGTCGCCGCGTCGATCCGCCGTCCGGTCAGCGCGAGGAACTTGGCCCACCCGGCGCCCGCGTCCCGGGCAATCCGCAGATCGCCGCCGGCGTCGACCGCGACGCCGATCTGCGCCTCGGGCAGCGCGAACACCGCGTCCTCGGCGGCCACACGGATGTCGGCCATCAGCGCGAGCTCGAAGCCGAAGCCCAGGCAGTAGCCCTGCACGGCGGCGACGACCGGCTGCGGAAGCCCGGCGAACACCCGCATCCGCTCGTGCACCCAGCGGATGCCCTCGTAGTAGTTACGGGTCCGTTCGGCGCCGGAGCGTCCGGTGATCGCACCGCCGGGCGCCGTGACGTCGATGCCCGCACAGAAGGCACGGCCCTCGGCGCGCAGCAGCACCGCCCTGATGGAGTCGTCGAAGCGGATCCGGTCGGCGAGCAGACCGAGTTGACGGGTCGACTCCCAGCTCCAGGCGTTGAGCTTGTCCGGACGACAGAGCGTAAGAATCCCGAGCCCGCCCTCGACATCGAGCCGCAGCCGCTCCTCCCCCTCGGCGATCTCCGTACTGACGGTGTCGATCATCCGCGCCCCCTACCGTTTCTGACGTCGCGTCAGGGTAGGGGTCAGAACCCGCACTATGAAGAGCCGCCCTTGGCAAACCTGACGCTGATCCCGAAGCGATTCGTCCAGCCCACCCTGCCCACGCGGGCGAGCTTGCGATGGGCTGCCAGTGCACACCGAGCAGAGTTGAACATGTTCAACTTTCGTGGCAGCGTGAGCGCCAGACGATCTGGTGAGCGAAGCCACCAGGGTTTGACGTGCGCGAGGGGGAGTCATGCGTGATGAACGAGGGCGAGTCGCTGCGGGGTTGCGTGGAGTGGTCTTGGCGGTCGCGGTGTTGACGCTGGCCACGGGGTGCATATGGCAGCAGCAGACACTGTCTCGGGCCGACATCGTAGGCACCTGGACCGAGGGCGATACCGGGACCGGGACCCTGTTCTTCAAGGACGATGGCACCGTCGTCGTAACCGACCTTGCCGTGTTCAGTAACGAAGTCGACAACGTCGTCAAGGTGTCGGAGTGCAGCGGCACCGGCAAGTGGTGGGTGTCCGACGACAAGGAAGATAAGACGTTGGGGATCAACGTCTGCGAGGGCAACCCGTGGGAATTCGGCGGCTCGAAGGAGCATCCGAAAATGCGGGCCCTCGTGGGAGATCCTTCGTACGGGAAATACCAAACCCTCAGCCGCAAGTAGCGGAAGCCGCCCGGCGCATCCAGCCCGTCATCCACCCGACTCACCTGTACTGCACCAGGAGGCGTCGAGAGGTAGCGATCTTGAAGCTTGACGAAGTCGTGTCAGGATGACGCGGTGGATGCAGGGGTGAGCAAGGTCGGAGAGTTGCTCGGGTCGCTGTCGGGCCCGCGTGAGGTCTATGTGCGATCCGGCATCGGGACCGCCGCTGATCTGCCCTCCGAGATATACGCGCTGGCCCGGACTGCTCAGGAAGAGTGGGCCGCGCATGCGGACGAGCGAATCGCGGCTCCTTCACCCGCTGAGGTGGCTGCCGCACTCCAGGTTGTGGGCCCTGGATGGAGTGCGGGCCTGCTTGCTTCGCTGGCGACTGAGAGCCTCGCCCGGCCCGGCGAAGCCCTCCAGGATCAGAGACATGCCCGGCAGGTTGCGGTGCAGGTCGCGGGCCGGCTCGGCAATGAGGCCACTTGGATGACGAACCTCAAGCTGTCGCCAGGGCCTCCCCGGCGGGTGACGTCGTCACCGGTGACCCGGCACACCTTTGATGGCGTGATCGCCGGGGCCAACGGCGGCTGCTTCGTCGTACTTCTTCAAGTGGGCGAAGACTGAACTACGCGGCTGCCGCCGTGCGGGCCTCGACCGCCGCGGGGATGCGTCGAACAAGTCGGGGACAGTGCGCTCGTTGATCTCGGCAGGGTCGACGAAGGAGAAGGCCTTCAACCGCCTTGTAAAGGCTCGGCTCCAGGGAAAACCCTCTCAGCGCTCGTACACATGGAACCCGATCGCGGGCTTCCCGCCGAAGCGGTCGCCGACGAAGCCGGACGTCATCGTGATGATGCCGCGCGCGTACGCCTCCGGGTCCTCGTCGGTCAACGCCTCGATGTACGCGCGGTGTTCGAGCAGGGAGCTGACCGCGCGCTCGAAGCCGGGCTCCGCGTCGATGGCGTGGGTGGGGGTGTCGGAGCCCGCGATGGCGATCCACTTCACGCCGCCCCAGGGCGCGAGGCCCTGTTCGCCGAGCTCCGGGAAGATCCAGCGGTTGCCCGCGTCGCCGACGGCGTCGATCGCCGCCTGGCCGACCGCCCGGTGGTCGGGTGTGTTGAGGAAGCGGCCGCCGAAGGCCTCATGGTGGTTGAGCGTGATGACGAGTTCGGGCTTGTGGCGGCGGATGGCCGCGGCGATGTCACGGCGCAGGGCCGTGCCGTACTCGATCACGCCGTCCTTGTAGTCGAGGAACTCCACCGTCTCGACGCCGACGACGGCCGCGCTCGCCAGCTGTTCCTGCTCGCGCAGCGGAGCGCACTTGTCGGGCTCCAGCGTGTCGATCCCCGCTTCACCGCGGGTCGCGAGCAGATAGACCACCTCGCGTCCGGCGTCCGTCCACTGCGCGATCGCGCCCGCGCACCCGTACTCCAGGTCGTCAGGGTGGGCGACCACGGCGAGTGCGCGCTGCCAGTCCTCGGGCATGGGAGTCAGCTGTTCGGTCATGGCCGCCAATCTAACGGCCACCACCGACAAGGGCACCGGGCCTGCCGAAACAGGGACAGTGGGCGCGAACCGGGGCGGTCAGGCGCCAGGCACGTAGAACTTCGTGGTCGCGTCCGCCATCTTCGCGGCGACCTCCTCCGGTGCCCCGTACGCCACATGGGCCGCGCGCCAGGCCTCGCTGCTGGCCGTCATCAGCTCGCCGGCCTCGGCCGACTCGCTCCATGCCTGCGCCTCGGCACGGTCGAAGGAGTCGCCCTGCGCGAGGTAGCGCTCCAGGCCCACGAGGCCGAGATCCCAGCCGACGCCGGTGGCCCCGGGCCCGAACTGGTCCCAGAACTCCGCCGGCACGATCGCGATGTGCTCGAGTTCGAACCGCGTACGGTCCTCGCCCTCGGGCGTGAGCCGCACCTCGACCTCACTGAAGCCGTCCGGCTGCGGCGGCCCGTAGATCCAGCTGACCCGCAGCAGGCGCGGCTGCTCGCAGCGCAGGATCTCGCCGCCCGCGTTGCCCTCCAGCTGATACGCGCCGCCGAGCTTGAACTCCCCGGTGACCGGCAGGAACCAGCGGCCGAGCCGCTCCGGATCGGTGCACGCCTCCCACACGTCCTCGACGTCGGCGTCGTAGATACGGCTGAGGACGAGGGAACGGCCCTGGCCCTTGGGGGTGTCGGCGTCGCGTACGGCGCGGTGCATGGCGTTGATGCTGTCGGCGATGTCAGTCATCGGAGCTCTCCGTGGTGTGGTGCGGTCCTGTCGTCTGGTGGTCCGGCCCTGTCGTCTGGTGATGCGGTGCCGTCGCCTGGTGGTCACGCGCGCGCCTGGCCCGTTTGCCTCGCGCGAGCTCGGTGCCGAGGGCGTCGAGCCGCTGGTTCCAGAAGCCGCGGAACCGCTCGAGCCAGGCGTCGACCTCCTTGAGCGGCGCCGCGTCGACCGCGTACAGCCGACGTGCGCCCTCGGCGCGCACGGTGGTGAATCCGCTCTCGCGCAGCACCCGCAAATGCTGCGACACGGCGGGCTGGGAGATCCCGAACTCCGCACGGATGGTCGCGGTCACCTCGCCCGAGGACTGCTCGCCTGCCGCGAGGAGCTCCAGGATGCGGCGCCGGACCGGGTCGCCCAGGACATCGAATGCGTACACATTCGCAGCATGACACCTCTGGCTTATATAAGGCAACTCTTATACGTGTCAAAGGGCCTGCCCAGACGGTCGACCGACGCGTACCCTGCACCCATCCGATGACCGACCGAGGAGGAGCCGCGATGCGTGTCGCTCTGTTCCTGACGTGCGTCAACGACACGCTCTATCCCGACACCGGCCGCGCCGTGCTCAAACTCCTGAACAGGCTGGGCGTCGAGGTCGATTTCCCGATGGCGCAGACCTGTTGCGGACAGGCCCACTACAACACCGGCTATCGCCACCAGGCCGAGCCGCTGGCCCGGCATTACTCCGATGTCTTCGGCGAGTACGACGCGATCGTCACCCCGTCCGGCTCCTGCGCGGCCATGGTGCGTGAGCTGTACCCACGCCTTGGCGAGCGGGCCGCGGCGGAGGGGCGCGGCGATGAACTCTCGCGTGTGCTGGCCCCGGTGATCCCCAAGACCTATGAGCTCACCGAGTTCCTGGTCGATGTGCTCGGTGTGGTCGACGTCGGCGCGTACTACCCGCACAAGGTCACGTACCACCCCACCTGCCACGGCCTGCGCTCGCTCGGCCTGGGCGACCGCCCGCGACGCCTGCTTGAAGCGGTCAAGGGCCTGGAGCTGGTGGAGCTGCCGGGAGCCGAGGAGTGCTGCGGCTTCGGCGGCACGTTCGCCGTGAAGAACCCCGATGTGTCGGCTGCCATGGGCTTGGACAAGGTGCTGGGCGCCGAGTCCACGGGGGCCGGTCGGCTGTGCGCGGCGGACAACTCCTGCCTGATGCATCTCGGCGGCACGATGAGCCGGCTGCGTACGGAGATCAAGCCGGTGCACATCGCGGAGATCCTGGCGAGCACCGAGGACGACACCGAGGGGGATGCGACATGAGCGGGACCTTCGTCGGCATGCCGGCCTTCCCCGCGGCCGCGCACGGGGCGGTCGCCGACCGGACCCTGCGGGCGAATCTGCGCCATGCCACGCACACCATCCGCGACAAGCGGGCCCGGGCCGTCACGGAGCTGGACGACTGGGCCGAGCTGCGCGAGGCGGGCAAGCAGATCAAGGACCATACGCTGCGCCATCTCGACACGTATCTGGTGCAGTTGGAGGAGGCCGTCGTACGGGCCGGGGGCACCGTCCACTGGGCGGTCGACGCGGACGAGGCCAACTCGCTCGTGACCCGTCTCGTCCAGGAGACGGGTGAGCGCGAGGTGGTCAAGGTCAAGTCGATGGCCACGCAGGAGATCGGGCTCAACGAGGCGCTCGAAGAGGCCGGGATCCGCGCGTACGAGACGGACTTGGCCGAACTCATCGTGCAGCTCGGCAAAGACCGCCCCTCGCACATCCTCGTCCCCGCCATCCACCGCAACCGGGGCGAGATCCGCGACATCTTCGAGCATGAGATGGCCAGTTGGGGCCGCCCCGCACCGGAGGCCCTGGCCGACTCCCCCGCCGAGCTGGCCGAGGCGGCGCGGCTGCATCTGCGGGAGAAGTTCCTGCGGGCCAAGGTCGGCATCTCCGGCGCCAACTTCATGGTCGCCGAGACCGGCACGCTCGTGATCCTGGAGTCCGAGGGCAACGGACGTATGTGCCTGACATTGCCCGAGACCCTGATCTCGGTCGTCGGCATCGAGAAGATCGTGCCCACGTGGCGTGATCTGGAGGTGTTCCTCCAGACACTCCCGCGCTCCTCCACGGCCGAGCGGATGAATCCGTACACGTCGACGTGGACCGGCACTTCGGACAGCGACGGACCGCGCACTTTCCACCTCGTCCTGCTCGACAACGGCCGCACCGACACCCTCGCCGACGAGGTCGGCCGCCAGGCGCTGCGCTGCATCCGCTGCTCGGCCTGCCTCAACGTCTGTCCGGTGTACGAACGGGCCGGCGGCCATGCGTACGGGTCGGTGTACCCGGGTCCGATCGGCGCCATCCTCAGCCCCCAACTACGCGGCATGGGAAGCGAGATCGACCGGTCGCTGCCGTATGCCTCCTCGCTCTGCGGCGCCTGCTACGAGGTGTGTCCGGTCGCGATCGACATCCCCGAGGTGCTCGTCCATCTGCGGGAGCGGGTCGCCGAGGGCGGTGAGGTGGTGCGCAACGGCGCGCGGATCACCGTGCGGCCCGCGAAGGGACATGCCGCCGAACGCGCGGCCATGCGGGCGACGGCCTGGGCGTTCGGCAGGCCGGGCATCCTGCGCACGGGCCAGCGCCTGGCTTCGCGCACCCGCCGTCTGCATCCACGCAAGCTCCCGGGTCCGGGCAAGGCCTGGGGCGCGAGCCGGGATCTGCCCGAGGTGCCGCAGGAGTCGTTCCGAGACTGGTGGGCGCGGACGGACGGCGGAAAGGGAGAGGTCAAGTGAACAGCAGGGAACGGGTGTTGGCGCGCGTACGGCGGGCCGTCGGCGACGCGTCCGACAGTGCGTCCTCCTCGTACGCGCAGGACGTGCCCCGCGATTACCACGAGCAGCACGGCGCGCGCACCGCCGCCGAGACGGCCGATCTCCTTGCCGAGAACCTCGCCGAGTACCGCGCGCTCGTCCACCGTGCGCAGGAGGCCGACCTGCCCGCCCTGATCGCCCGGCTGCTCGCCGAACGCGACGCGGACTCCGTGCTGGCCCCGGCGGGACTCCCACGGGAGTGGCTGTCCGGCGTGGCCGCTCGCCTCGTCGAGGACAGCCCGGACAGCACCCCGCACGAACTGGACGAGGTGACGGCGGTCGTGACCGGCTGCGCCCTCGCCGTCGCCGAGACCGGCACGCTCGTCCTCGACGGCTCCCCCGACCAGGGACGCCGACGGATCACCCTGATCCCCGACCACCACATCTGCGTCGTACGGGTCCCCGAGCAGCTCGTCTCCTCCGTTCCGCAGGCGCTCCCCCGGCTCGACCCCGGGCGGCCGCTGACCTGGATCTCCGGCCCGTCCGCCACCAGCGACATCGAGCTGGACCGGGTGGAGGGCGTGCACGGACCGCGCACCCTCCAAGTCATCCTCGTGGAGTGAGCCCACCGTGCGGCCCGTCCCGGTGTGCGGCCCGCGAGCCCCGCTCGTAGCGTGAGGGCATGATCCGGTTCGAGCGGGTGACCAAGCGGTACGCCGACGGCACGACGGCCGTGGACGACCTCTCCTTCGAGGTGGCCGAGGGCGAACTGGTGACGCTCGTCGGACCCTCCGGCTGCGGCAAGACCACCACGATGATGATGGTCAACCGGCTGATCGAGCCCACCGCGGGAAAGATCTTCGTCGACGGCGAGGACATCTCCACGGTCGACCCCGTCAAGCTGCGGCGCCGGATCGGATACGTCATCCAGCAGGTCGGTCTGTTCCCGCACCGCACGATCCTCGACAACACCGCGACCGTCCCCGCCCTGATCGGCTGGAAGCGCTCGAAGGCGAAGGCGCGTGCGGCGGAACTGCTCGACATGGTGGGCCTGGACCCGAAGAAGTACGGCTCCCGCTATCCCGACCAGCTCTCCGGCGGGCAGCGCCAGCGAGTCGGTGTGGCCCGGGCCTTGGCCGCCGATCCGCCGGTGCTCCTGATGGACGAACCGTTCGGCGCGGTGGACCCGGTGGTGCGTGAGCAGTTGCAGGACCAGTTCCTGCAGATGCAGCGGAACGTACGCAAGACGGTTGTGATGGTCACGCATGACATCGAGGAGGCCGTGCGCCTCGGCGACCGGATCGCGGTCTACGGGCAGGGCCGGATCGAGCAGTTCGACACTCCGGGGGCCGTGCTCGGCAACCCCGCGACGCCGTACGTGGCCGAGTTCGTGGGCGCCGACCGAGGTCTCAAGCGCCTGTCGGTCACCGAGATCGAGCCCGATGACCTGGAAGAACCGCCGCTCGCCCGCCTGGACGAATCCGCCTCGGCCGCCGCGTCCCGGCTGCGCGCCGAGGGGGCCCGCTGGGCCGTCTGCCTCGATGAGGCGGGCGAACTGCACGGCTGGGCGGGCGTCGACGAACTGGCGCTCGCGGGCGACGCGAAGGTCGGCGATCTCGCGCACCGGATGAACTCCTGGGTCCCTGTGGGCGCCCCGCTCAAGACCGCTTTCGGGGTGATGCTCCAGCACGACGCGGGCTGGGTCGCCGTCCTCGACGGCGCCCGTTTCCTCGGCGTACTGACCCCGGCGAAGCTGCACGAGGCGCTGCGCCGGTCGGTGGATGCGGACGCGCTGGGGGTCGGGCGCGACGAGGTGGAGTTCGACTCGGTGGCGGACGCGTAACCGCAGAGCCGGCCTACGAGTCGCCCGAGAGCCGGCCTCGGCTCAGTGGGCCGAGGCCGGTCTGTTCACGCCTGCGGCCGAGCGGCGAAGAAGTCCGCCAGAACCGGAGCGAGGAGCTCGGGAGCGATGGTGTGCTCCTGCCCCGGGAAGACGCGCAGGGAGAAGTTGTCGGCCAGCGCGGCGAGTTCCTCGGCACCGGTGAGCATGTGCGGTGCGCCGGCGTCCCCGCTGCCGACGAGGACGGGGATGTTCACGGACTGCCAGCGGTCGGCGGGCAGCGGACGCCCGGACATCGTGTCGCCCATGATCCGGCCGTCGTAGGGCAGCGTGCGGGCCGTCGCCTCCATGCCGGCCCAGAACGGAGCCTGCCGCATGCCCGCGACCGCCTCGGGCGGCATCCCCACCGCGGCCGTCATGAAGTAGGCCGCCGCATCGCCGTACGCGCCCTGCCGCACCAGCTCCTCGAGGTGGGCGACATAGTCGGCGGGCAGCGGCGGGCGGCTCGCGTCGGTGATGAAGGGCGGTTCGTACAGCGCAAGGCGGGTCACCGCGCTCCCCCGGGCAACGGCCTCCAACGCCAGTACGGCACCGGAGGACATACCGAACACCATGGCCTCGCCGCCCGCGTGCCCGATCAGCGCGTCCAGGTCCTCGACCTCGCGCCGCACGTCATAGGTGTCGGCGTCCCCGCTGTCACCGCGCCCCCGGCGGTCGTACGTGAGGACCGTGAAGCGGTCGGCCAGCAGACCGGCCAGCTCGGCGGAATCGTGCCGGGTCATGAACGCGCCGCCGACGAGCACCACGACGGGCCCCGACCCCTGCTGCTCGTAGGCGATGACCGTGCCGTCGGCAGCGAACACCTTGTTCATATGAAGTCCCACTCCCCTTGTGCGCTGCGCACAGGACACCAAGCCCTGCACCCAAAGGCCACGACACGTGCCGTGTCGTTGGCGGAGCAGAGACTGCCCGCAGGCTCCGTAATCTGTCAACACGCCACGTGTCGTGTCCTGTTAGGGTCGACCGGTGACCAAGCCCCCCAACCCGCAGCGGCGCAGCCAGAAAAGCCGTGACGCGATCCTCACCGCGGCTCTCGAGCTGTGCGGCGAGGAGGGGTACGGGCGTATGACGATCGAGGGCATCGCAGCCCGCGCCGGCGTCAGCAAGAAGACGATCTACCGGTGGTGGCCGTCCAAGGGCGCCGTCGTCCTCGAAGCCCTCCACGAGGCAGCCGACACCGTCGCCCCTCATCCCGACACGGGCGACTTCGCCGCCGACATGCGGACCCAGATGGCCACCGTCATCCGCTTCCTCTCTCCGCCCTCGCATGCCCCTCTCGCCGGGCTGGTCGCCGACGCGCTGCGCGATCCGGAGCTCGCCGAGCAGATGCGCGAGCGTCTGGTCCGGCCGCGCATCGAGGCGTTCGGGCAGCGCATGCGCCGCGCTCAGGAGCAGGGCCAGTTGCACCCGGACGCGGACCTGGACGTCGCCCTCGATCTGTTCTACGGCCCCCTGTACCACCGGCTCGTCCTCCACCTGGGCCTGCCGGAACCCGCGTATCTCGACACCTTGATCGAGCACGTCATCCGTGCGCTGGACCCGGGGCACGGCAGGACCTAGCGATCGCGTCCACCGGGAGCCCGTAGCAACGGGGCAGCGCTTACAGCAGCCCCTTCTCCTCCAGATACGCCTCCGCCACGTCCTCCGGAAGCCGACGCCAGCTGTCCACCTGCTGGTTCATCGAGGCCAGATCGGCCGTGGTGAGAACGGTGTTGAGCTTGCCGAGAGCCGCCGCGACCTTCTCGCTGCCGGCCCGGGAGCGGTTCACGACGGGCACGATGTAGTCGGCGTTCTGCAGCTTCTTGTCGTCGGCGAGCAGCACCAGGCCGAACTCGCCGAGCGTGGCGTCGGTGCTGGTGGTGAGGACCATCTGGTCCTGACCGGCCTGTACGGCCTTCTTGGCCTGGGTGGTACCGACGCCTTTGGGGTCGACGGAGGTGATGTCGATGCCGTACGTCTTCTCCAACCCGGGCTGGCAGTAAGGCCGTTTCACGCACTCGTCGCCCGCCGCGAGCCGCACCTTGAGGCCGGAGCGGCCGAGGTCCGACAGGGTTTTGAGGTGATGCTGCTTCGCGTACGCGGAGGTGACCGCGAAGGCGTTCTGGTCGACGGCCTTGCCTGGGTCGAGCACGGTGAGGCCACGCGGCGTGGCGAGCTCGCGCAGGGCCGTCATCGTGGTGTCGAGGTCGGGTGAGCCGACGGGGGGCGCGTCGGCTCCGTTGGCTTTGGCGTTGAGCCAGTCCGCGAAGGTCGCCGCGTACTCGGGGACGACGTCGATCTGGCCGGATTCCAGGGCCGGTTCGTACAGTTCGCGGTTGGCCACCGTGAGGAGGGTGGTGCGGTACCCGGCCTTCGAGAGCAGCTTCGCGTACATCTGGGCCAGCAGGTCGCTCTCCGTGAACCCGGCCGATCCGATGGTCAGGGACTTGCTGTCGCCGGGCGGTGCGGTGACCTCGCCCTGGTTCTCCAGGGACGGTCCGGTGGAGCAGCCCGCGAGGAGCGCGGTCAGCAGACAGGTCGTGGCGAGCGGCCGTCTCATGCGGTCCTCCCCCGTGCCCAGCCGGGGGCGAGGCGTTCGGCGAGCTCGAAGAGCCCCTCGACGATCAGGGCGAACGCGGCCACCAGGACGGCGCCCGCGACCACTTGGGCGGTGGAGGCCAGATTGAAGCCCGCGGTGATGATCCGGCCGAGTCCGCCGCCGCCCGCGAGCGCCGCGATGGTGGCGGTGGCGACCAGCTGGACGGCGGCGATCCGTACACCGTTGAGGATCATCGGCAGGGCGAGCGGCAGTTCGACCCGCCACAGCATCTGGCGTCCCGTCATGCCCATCCCGCGGGCCGCCTGGACGATGCTGCGGTCGACCTCGCGCATCCCGACGTAGGCGTTGGTGAGCAGCGGCGGTACGGCGAAGAGCACTAGGGCGACGACCGTCGGGCCCTGCCCCCACTTGCCGATCGGGGTGAGGAGCAGCAGGACCAGGACGGCGAAGGTGGGTACGGCGCGGCCGACGTTGGAGATGTTGACGGCGAGCGCGCCGCCCTTGCCGAGGTGGCCGAGGACCAGTGCGATGGGCAGCGCGATCAGACAGCTGATGACCAGGCAGACCACGGTGAGCACCAGGTGTTCGGTCAGGCGGTGCCAGACGCCGTCGCCGCCGGACCAGTTGGCGGGGTCGGTGAGCCAGTCCCAGGCATCGCTCAGCGTGTTCATCCGCGCGCCCCCTTCTGCCAGGGCGTGAGCAGCCGTTGCACGCCGAGGAGCAACAGGTCCGCGGCGATCGCGATGACGACACACAGCACGGAGGCGGTGAGGACCTGGGCTTTGAAGTACGTGTTCATCCCGGCGTAGATGAGATTGCCGAGCCCTCCGTAGCCGACGATCGCGCCCACGGTGACCAGCGAGACCGCCGAGACCGTGGCGATCCTGAGGCCGGCCATCGCGGCCGGTACGGCGAGCGGGAGTTCGACGGTGAGCAGCAGCCGGATCGGTCCGTAGCCCATACCGCGGGCGGCCTGCCGGGTCTCCTCGGGCACGGCGCGCAGTCCGGCGAGGATGTTGCGCACCAGCAGCGTGAGTGAGTACAGGACCAGACCCGCGACGACCAGGGCGGCCGACAGCCCGTACACGGGAAGCAGCAGCGAGAACATCGCGAGCGAGGGGATCGTGTAGAGCACGGTCGTCAGGCCGAGCAACGGCCCTGACGCCCAGTGCCAGCGGCGCGCGGCGACGGCGAGGGGGACGGCGAGGACCAGGCCGATCAGGACCGAGATCGCGGTGAGTTCGAGGTGCTGGATCACGGCGTCGGTGAGGATCTCGCTGCGGGTGCTCAGGTACTTGCCGCAGATCCACTCGTTGCGGGCGAGGCAGTCGTCGGGCGCCTCGGGAGCTGCCTTCATACCGGCCTCACCGCCGAACGGACCGCCCCCGCGAAGACCGCACACCACACTGCGACGGCGCACCACACGAGCACCTTGCCCGGCGTCCTCAGCCCCGCGACGCCGGCCGCGGTCGCGAGGGACAGCGTCGCGACGCCGGTCATGCCCATGGGGAAGACGGTGGCCCAGCGGCGTACGTCGAAACGGAGCCGGGGCCAGGCGACTTCCGCCACGGCCAGGACCGCGTACCAGGCGAAGGCGAGGGCGAGCAGGGTCAGCGCCGCGATCCGCAGGGCGTCGTGGAACGTTCCGGTGAAGGCGGCCGAGGCGAGCAGCTTCGCGCCGGCCAGGGCCGAGATGGCCAGGGCGCCGCACGCCACCCACTGGTCGCCCGCGCCGCGGCGGACGTTGCGCAGGTCGAACCGGCCCAGCGCGAGACCGTACAGGACCAGGCCCAGGCAGAACGCGGCCAGGGCCGCGCGGGCGAGCCAGGTCTGGTGCAGCAGGGGTGCGAGCGTGGCGCCCAGGACGGCGAGCCCTTGCGTGGCGACGCAGACCAGGAACACCGCGCCTGGCATCGCGTGGTGCCGCACCCGCAGCACGGAGTCGCGAAGGACCGCGGGCAGCAGCACCAGGCAGACCACTGCGGCGAGCACGAGCAGGACGGTGGCGAGCGCGGTCCAGCCGAGCAGGGCGAGCCGGGTGCCGAGGACGCAGGTCGCGGCCACTGCGGTGAGGGCGGGCGGGGTGTCCGCCTCATGGATCCAGCGGGCCCGGTCGTTCAGGAGCCGCCCGGTGAAATCGGCCGCGAGGCCGCTCCACATCACGGCGGCGAGGGCGAGCGCGGCGAGGGACAGGTTCTCTTGGCCCATCAGGTGCAGCCCCACCGACAGGATGCCGGTGGCCATCACGGCGGAACCCGCGGCGGGTGAGCGCCCGGTCCACCAGCGCACGAAGCTCCGCCGATGCTGAGGCGACACACCGGTGCTCATGCACCCACCTTCCCCACCCGCGGGGTCCCGCGCCGGGAATGCTGGACCGATCGGCTGACGCGGCCGGTGTCCGACGACTTCGGGAGCGCGTGTGTGGCACGACCTGGTGGATGTGGGGATCCCGTACGGCGAGAAGGCCGTACGGACGGTCGCGGTGTATCTGATCGTGCTCGTGCTGCTCAGATTCGCCGGGAAACGGGACCTCGCCCAGCTGAACACCTTCGACCTGGTCGTGATGCTGTTGCTGTCGAACGTCGTGCAGAACGCCGTGATCGGCCCTGACAACTCGGTGACCGGGGCAGCGCTGGGCGCGGCGGTACTGCTCGCGGTGAACGGCGTCGTCGTACGGGCGGCCCAGTCCTCAGGACGGCTGGGGCAGATTCTCGAGGGATCTCCCGTCGACCTGGCGCGGGACGGGCGCTGGCTGCCCCGGACCGTGCGGCGCTACGGCCTCAGGATCGCCGACCTCGATGTCGCGGTGCGCCGGCAGGGCGGCGACGACGTGGCCGAGGCCAGTGCGGTGAGCCTGGAGCCCGGTGGCACGCTCCTGGTGACCCTGAAGGACGGCGATCAGGCGGCGGACAAGAACGACATCGCGGCGCTGCGGGCCGAGATCGCGCAGCTGCGGGAACAGATCGGGCGCACCCGGGACGAGTGAGGGTCTCCGGGTGCGCCCGATGCTTGGGGTCAGCGCCCGAGAGCGCGGTCCACGGTCCGGACCAGCTGAGCGTCCGCCGTGTCCCCGTCGAGCGACCAGAACATCGCGCCGCCGAGGCCGCGGGCCTTCACATAGCCCGACTTCACGGCGAGCGTGGCCGGGTCGTCGTACGTCCACAGCGTCGTGCCGTCGAACAGCCAGGTGTGGCCCTCGCGCACATTGCGGTGGATCTTGTACGTGCCCGAGTCGGCGAGCGCCTTGAGTTCCTTGTAATCGGCGTACCCGTTGGCCCACTTGGCGGGAGCGGGACCGGTGGCGGGCCGGCCCATGCCGTCGCCGCCGCCGCTGACGCCGGTCCAGCCCTGGCCGTAGAAGGGCATGCCGACGACCAGCTTGCGGGCCGGGGCGCCGCGTTCCAGCCAGGCGTTCACCGTGCCGTTGACGCTGAAGTCGTTCCGCGAGAAGAGCGCGGACTGCTGGGCCGTGGTCTTCTCGCCGCTGACGTGGAAGTCGTAGCCCTGGAGGGTCACGAAGTCCAGATCGCGCATGATCTTCTTGACCTCGAAGCCCGCGTCGATCTTCTTCTCGGCGGTGGGCACGAAAGCCGACAGCTCGTAGTGCTTGCGGTTCTTCTGGCCGAGCGCGTCGAGCTGGGCGCGGAACTCGGCGACGAGCGCCGTGAAGTTCTTCTTGTCCTCGGGCCGGAACACGGTGTCCGCGTCACCCTCGGAGCCCGGCCACTCCCAGTCGAGGTCCACGCCGTCGAACACCCCGGCGGCCGCGCCGTCTCCGCCGCGTACGCCGTCCTGAGGCAGGTTGCCCTTCAGGTAGAGGTCGACGCAGGACTGCACAAACGCCTTGCGGGACTCGGCAGTTCGCACCGCGTCGGAGAAGTGGGTGGACCAGGACCAGCCGCCGAGCGAGATCATCACCTTCAGGCCGGGGTGCTTGGCCTTCAGCTCCTTGAGCTGGTTGAAGTTGCCGGCGAGGGCCTGGGTGTCGGTGTCGGCCACCCCGTCGACGGAGTTCTCCGCGTCGAGCGGGCGCTGGTAGTCGGCCCACGGGTCGGACTCGCCCGGCACGGCGTTCAGGAAGCACTTGCCCTGCGGACTGACGTTGCCGAAGGCGTAGTTGATGTGGGTCAGGCGGGCCGCTGCGCCGCTCTTGTCCAGGTCCTGGACCTGGAAGTCACGGCCGTAGACACCCCACTGGGTGAAGTAGCCGACCCGCTTGAGCGCGGAGCGGCCACGGTCGCCCCCGCGCTCGTCACCGCCCTCCTGGGCCTGGGCGAGCGGAGCGATCAGGGCGACGAGGCAGACGGCCGCGGCCGCCTGGGGCAGAATTCTTCGGCGCATGGGCTCATTCCTGGTCGACGGAAGAGGGCCAACTGGCCTGGTGCAGACAGGAGTCGGCCAGCCGAAGTTATTGGTCTGGACCAGAATGGGTCAAGAGGGCGGACACATTCCCGACCGCGCGGAACAGTGCTACGGCGTGGGGATGCCGGCCGGC
This sequence comes from Streptomyces mesophilus, assembly GCF_011044995.1. Classification (GTDB taxonomy): domain Bacteria; phylum Actinomycetota; class Actinomycetes; order Streptomycetales; family Streptomycetaceae; genus Streptomyces; species Streptomyces mesophilus. The sequence goes on along the minus strand of NZ_JAAKZW010000002.1, from coordinate 174,497 downwards.
CCTCGTCCGGGGCGCCCGAACTCGACCGGCACGCCGGGCGAGTAGAGCACGCTGACGGGTGCGCCGCAGGGCCGCGGAAGACCCGCCGACTCGATCAAGTCGTCCTCGTGGTCCAGGAGATCCGCGTGGTACAGCGGCCAGCGCGGGTGGCTGTTGGGCAGATAGAGGGAGCGGCCGAAGAAGGCGCTGTGCAGGCCCCAGCGCGCGGTGAGGAAGTGCTCGAGTTCGCTCGGCTCCTCGACCGGCTCGCCGACCCGCAGCGCGATCCGGCTGCGCGCGCCCCGCGGGCCCGGCCACCGGCGGCGGCTGTCGTAGACGAGGACGTCGCCTTCCCTGCGTACGGACATCTTCGACCAGAGGTACGGCAGCCCGAAAGCCGCGCGGCCGACCGTGACCGGGATCAGCCGGGAGGCGTCGAGGCTGCGGAAGACGACGCCGCGGCGGCCCTGCCCGTCGACCGAGTAGAGGCGCACATTGGTCTCCGGGAAGCTCCCGAGATACGGGACGCCGGGCAGCCGGAACCAGCCGACGCGGTGCATACGGAAGGCGACGAGACCGACGTACGTGGCGCCGTCGAGGGTGTCGGGCACGGTGCCGGCCGGCAGCAGCGGGGCCACGTCCGCGGGGTCCACGGCCCAGTGCACGAACGCCAGGTCCAGCCAGGACTGCGTGAGCAGCGCCCGCGCCGGATAGCCCGGCGGGTCCGCGGTGATGGGCTCGGGGCGCACCGGCGTGAACGTCACCCCGGCAGCTTCCCAGACCGCCCCGCCGGCGGGCCGGGCACCCCGGGCTCCTCGTCCTTTCGGCCGAGGGGTTTATGTTCCGCGTACGGACAAAAGGCACTTAAGTCGCCCCGGCGCGGTCGTCACAGTGGATATCAGTGACTGACCTGTGGGCCGGGCCTTCGGTGCAACGACGCATACGAGGCGTGGATCCCGTCGGAAGCGGCCTCTCGCACCCATGAGCGCAGGGTGAGGGCGCCCGGACGGTGCCGGCCACCCACCCGGGCGCGAACCTGCTCACCGCGCGTCCCGAGCGATCGAGGAACGACCCATGGCGACCAGCCAGACCATGGCCCCCGCCCCCCGTCCCGGGCCCCGGCCCACCGAGAAGACCTTCTTCGGGCACCCCCGCGGACTCGCCACGCTGTTCATGACCGAGATGTGGGAGCGCTTCAGCTTCTACGGCATGCGGGCGCTGCTTCCGCTGTACCTGATCTCCGGCGGCGCCGACGCGGCCAAGGGGATGCAGGGCGGCGGTCTGGGCATGTCCGTGGCGACCGAGGCCTCGATCTTCGCGATCTACTCGGCGATGGTCTACCTGCTGACCCTGCCGGGCGGCTGGTTCGGCGACCGCGTGTGGGGTCCGCGCAAGACGGTCACCATCTCGGCCCTCGCGATCATGGCGGGGCATCTGCTGCTCGCCGTGCCGGGTACGCCCACCTTCTTCCTCGGCCTCGCGTTCGTCGCGCTCGGCTCCGGCATGCTCAAGGCCAATATCTCCACGATGGTCGGCCACCTGTACGACGGCCCGGACGACCCGCGCCGCGACGGCGGCTTCACCGTCTTCTACATGGGCATCAACCTCGGTGGCATGTTCTCGCCGCTGATCATCGGCACCGTCGGCGAGACCGTCAGCTGGCACCTGGGCTTCGCCCTCGCCGCCGCCGGCATGGGCCTCGGCCTGATCCAGTTCCTGCTCGGCACCCGCCACCTCAGCGAGGCGTCGAACGTGGTGCCCAAGCCGCTGACCGCGGCCGAGCGCAAGAGCGTGATCGTGAAGTCGCTGCTCGCCGCCGCGGCGGCCGTGGTGTTCTACGTCTGCGTGGCGTCCTTCACGACGATCACCGACAACTGGATCCTGGTCCCGCTGTCCGTCCTCGGCATCGTGATCCCGGTCCTCGTCCTGATCCGCATCAAGCGCGACAAGAGCCTGACGCAGCTCGAGCAGTCGAAGATGTCGGGCTTCATCTGGTTCTTCGTGGCCGCGGCGATCTTCTGGGCGATCTACGACCAGGGCTCGTACACGATGGCCACCTTCGCCGGGGAGTCCGCACAGAACTCCTTCTTCGGCTGGGACTTCCCGGTCTCCTGGTACCAGTCGGTGAACCCGGTCCTGATCATGGCGCTCGCACCGGTGATCGCGAGCGGCTGGCTGTGGCTGAACCGCCGCGGCAAGGAGCCGAGCACCATCGTGAAGTTCTCCTCGGGTCTGGTGCTCGCGGGCGTCTCGTTCTTCGTGTTCCTGATCCCGATGACGACCGCCGCGCACGGCGCGAAGGCCGCGGCGCTGTGGCTCGTGGCGATCTACTTCGTGCAGACCGTCGGCGAGCTGTGCCTGTCCCCCGTCGGCCTCTCGCTCACCACCAAGATGTCCCCGGCGAAGTACGCCTCCCAGATGATGGGCGTCTTCTTCCTCGCGGTGACCGCGGGCGACTCGCTGATGTCGCTGCTCAGCACGGGCGGCATGAACCTGGACAGCCGGGGCGTCGTCGGCGTCGAGGCGGCCGTGGCGGTGATCGCCGGTATCGGGATCTGGGTCTACCGCGGGCGGGTGCAGCGCCTGATGGGCAGCATCAACTGACCTCGCCTGTACGCGAAAGGGCCGCCACACCTCTCGGGTGTGGCGGCCCTTTGCGCATCAGTGCCTCTTACGCATCAGTGCCTCAGACAGCAGGCGCCGGGTACGTCGGGTACTCGACGCCCGAGACGTGCTGGACGACCCGGATCACCTGGCACGAGTAGCCGAACTCGTTGTCGTACCAGAGGTAGAGGATCGCGTTGTCGCCCTCGACCTTGGTCGCGCCGGCGTCCACGATCGAGGCGTGCCGCGAGCCGATGAAGTCGCTGGAGACCGCGTCGGGCGTGGAGATGAAGTCGATCTGGCGGCGCAGCGGCGAGGTCAGCGAGACCTCGCGCAGGTGGTCGAGGACCTCCTCGCGGGTGGTCCCACGGGCCAGCTGCAGGTTCAGGATCGCGATCGACACATCCGGCACGGGCACACGGATCGAGCTGCCCGTGATGTGCGCCTTGAGGTCCGGAAGCGCCTTGGAGACGGCCGAGGCGGCACCGGTCTCGGTGATCACCATGTTGAGCGGCGCGGAGCGGCCGCGGCGGTCGGCCTTGTGGTAGTTGTCCAGAAGGTTCTGGTCGTTGGTGAACGAGTGCACCGTCTCGACGTGGCCGCGCAGGACCCCGTACTCGTCGTCCATGGCCTTGAGCGGCGGGACGATGGCGTTCGTGGTGCAGGACGCGCAGGAGATGATCTGCTCGTCCGGCTTGAGGCTGTCGTGGTTGACGCCGTGCACGATGTTCGGGACGTCGCCCTTGCCCGGGGCGGTGAGGACGACCTTGTCGACGCCGGGGCGCAGGTGCTGCGAGAGGCCCTCGCGGTCGCGCCACTTGCCGGTGTTGTCGATGAGGATGGCGTCCTTGATGCCGTACGCCGTGTAGTCGACCTCGGAGGGGTCGTTGGCGTAGATCACCTTGATCTCGTTGCCGTTGGCGACGATCGTGCTGTTCGCCTCGTCGACGGTGATCGTGCCCTGGAACTGGCCGTGGATCGAGTCGCGGCGCAGGAGCGAGGCGCGCTTCACGAGATCACCGCCGGACTGGTCACCGCCGCCGCGCACGACGATCGCGCGCAGGCGCAGACCGTTGCCGGAGCCGGCCTTCTCGATCAGGAGGCGGGCGACGAGGCGGCCGATGCGGCCGAAGCCGTAGAGCACGACATCGCGGCCCTCACGGCACTCGATCTTGTTGGCACCGGTCGCACCGGCCACCGCCTGGGCGGTGAACTGCTCGATGCCCAGTCCGCGGTCGTCGGCCCGGTACTCCTCGGCGAGCCGGCCGATGTCGATCTGCGAGGGGCCGAGGTCCAGCGTGGTCAGGGCCTCAAGGAACGGCAGCGTCTCGGTGACCGAGAGCTCCTCGCCGGCTATCTGACGTACGAAGCGGTGGGTCTTCAGGAGCGAGACCACCGACTTGTTCACCAGGGAGCGGCTGTGCAGCAGAACGGTCACGTCCCGCTCGCGGTGCAGCTTCCCGATGAGCGGGATCATCGACTCCGCGATCTCCTCGCGGTGCTTCCAGTTGGTGAACGAGTCGTCGTTGACAGTCACAGGAATTTATCTTTCGAGCTAGGCGGCGCTCACATGCTAACTCCCTGCTGTTCAGGAGCTTGAGGGGGTGGGCCATCTCACTCCTCGGACAGGTCCGGTGCGGTGCTTTCTGCGGCTTCCGTGACGTTTCGCCGCGCGGGCCGGGGTACTCCGAGAGGCATGAACGCGCTACGACGTCTGAAGTCCGATGCCACCCTGCCCCTGCTCGCCGACGGCTACCGCTGGCTGCCCGCCCAGTGGGAACGCACGACAGCACCCGTGGTTCGCACCCGGCTGCTCGGCCGTCCCGCCGTCGCGCTGCGTGGTCCTGACGCGGTGCGCTTCTTCTACGAGGAGCCGCGCATCGCGCGCAGTGACGCGCTGCCCGAGCCGGTGCTCTCCACCCTGTTCGGGCACGGCGCCGTGCACACGCTGGACGGACGCGCCCATCAGGTGCGCAAGACGCTGTTCATGGACCTGCTCAAGGACCCGGGCCGCATCGACGCCCTCGCGGAAGCGGTCGGCACGATCTGGGACGAGACGGTCGGGTGGTGGGCGGACGGCCGGCGCGTGGTGCTGTTCGACGAAGTGAGCCGGATCCTGACACGCGCCGTGTGCGGATGGGCGGGGCTTCCGCTGGACGCCGCCCGGGTCGAGCCCGTGGCACGCGATCTGGTGGCCATGGTCGACGGCTTCGCGGCCGTGGGACCGCGGCACGTGCGCGCCCGGCGGGCCCGCAGCCGCGCCGAGAAGGGGCTGATGCGGCTGATCGCGCAGATCCGCACCGGTGAGCGCAAGGTGCCGGACGGCTCGGTGGTCGATCTCGTGGTCCACCACAGGGACGCCGACGACCAGCTGATCGACGCGCACACGGCCGCGGTGGAACTGCTCAACGTCATCCGTCCGACCGTCGCGGTGTGCTGGTTCGTCGCCTTCGCCGCGCACGCGCTGCATCAGGACCCGGACCAGCGGCAGAAGATCCTCGACGAGGACGGCTACGCACGGGCCTTCACGCACGAGGTACGGCGCTTCTACCCGTTCGCCCCGTTCGTGGCCGGGGTGGCGACCGAGGAGCTGTTCCATCAGGGCGAGCCGATCGAGGAGGGCTCGCTCGTGCTGCTCGACCTGTACGGCCAGAACCACGACGAAGAGCTGTGGCCGCACCCGTACGACTTCGACCCGGGACGCTTCGTCAACCGTCCCCCGCAGCGCGATGTCCTGGTGCCGCAGGGCGGCGGTGAGGCGGCGAGCGGCCACCGGTGTCCGGGCGAGGACATCACGGTCCGGCTCCTCGAGGTGCTGACGCTGCGCCTGGCGCGGCTCGCCTACGCGGTCCCCACGCAGGATCTGCGGATCGACCTGGGGCGCATGCCGACCCGGCCCCGGAGCGGGTTCGTCCTGACCCGCTCGTCGGAGGTTTCGCCGGCCTCAACTGCAGCGCCTTCTCAGGAAGGTTGAGGAAGCGGGCGCCCCTTCACGCAGGTCCCCGGCGTTCGACGGTGGCGCCCTCTTCCGTGACCGTGCGGCCCACGCCCTCGCCTCGCCCCACTCCGGCGAGCTTCTCGGGATCGGTGACGATGTACACGTCGGACACCCCCTCGCCCTCGGCGGCCAGATCCATCACCATCACCGCGAACGGGGCCCCTTCCGCGTACACCACCGCGGCCGCATCACCGTTGACGCTCCGGTAGCGGACGTCGAGGTCGGCCGGCGGGCGCGAGGCGAAGCCGGCCAAGGTACGGGCGACCTTGTCGCGGCCCCGGACCGGGCGCGGCACCGAACGGGCCTTGCCGCCCCCGTCGGTCCACAACGTCACGTCCGGCGCCAGGATCTCGAGCAGCGTCGCGAGGTCGCCGCCGAGCGCCGCGGCGACGAACCGCTCGGTCGCCTGACGGCGGACCCGCGGGTGGGCCTCGAAGCGGGGGCGCCGGGAGCGGACGTGGGAGCGGGCACGGTGGGCGAGTTGGCGTACCGCCGAAGCACTGCGGTCGAGGATCTCCGCGATCTCCGTGTGCGCGTAACCGAACACCTCGTTCAGGACGAACACCGCGCGCTCCAGCGGGCTGAGCGTCTCGAGCACCACGAGGAGCGCCATCGACACCGCCTCGCCGCGCAGCGCCCGCTCCCCCGCATCGGCGTTCTCCACCGGGGAGTCCGCGGCGACCAGGGGTTCCGGCAGCCAGGGGCCGGCGTACATCTCACGGCGGCGGTCCTCGACGGCCCGCCGGGCGAGCGCGTGGTTGACCGCGATCCGCACCAGGTAGGCACGCGGCTTCTCCACCGGCGCCTGCGGTGCCCCGCGGCCCCGGCCCGCCCATGACAGCCAGGTCTCCTGGAGTACATCCTCGGTGTCGGCGACGCTGCCGAGGATGTTGTAGACGACGGAGAACAGCAGCTCGCGATGGTCGACGAAGACCTGCGTCGCCGCGTCGGTCCCCGCCGTCTCCCGCTGCCGCCCTGGGCTGTCGGTCATGCCGCACCTCCCTCGTACCCCCGACGAGGCTCCGCGCCCCCGGAACGTGACATGAACTCCGGAAGTGTGGGTCACCTCTCAACCGGCCCGCAAGAGGTCACACTCGCCGCCGCCGCTCCCCTCCTAGGTAGCAAAACCGTCTGGACGACGGGGAGTTGGCGCCCAAGGCGTGCGCCCCCTTCGTCCGCACCGAAGGGAACCCCTCATGAAACTCGTCGTGTTCGGAGCCAACGGCCCCACCGGACGCCAGGCCACCGCACAGGCCCTCGCCGACGGCCACGAGGTCACCGCCGTCACCCGCCGACCCGAGGACTTCCCGCTCGCCGACGCCCGGCTGCGGATCGTCGGCGCGGACGTACGGGACCCGCTCGCGGTCGAAGCCGTCGTGGCCGGTCAGCACGCGGTGATCTCCTCGCTCGGGGTGCCCTATGGGCGCGCCCCCGTCTCCCTCTACTCCGAAGCCGGCACCCACATCACCCAGGCGATGACCAAGCACGGCGTCCGGCGCCTTGTCTGCGTGACGTCCACCGTGCTGTTCGACACGGAGGCACCCGGCGAAGGCTTCCTCTTCCGCAAGGTCGTCGAGCCGCTCATCGCCCGGACGATGGGCCGCACCGTCTACGAGGACATGCGGCGCATGGAGGCGATCGTCCGCGACAGCGGCCTCGACTGGACGGTGGTCCGCCCCGGCGGCCTCTTCGACGCGGACGCCGTCACCGACTACCAGGTCGCCACCACCCGTCTCCCCGGCCGCTTCACCTCCCGCTCCGACCTCGCACACGCCTTGGTGCGCAGGGCGGTTGACGGCCTGGATGTGCACTCGTTCATCGACGTACGCACCACGGATGGAGCCCCGACCTTCCTCGAACTCCTCAGGAAGGAGGCGTTCGGCGGCAAGAAGTCCAGCTGACCGGGCAGGGGCGGGAGTCACCGGCACCCGCCCCCACCAGCTAAATCGCTGTCGCCGAGCGCCTCCGCCAGGAGAGGATCGAACTCCACGAACCAGGAGGAACACGATGAGCGGGGCACCCCTGACCCTCAATGAGCTGCTGCCGAAGACGGAGCTGTCGGCTGCCCTCGAGGCCGGCCACGTCACCCGCAAGTCGCACCCCTCGCTGCCGCTGTCCATCTACACGTACACACGCAGCGCCCAGTACGAGCGGGCTTGGACCCAGGTGACCACCCGCTGCCGTGGCCTCGTTGCCGATGACCGCACAGGTGAGATCGTCGCGCTGCCCCTGCCGAAGTTCCACAATGTCGGTGAGCACGAGACCGGTCAGCCCTACGCGCCCGCCCTGCCGGACGAGCCGTTCGAGGTGTACGACAAGGTCGACGGCAGCCTCGCGGTGGTCTTCCACTACGCGGACCGCTGGCACGTGGCGTCCAAGGGCTCGTTCATCAGCGACCAGGCGACCTGGGCGCAGCGCCGCCTGGACGGCAAGGACCACACGGCCCTTGTGCCCGGTGTCACGTACCTCGCGGAGATCCTGTACCCGCAGAACCGCATCGTCGTGGACTACGGCGACCGACGGGACCTGGTGCTGCTCGCGGCGTTCGGCGTCGACGGCACCGAACTCCCGCTCGCCGAGGCGGCGACGCACTGGGACGGGATCGGTTCGGTGGTCCGTGTCTGGCCCGCGATGCCGCTCGCCGAGCTCATCGCCCTGACGGACTCGAACACCCTGCCCGGTGGCAAGACCGCCACGGGCACCGACGCCGAGGGCTTCGTGCTGCGCTTCGCGTCCGGCGTGCGGGCGAAGGCGAAGCTCGCCGAGTACGTACGTCTGCACAAGGTCATCACCGGTGTCACCGAGCGGGACATCTGGCGCGGCCACGGCATCCAGCGTTTCGCCCACCTGCCCGCCAAGCAGGTCGCGCAGGCACTCGGCTGCACGGCCGCGGACATCGAGGCGAACCGCCGCCCGCTGGACGCACTGCTCGAGCAGGTGCCGGACGAATTCGACGCCTGGGTACGGGAGTTGATCGCCGGCTTCGAGCAGGAGGTCACCGACCGCGAGCGCGCGATCGACGAGGCGTACGAGACCCTCGCCCACCTCGGCGCCGACCGGGGCGCGTTCGCGCGCGCCGTACAGGCACTGCCCGAGGTGAACCTGCGCTCCGCGATGTTCCTACGCCTCGACGGGCGCACCACCGAACTCGTCACCTACCGTTCCGTACGGCCGGAAGCGGCCGACCCCTTCAAGACCGATGAGGAGAACTGACCCGTGTCCGAGGCAACCAAGCCCGTCGTGCACGTCATGACCGGGCTGCCCGCATCGGGCAAAACGACCGCGGCCCGCAAGCTTCAGGAGGAGGCGGACGGCCGGATGCGCCGGGTCAATCTGGACGATCTGCGCGTCATGCTGGACGTCCCCTCGCCCGAGCAGCGGCGTTCGTACGCCCATGAGCAGACCGTCCTCGAAATCCAGGACGCCGCCGTGCGCGCGGCGGTCGAGGGCGGGTTCGACGTGGTTGTCGACAACACGCACCTCACGCCGAACATCCCCAAGCGGCTCAAGGCGGCGGTCGCGGGCAAGGGCACCTTCGTCGTGCACGACTTCACCGACGTACCGCTCGAGGAGTGCATCCGCCGGGACGCGGGGCGCCCGCGTGAGGTGGGTGAGGAGATCATTCGCATCCTCGCCGACAAGCACACCAAGGCCCGCAGTGGTGGCTGGCGGCTCACGGCCGAGTGGCTGAACGACGAGCCCGAGGTCACGCCGTACGTCCCCGACCCGGCGCTGCCGGCCGCGGTGATGTGCGACATCGACGGCACCCTTGCGCTGCGCGGCGACCGCGGACCGTACGACTTCACGCGCTGCGACGAGGACACCCTCAACGAGCCGGTGCGCCACGCCCTGCGCGCCTTCCGAGCCGGGGACGGTGACGGTGACGTCATCGTGCTGCTCTCCGGCCGCGGCGAGGAGCACCGGGCCATCACCGAGGCCTGGCTCGCCCACCACGAAGTGCCGTACGACGAACTGTGGATGCGCGCCCACGGCGACCACCGCCGTGACGACCTCGTGAAGGCGGAGCTGTTCGACGCGCATGTGCGGAACCGGTACGCGGTCCGGGTTTCGCTGGACGACCGCGACCGGGTCGTGGCGGTCTGGCGCCGGATGGGGCTGCCCACGTGGCAGGTCGACTACGGCAATTTCTAGGGGCGTCGACGGTTCGGGCAACCTCGGGCAACCGGTGTCCGACCCGTCCCTGCGTGCCAGAATTGTGCGGTGGACCGGGGGATGCTCGAACGCGACCACGAGCTGGGCCGGCTGGCCACCGCCGCGCGGGAGGCGGCCGACGGGGCCGGTTCGGTCGCGCTTGTCCACGGTGAAGCGGGGATCGGCAAGTCGAGCCTGGTCAAGGCCATGTCCGCGGTGCTGCCGCCGCACGCGCGGATCCTCGTCGGCGCCTGCGACGACCTGGCGACGGGACGGCCGCTCGGGCCCTTCCGTGATCTGGTCGGCGGGGCGGAAGGCGTCGGCGAGGAGCTGGCGAAGGCGCTGCAGGGAGCGGGTGACCGCCATCGGGTGTACGACGCCCTGCGCTCGGAGCTGACCACGGCTCCGCTTCCGGTGGTACTGGTCGTCGAGGACGTGCACTGGGCCGACGAGGCCTCCCTGGACGCGCTGCGGTTCCTCGTACGGCGGATGGAGCGGCTGCCCGCGGTCCTCGTACTCACCTACCGGGACGACGAGTTGGGCCGTGAGCACCCGTTGCGCCAGCTGCTCGGGCAGGTGTCGCGCACCGGCCGTGTGCACCGGCTCGCGCTGCCTCGGCTCTCACGGGGTGCGGTCGGCCGGATGAGCAGGGCCGAAGGGCTCGATCCGGCGCAGGTGTACGCGGTCACCTCGGGCAACCCGTTCTTCGTCGCCGAAGTGCTCGCGGCCGGCAACGCCGGCGGGGTGCCGCCCACGGTGGTGGACGCCGTGCTCGCCCGGCTCCGCGGGCTCGACGCCGAGGCGCGGGACGCCCTGGAGCAGCTGGCCGTACTCCCGTCGGCGGTGGAGCACCGGCTCGCGGAGGCGCTGCTGCCGGACGCGCTGACGGTGCTCGCCACCGGCGAGCAGCACGGTCTTCTCTCGGTGACACCCGAACGCGTCGTGTTCCGGCATGAGTTGATCCGCCGGGCGATCGCCGACTCACTCCCCGCCGCGCGCCGGATCACCCTCAACCGCGAGGTGCTCCGCGCGCTGGTCGCGAGTCCCGGCGCCGATCCGTCCCGGATCGTGCACCATGCCGCGCAGGCCGGCGACGAGGAGGCCATCGCACGGTTCGGGCCGGTCGCGGCGGCCGACGCCTCGCGTACCGGCGCCCACCGCGAGGCGGCCGCCCAGCTGCGGCTCGTCCTGCGGGACCGGCAGCGTTACGGCGCCGCCGAACTGGCCACCCTGCTCGAACAGTTCGCCGTCGAGAGCTACACGATCGCGGACTCCGCGGCCGCCGTCGCCGCCCAGCGCGAGGCCGTCGCCCTGCGCAGATCCCTCGGGGACACCCGCGCGCTCGGCGCCGATCTGCGCTGGCTCTCCCGGATCCACTGGTGGGCCGGCGACGCGGACGAGGCGCAGCAGGCGGCGCAGGAGGCCATCGTCGTGCTCGAAGGCGCACAGGATGAACGGCTGCTCGCCCTGGCGCTGAGCAACACCGCACAGTTGCACATGCTCTCCGAACGGCACGCCGAGGCGGTCGAGTTCGGCCTGCGGGCCATCGCGCTGGCCCGGGCGACGGACGACGCGGCGATCCTGTCGCACGCGCTGAACAACGTCGGGTGCGCGCGCTGGCGCACCGACGACCCGCGGGGCCGCGCCCAGCTGGAGGAGGCGCTCCAGGTGGCGCTCGGGGCCGGCGAGGTCGAGCACGCCTGCCGGGCGTACGCGAATCTCATCTGGAATCTCCTTGAGCGTCTGGAGTACGCGGAGGCCGACCGCTACTTCGCCCCCGCGCTCGAACTCGCGGACCGGGCCGAACACTTGGGCTTCCTCAGCTATCTCCAGGTGGAGCTGGCCATGCGCCGGTTCGCCGCCGCCGACTGGGACGAGGCGGAACGGTACGCGGAGCTCGCCGTGCACGATCATGTGCCGGGCCGCTGCCCTGCCCTGACGGTGCTCGGCCGGGTGCGGATCCGGCGCGGCGCACAAGGCGGCGATGAACTGCTCACGGAGGCCTGGGAGATGGCGGTGCGCACCCGCGAGCTGCAACGGACGGGAGCGGTGGCGGCGGCGCGGGCGGAGGCGGCCTGGCTGCGCGGCGACGTCGAGGCCGTCATCGAGGCCTCGCTGGAGGTGTACGAGCAGGCCTGCCTGCTCGAGTCCCCTTCCCATCGCGGCGAGTTGGGCTACTGGCTGACCCGTGCGGGCCACCCGGTCCCGCCGGACGACTCCGGGCATCCGTACGCGCTGCAGAGCGCCGGGCAGTGGCACGCCGCCGCGGCGGCCTGGCGCGGGGTCGGCTGTCCGTACGAGGAAGCTGCGGCGCTCGCGCAGAGCCCCGACGCCGACGACAAGCTGGGTGCGCTCGCGCGCCTGGACGCGCTGGGCGCGGAGCCGCTGGCCCGCCAGGTCAGGGCGGAGCTGCGCACGCTCGGTGTGCGGCGCATCCCGCGCGGGCCGCTCGCGGCGACCCGGGACAATCCCGCGGGGCTCACCGAGCGGCAGCTCCAGGTGCTGCGGCTGATGGTCGAGGGCCTGACGAACCCGCAGATCGCGGACCGTCTGGTGGTGTCGGTGCGGACGGTGGACCACCACGTCTCGGCGGTCCTGGAGAAGCTGGGCGCTCCTTCACGGGGCGAAGCGACCGTGCGGGCACGCGAGTTGGGGCTGACATAGGCAGTCGGGTGGCGCGACCTGGGTGCCCCTCACGGATATCGGCGCCCCCACCCCCGTACTAGACAAGTGCACACCGGACCCAGCCAGGGTTCCGCACCACGGGGGATCACATGCCGAAGACACCGGCACAAGCCGCACAACAGGAACTGGCCGCGCTGAACGGGACGTTGACCGGACCGGACGACCCCGGCTACGAGGACGCGCGGGCCGTCTACAACGCGATGATCGATATGCGTCCCGCCCTCATCGCGAGCTGCACCGACACCGACGACGTGCGCCGCGTCATCGGCTTCGCCCGCGACCACCAGCTGCTTCTCGCCGTGCGCGGCGGCGGTCACCACGGCGCCGGGCTCGGCACCTGCGACGACGGAGTGGTCCTCGACCTCTCCCCGCTCAAGGAGATCAGCGTCGACCCGAAGGCCCGCACCGTACGCGTCGGGGGCGGCTGCGTATGGGGCGAGGTGGACCGCGCCACCAACGCGCACGGCTTCGCCACACCGAGCGGCATCATCTCCACGACCGGCGTCGGCGGCATCACGCTGGGCGGCGGCCTCGGGCATCTGAGCCGCAAGTACGGTCTGACCATCGACAATCTGCTCGAGGCGGATGTCGTGCTGGCGAGCGGTGAGGCCGTGCGGGCGAGCGCGGACGAGAACAGCGATCTGTACTGGGCGATCCGCGGCGGTGGCGGCAACTTCGGGGTCGTGACGTCGTTCCTGTTCCGGCTGCACGAACTGAGCACCGTCGTCGCGGGCCCCACCTTCTGGCCCGTCGACCTGGGCACCGAAGTCCTGGCCGCCTACCGGGACTTCCTGCCGTCCGCGCCGCGCGAACTCAACGGCTTCTTCATGTACGGGTCCGTGCCGCCGGCCCCGCCGTTCCCGGAGGCGATCCAGGGCCGCAAGACGGCCGCCGTCGTGTGGTGCTGGGCCGGTGACGACGCCGATGCGGCCGCCCGGGCGATGGCTCCACTCCTCGACGTGCTGCCCGAGCCGCTGCTGCACGGCCCCGCGCCGATGCCGCACCCCGCGCTGCAGTCGGCGTTCGACGGGCTGTACCCGCCCGGCGACCAGTGGTACTGGCGCGCCGACTTCGTCGACCGGATCCCGGACGAGGCGGTCGCGCTGCACGCCAAGTTCGGCGCGGACCTGCCGACCGGGCAGTCCACGATGCACCTGTACCCGATCGACGGCGCCGTCCACGACCACGCTCCGGCGGACACTCCGTGGAGCTACCGCGAGTCGACCTGGGCTTCGGTGTACGCCGGCGTCGACCGCGATCCCGCCAACGCCGAGCTCATCAAGCGCTGGACCGTCGACTACTTCGAGGCGCTGCACCCGTACTCGGCGGGCGGTGCGTACGTGAACATGATGATGGACGAGGGGCAGGAGCGGGTACGGGCCAGCTACCGCGACAACTACGCGCGGCTCGCGCGGATCAAGGCCGCGTACGACCCGGAGAACCTGTTCCGGCTCAACCAGAACATCCAGCCGGCGCCGCGCCCGCCGTTCGAGGCGCGGCCCTGATCACGAGGAGAGGAAGGGCCCGGGGTGTGACGCATCCCGGGCCCCTCGCCTATGAGCACGTCCAGCAGGTCCAGCAGGTCCAGCAGGTCCAGCCGGGTACTGCTCGGCCTCCGCTACAGCATGCTGAGCATCCTCGGTCCGGCTCCTCGGGAGTCGGCCCGACCTGGTGGGCGAGGGGGCGACGGCTCACGTGGAGTGCGGCGGCTCCGCGGCAGTGGGCTGCAGGAGGTCCGCGATGGTGCCGATCGCCCGGCGGATGGCGGCGTCGGTGACATTGCCGAAACCGAGCACCAGCTGGGCGGGCTGCGTCGCACCGTCCGCGCGGTAGTCGCTCATGCCGTACAGGCCTACCGAGCGGGCCCGGGCTTCGGTGACGACGTGCTGTTCGTCCACGCCGGGTGGCAGTTGGGCGACGGCGTGGAAGCCCGCGGCCAGTCCCGTGAGTTCGACTTCGGGTGCATGCCGGGCGAGGGCCTCGGCGAGAACCTGGTGGCGGGTGGCGTACACCGTGCGCATCCGGCGCAGATGGCGGTCGTAGCGTCCGGATTCGATGAGGCGGGCGAGCGCGAGCTGTTCGAGGGCCGGGGAGCCGCGGTCCGCGAGGTATTTGTCGTGGGCGAGGGCGGCCGTCAGGTGCGGCGGGCAGAGGATCCAGCCCAGGCGCAGGGCAGGGGCCAGGGATTTGCTGACCGAGCCGACCGACGCGACCCGGTCGGGGACCAGGCCCTGCAGGGAGCCGACCGGGCGGCGGTCGTAGCGGAACTCGGCGTCGTAGTCGTCCTCGATGATCAGCGCGTCGGCCGCCTCGGCCCAACGGGCAAGGGCTTGACGGCGGTTCGGGGCGAGGACCACTCCGGTGGGGCTCTGATGGGCGGGTGTGAGGACGACGGCGCGCGCACCGCTGGCCCGCAGGGCGGCCACGTCGATGCCCTGTCCGTCGACGGGGACCGGGACCGGCCGCAGGCCGTTGCGCAGCGCGATGGCGTCGCAGTCGCGGTCGCCGGGGTCTTCGAGGGCGACTTCCGTGATTCCTTCGCGGGCCAGCGCGGCGAACAGGAGGTTGGCCGCCTGGGCGAAACCGCTGCAGATCATGGTGTGTTCGGGGTCGGCCGCGGCGCCCCGCACCCTGCGCAGATACGCGGCGAGGACTTCGCGTAGTACGGCGCTTCCGCGGGCGTCGCCGTAGCCGGACGCGGCGACAGGGGCACGGCGGCCTGCTTCGGTGAGGGAGCGGAGCCAGTCGTGCAGCGGGAAGCTCGACAGCTCGGGCACGCCGGAACGGAAGTCGACAGCAAGGGCCTGGGGACGTGCGGGGGTGGCGGACTCGGTGCGGGTTGTGGCGCGGGCGGCGACCCGGGTGGCCGAGCCAGGATGGGCGCTGAGATAGCCCTCGGCTTCCAACTGGGCGTAGCACTCGATGACGAGGCCGCGCGAGACACCGAGGGTGCGCGCCAACTCCCTTGAGGACGGCAGCCGTTCACCCGCAGCGAGGCGTCCGCCACGTATCGCATCGCGCAGTTCGCACTGCAACTGGGTGCCGAGAGGCTCATGTCCGATGCCCCGGTCGAGGCTCAGAACAAGCTCCGGCGGGCGCGAACCGGTCCACTCAACGGGCATGAAATTGGACCTTAGCAGCGGACCGGTCGCCCCCTAGCGTCAAGAGCACAAGCCGTACCCACCCGCCGCCGGGAGCCCGCCATGACTACCGAACTCCAGCCGCGCGAGCGCCTGTTGACCCGCCCTCTGGTGATGGCGATGCTCGCCAACTTCGGCGCCATGTCCACCTTCTATCTGCTCCTGTCCGTGATGCCGCTGTACGCGGCCGAGGCGGGCGCCGGTGACGGCGGGGCGGGCCTCGCGACCGGTGTGATGATGCTGGGCACCGTGCTCGCCGAGCTCGCGGTGCCGTGGATGCTCGCCCGCCGCGGCTATCGGGCCGTGCTCTCGCTCGGTCTCTGTCTGCTCGGCCTCCCGCCGCTCACGCTCCTTGTCGTCGACAGCGCGGAGGCCGTGCTCGCGGTCTGTCTGGCTCGGGGGGCCGGGCTCGGCATCGCCGTGGTCGCGGGCACCGCGCTCGTCGCCCATCTGGTGCCCGTATCGCGCCGCGGTGAAGGGCTCGGACTCTCCGGCGTGCTGTCCAGCGTGCCGTCGATCGCCGCGCTCCCCCTCGGCCTGTGGGCCAGTCAGAAGTACGGCTACGCCCCGGTGCTCCTCGCGGCCGCCGCACTCGCACTGCTGCCGCTCTTCGCGGTGACGGGCGTGCCGACGGCCAGGCCGGAGCGCGGCGTGCGCCGAGGCGGCCTCCTCGGCACCCTCACCGGCGGCGGCATCGCCGGACCCTCGACGGTGTTCTTCGCGGTGACCCTGGCCACCGGCGTCATCATGACCTTCCTGCCGCTGTCCGTCCCGGCGGCTACGGCAGGTCTCCTTCCGGCGGCGCTGCTCGCCCAGTCGGTGGCCACTCCCCTGGCCCGCTGGTGGGCGGGCAGGTTCGGCGACCGGCGCAGCCCGTCCGCGCTGCTCCTGCCGGCCGTCCTGACCGCCGCCTCGGGTACGGCGCTGCTCTGCCAAGCGGGCAGTCCACCGGCGTTGTTCGCCGGGATGGCGCTGTTCGGCGTCGGCTTCGGCCTGGCCCAGAGCGCCTCCCTTGCGCTGCTGCTCGCCCGGGTGGAACGGTCCGAGTACAGCAAGGTGAGCGCGCTGTGGAACCTCGTGTACGACGGCGGCATGGGCGCGGGTGCGGCCGGCTTCGGCCTGGTGGCCGGGCAGACCGGCTATCCGGTGGGCTTTCTGCTCACGGCCGTCGTCGTACTGGCGACGGCGATACCGGCAGTACGGGACACCCGCAGCCGGCCTGCGCCGCGGCCGCCGTACAAGTCGCGGCCCTGAATGCCGCGAAGGTCCGGGGCGGCAAACGCCCCGGACCCTACGACTCGGACCGCTCAGCCCGCGAACTCGGCCATCCACGCCTCGACTTCGTCCGCCGAACGCGGCAGTGCGGCCGACAGGTTCTCGTGGCCGTCGGCGGTGACGAGCAGATCGTCCTCGATCCGTACGCCGATACCGCGCCACTCCTCGGGGACGGTGAGGTCGTCCGGCTGGAAGTACAGGCCGGGCTCGACCGTGAGGACCATGCCGGGCTCCAGGGCCCCTTCGACGTACTCCTCGCTGCGGGCGTGCGCGCAGTCGTGCACGTCGAGGCCGAGCATGTGGCCGGTGCCGGCCATCGTGAAGCGACGCTGCAGACCGAGGTCGTACGCGCGCTCCGCCGGGCCCTCGATGAAGCCCCACTCGACGAGCCGGGCCGCGAGGTGGCGCTGGGCCGCCTCGTGGAAGTCGCGGTAGGCGGCGCCCGGCTTGACCGCCGCGAAGCCGGCCTCCTGCGCCTCGTACACCGCGTCGTAGACCTTGCGCTGCACCGGTGTGAACGTGCCGCTGATCGGCAGGGTGCGGGTCACGTCGGCGGTGTAGAGGGTGCGCGACTCGACCCCTGCGTCGAGCAGGAGCAGCTCCCCTGGGCGCACCGGGCCGTCGTTGTCCGTCCAGTGCATGATCGTGGCGTGCTCGCCGGCGGCGCAGATCGAGCCGTATCCGACGTGGTTGCCTTCGAGCCGGGCGCGGCGGTAGAAGGTGCCCTCGATCCAGCGCTCGGACGTGGCGACGGCCGTCGACAGCTCGCCGACCACATCGGTGAAACCGCGGACCGTGGAGTCCACGGCGGCGCGCATCTCGCCGATCTCCCACGCGTCCTTGACGAGCCGGAGCTCGCTGAGCGCCTCCTCCAGGTCCGTGTCACGCTCCTCGTCGGTGGTGACGGCGGCTTCCAGGGCCGGGTCGAGCCCGCGGACGATCCGGGTCGGCACGCCGGAGGAGGCGGCCAGGTCCTCGGCCGCGGTACGGACGTCACGGCATGCGAGGCCGAGCACGCGCTCGGACTCGGCCCGTGAGCGGCGGCGGCCCATCCACAGTTCGGCGGTGTACCCGATCCAGAACTCGTCGTTGTCCCGTCCGTCGCGCGGCAGCTGGTAGCAGTAGGCGTCGTGGCCGCCGTCCGCGCGGGGTTCGAGGACGAGGGCGCCGTCGCGGGCCTGGTCGCCGGTCATGTGCACATAGCCGGTGTAGGGCCGGAACGGGTAAGTGTCGTCGTTGGAGCGGGTCTTGAGGTTCCCCGACGGGATCACCAGACGCTCGCCGGGGAAGCGCGCGGAGAGCGCGGCGCGACGTCGGGCGGCGTACGGAGCCTGCGCGTCGGGCTCCAGGTCGTGCCGTTCGGTGTCCGCCCACCCCGTGCGCATCAGAGCGGAGAGTTCCGCGGAGATCTCTGTGTAGAGACCGTTCTTCCGGCGCTTCGCCACGTCGTCCACCTTTTCTGCGTCCGCACTGGTGCTCTTCCGTTGCTCTTCCGCGAGCGAAGCTAACCGGCGTCCCGGGGGCGTGGTGCCCGGGAGTGCCAGTGGCACAGATCGGCCAAGGCGGTGTCCGGACCGCCGATAATGCTGCGTATGACGATGAACGAACGCCGCCCATGACGACGAACGAGAGCCGCGCATGACGCCCGCGAAACTCGGCCAGGCTCTGCGTTCCCTGGGGCTCGACGACACGGCGGCCCGGCTCTATCTGGCGCTGCTCGATGTCGCCCCGGCCCCGCTGGGCGAGGTGGGCCGGGCAGCGGAGCTGGACGGCGGCGAGCTGACCCGTGCGTACGACGGTCTGGTCGACGCGGGCCTGGCGAGCGCGGCCGCGCAGGGTGCGGACGTGGTGGCACCGGTGCCACCCGGCGCGGGCTTGGAGATCCTCGCGCGGCACCGGGCCGCCGAGGTCGAGGAGTCGCGGATCGCCGTCGGCGGCGCCTTCGAGTCCTTCCGGCGGCAGCGGCTCGCGGCGTACAACGACGATCTCGTCGAGGTCGTCACCGGCGACGCGATCGGGCCGCGGATCCGGCAGGCCTGGGCGAGCGCCCGGACGCAGATCCGGCAGTTCGAGTCACCGCCGTACTTCCCTCTGCAAGGCGCCACCGACGACGCGCTGGCCACGCTCGCGCGCGGAGTGACCCAGCGGGTCGTCTACTCGCGGGCGTCGCTCGAGCACCCGGGCCATCTCACGGACGTCATCGAGCCGTGCGTGAAGGCCGGCGAGCAGGCCCGGGTGCTGCCCTCGGTGCCGGTCAAGCTCGTGATCATCGACGAGGCGTACGCGCTGGTCTCGCTGTCGATCAAAGAGGCCGATGTGCACAACACGATGCTGGTGGTGCAGCCGTGCGGACTGCTCTCGGCGCTGATGGCGCTGTTCGAGCAGTCCTGGCACAACGCCCTGCCGTTCCACGGCCGCACCACCCGCCCCGGGGGTCTGCCGCCCGCCGACCGCCGGCTGCTCTGGCTCCTCGCGAGCGGCGCGACCGATGAGGTCATCGCCCGCGAACTCGGCATCAGCCGCCGCACCCTCTTCCGCCGCCTGCAGATCCTGATGGCGCAGCTGGGCGCGGCGAACCGCTTCCAGATGGCGTTGCAGGCGCAGCGCCACGGGTGGCTGTGACCCCTACTGCTTGTCCTTGTCCTCCCGGTGCCGCGTCCCCGGCAGCATCTCCTGGACCTTGGCCTTGAAGCCCTGCCGGATCATCCCGGTGCGGTCGCTGTCGCCCTTGAGGATGGAGACGGCGGCCGCCTCGATCTGGTCGAGCGTCGCGTGCGGCGGGATCGGCGGGACGGCCGGATCGGTGCGGAAGTCGAGGACGTACGGGCGGTCGGCGGCCAGCGCGTGCTGCCAGGCGCCCTCCACGTCGGCGGCCTTCTCGATCCGGGCGCCGGACAGGCCGAGCGAGCGGGCGAAGTCGGCGTAGGCGACGTCCGGGAGCGACTGCGAGGGCAGGAACTGCGGGGCGCCCGTCATGGCGCGCATCTCCCAAGTGACCTGGTTCAGATCCTGGTTGTTGAGGACCGCGACGATCAGCCGGGGGTCGCTCCACTGCTCCCAGTACTTGGCGACGGTGATGAGTTCGGCGAGCCCGTTCATCTGCATCGCACCGTCGCCGACCAGCGCGATGGCCGGGCGGTCCGGGTGCGCGAACTTGGCGCCGATCACGTACGGGACGCCGCAGCCCATGGTCGCGAGGGTGCCGGAGAGCGAGCCGCGCATGGTGCCGCGCAGCCGCAGATGGCGGGCGTACCAGTTCGCGGCCGAGCCCGAGTCGGCGGCGAGGATCACGTCGTCGGGCAGCAGCCGGTCGAGGGCGTGCACGACGTACTCGGGGTTGACCGGGTCGGCCTCCACGGCGGCGCGCCGCTCCATCACCTGCCACCAGCGGGCCGTGTCCTTCTCGATCTTCTTACGCCACTTCCCCGGCTTCTTGCGCTCTAGCAGCGGCAGCAGCCGGTCGAGGGTCGCGCCGGCGTCCCCCACCAGGTTGAGCTCGAAGGGGTACCGCAGTCCGACCATGAACGGGTCGATGTCGATCTGGACGGCCCGCGCCTGCCCGAACTCCGGCAGGAACTGGCTGTACGGGAAGCTCGATCCGATCATCAGCAGGGTGTCGCAGTCCTGCATCAGCTCATAGCTGGGCCGGGTGCCGAGCAGTCCGATGGAACCGGTGACGTACGGCAGATCGTCGGGCAGCGCGTCCTTGCCGAGCAGCGCCTTGGCCACACCGGCCTGAAGGACGTCCGCCAGTTCCTTCACCTGGTCCTGAGCGCCGCGCGCGCCCTGCCCGATGAGCACGGCGACCTTCTCGCCCGCGTTGAGGATCTCGGCCGCCTCGGCCAGTTGGCTGTCGGCGGGTACGGGCGCGTAGTGAGGCATCCCCAGGCTGGACGGGACCATCTTGAAGGCGTGCTCGGGCGCCTCGTATTCCAGTTCCTGGACATCGGCCGGGACGATCAGCGCGGTCACGGTGCGCTTGGCCTGAGCGGTGCGGATCGCACGGTCGATGGCGTTGGGCAGCTGCTGCGGGACGGTGATCATCTCGCAGTAGTCGCCGGCGACGTCCTTGAAGAGGCTCAGGAGATCGACTTCCTGCTGGTACGAGCCGCCCATCGCGCTCCGGTTGGTCTGCCCCACGATCGCGACGACCGGCACATGGTCGAGCTTCGCGTCGTAGAGGCCGTTGAGCAGATGGATCGCTCCGGGCCCCGAGGTCGCCGCGCACACGCCGACCCGGCCGGTGAACTTGGCGTATCCGACCGCTTCGAACGCGGACATCTCCTCGTGCCGGGACTGGATGAACATGGGCTGGTTGTCGGCGCGGCCCCAGGCGGCGAGCAGGCCGTTGATGCCGTCTCCCGGGTAGGCGAAGACATGCTCGACGTTCCAGGCGCGCAGTCGCTGGAGGATGTGGTCGGAGACCTTGGTGGACACGGCGGGACCTTTCGTGATGAGGGGGTGGGGTCTGCGGGGTCGGCGACGGGCTGTGGCGTGCCGGTGCGCGAGAGGGTGTCCGGCGAGGGCAACGGCGCTGCCAGGCGCGGGCGTCGTGACCGCGGGCGCTGTACGGGCGGCGGCAGTTGACGTGCGGGCGGCGTCAGATAACGCGCGGGCGGCATCGGATGACGCGGTGGCCGTGCCGACCGTGCTCGAAGCCGGAGTTCCCGGCGAGAGGGCAGCATCCTGTGTCCAGGATATCGGCGCCCAACCCTGCCCGCTCCGTGAGCTGCTGGTCAGAGCCCTCGCCGAGGGCGGCGTGCGGGTGGCGGTGGATCTGCACGGTGGCCAGTCGGGCGAGCCGGGGCCGCCGCCGCGGTGGGGGGCCTCGGCCATGACCTCAAGCCTTTCGTGGGGACGTCGTCGCCGGTTACCCTGCAACGCGCACCTCACACACCGGCCTATTCACCGCCTTTCGGGGTACTCACCCCCGCATGCGAACCGGGGTGATCGACGTGGGGTCCAACACGGTGCGGCTGATGGTCGCGGACGTGGAGGGCGGTGCACCGCTGCCGGTGCACACGGCCAAGGTGCGGCTGCGCCTGGCCGAACAGCTGGGAGAGAGCAGGGAGCTGCCGCCCACCGCGCTGGCGGCACTGACCGAGGCCGTGGCATCGGTGCGCGCACAGAGCGAACGCTGGGGCGCGCCCGAGCCGTTCGCCTTCGCGACCGCGGTGGTGCGCGACGCGCCCAACCGGGACGAGGTGCTGCACGCCGTACGGCAGGACACCGGGATACGCCTGCATGTGCTGCCGGGCGAGGTCGAGGCCGAGCTGACCTTCCTGGGCGCGCGCCGGTGGATGGGCTGGCGGGCGGGCTCCCTTGCGATGCTCGACATCGGGGGCGGCTCGCTCGAAGTGGCCGTGGGGCGCGGCCGGTTGCCCGAGTTCGCGGTGTCGCTGCCGCTGGGCGCGGGACGGCTGACGCGGGAGTACTGCAACAACTCGGAGGATCCGCCCCCGAAGAAGGCCCTGCGGGCGATGCGCCGCGCGGTGCGTCATCAGCTGCGCGATGTGGCCGCCCGGGTGCGCTGGGAGTCGCCGCGTACGAGCGTCGCCTCGTCCCGTACGTTCCAGCAGCTGGCCCGGCTGTGCGGGGCGCCGGCCGGCCGCCATGGCCCGTTCACGCCGCGGGAGTTGAGCCGGGACGACCTGGCCGTCGCGGTCAAGCGGCTGGCGTCGCTGCCGGCCTCGGGCCGCGCGAAGCTGCGCGGCATCTCGGCCGCGCGCGCCAAGCAGTCCCTCGCGGGTGCGCTGGTCGCCCACACGGTGATGGAACTGACCGGGATCTCGACGGTGACGATCTCCCCCTGGGCCGTACGGGAAGGGATTCTGCTGCGGCAGATGGAGGACGGGGCCGGGTGGTGGCCGGCCGGTGCGTCGGACCTGGCGCTTGCGGAGACGGTGCCGCGACCGACTGAATTGAGGGTCGCGCTGCCGAGTTGAGGGGCGGCGTGCGGCCGAGCCGAGGGTGGTCGCACTGCCAAGCCGAAAGGTCTCGATGCCGAGGCGAGGGGTTCGCCGGCGAGTCGGCCCGGCGCACGAAAACGATCGTGTCACCGTGCGGCGGCCGGGTACCCGGCGAGGACCGATGAGGGCGATCCCTCACACCCTCTCTTGGAGCACGTCATGGATCTCGCTTACCTGAACCCGCTGTTCGCACGTCCCGGCCCCTGGGCTTCGGTGTACGCCGACACCTCGCGCCATACGGAGTCCACCGCGAACGACCGCCGCGTCGAAGCCCAGGCGGCGGTCCGCACCCTGGCGGCGCAGGGTGCGGACGAGCCCACCTGCCGCGCCGTACAGGCGGCCGTCGAAGCACTGGGCGACCAGCACGGAACCGCCGGGCGGGCGATCTTCGCCACCGAAGGGGAGGTCGTCCTCGACCCGCCGCTCCTGACACCGCCCGCCGGCGACCAGGTCCACTGGGGTCTGCTGCCCCGGGTCGCACCGCTGGTCGACCTCAACGGCGAGGACCTCGTCTGCCTGGTCGCGTACATCGACCGCAAGGGCGCCGACTTCGAGCTGCGCGGGCCGTCCGGCACGCGCTTCAGCGGTGAGATCGCCGGCCAGGACTGGCCGCTGCACCGCTCCCCGACGGGCGACTGGTCCGAACGCCACTTCCAGACGAAGGTCGAGAACACCTGGAAGCAGAACGCGGCCCTGACCGCGCAGGCCCTCGCCGCACACCACGAGGAGACCCGTGCCGACCTGGTGATCCTCGTCGGCGGTGAGCGCGAACGGCGCGCCGTGTACGACGTGTTGCCGCAGCAGCTGCGCGAGCGTGCCGTCGAGTCCGAGCACGGCGGACGTGCGGCCGGCGCGGACACCCGGCTGCTCGACGAGGACGTACAGCGCGCCATGGCCGCGTACGAACAAGGCCGTGTCGCCGCGGACCTGGAACGCTTCGAGGCCGGCCGGGGCCCGCACGGCGCTCCGCAGACGGCCGCCGAGGGAGTGCCCGCGCTCGTGGAAGCCGCCCGTGAACACCGCATCGCCGAGCTCCTGTTGGAGCCCACCGGGCCGGATCTCCATCGCACCGTGTGGGTGGGACCGGACCCCGACCAGCTGGCCGTGCGCCGCTCGGACGTGCCGTATCTGGGCGAACGCCGTCCCGAGCCGGCCCGCGCCGACGACGCGCTCCTGCGCTCGGCCGCGGCGACCGGGGCCGAAGCGCTCGCCGTGCCGCCGCACAACGGCCCGGCGGGCGGCCTCGGCGCGCTGCTGCGGTGGGCCTGAGCACAGGTTTCCCGGACCGGCGGGAAGGTACCCGGTCGGCATTCACCTGGAGGTGAGCCATGGCCGAGTACGGATACTTCCTGGCGACCGAGGAGTTCGGACCCGCGGAGCTCGTCGAGCAGGCGCGGATGGCCGAGCAGGCGGGGTTCGAGTCCCTGTGGATCTCCGACCACTTCCATCCGTGGAACGCGGCGCAGGGCCAGAGCCCGTTCGTCTGGTCGGTGATCGGTGCGCTCGCGGAGGCCGTCTCGCTGCCGATCGGCACCGCGGTGACCTGTCCGACGCTGCGGATGCATCCGGCGGTGGTCGCGCAGGCCGCGGCGACGAGCGCGGTGATGACGGGCGGCCGGTTCCGCCTCGGTGTCGGCTCCGGCGAGGCACTCAACGAGCACATCCTCGGCACCCGTTGGCCGCCCACGCATATCCGTCTGGACATGCTGGAAGAGGCGGTCCAGGTGATGCGGCAGCTGTTCACCGGCGAGGAGATCAACCACTACGGCAAGCACTACACCGTGGAGAACGCCCGTCTGTACACCGTGCCCGACGCACCCGTGCCCATCGACATCTCGGGCTTCGGCTCCAAGGCCACGTCGCTGGCCTCACGCGTGGGCGACGGCTACATCACGATGACGCCCGACGCGGCGCTCGTGACCCGGTTCCGCAAGGGCGGGGGCGGCTCGAAGCCCGTCAGCGGAGGCCTGAAGGTCTGTTACGGACCGGACCGCGACGAGGCCGTACGCACCGTGCGCCGCCTGTGGGCGAACCAGCTGCTGCCCGGCGAGATGGGCCAGATCCTGCCCTCACCACGCCACTTCGAGCAGCTGGAGCCGCTGATCACCGAACAGCAGGTGGCGGACGCGATGGTCTGCGGCGACGACGTGGACGCGCATGTCGCCGGCTTGTCGGCCTTCGCGGAGACGGGCTTCGACCGGGTGTACGTGAACCAGATCGGGCCGGATCAGCGGGGGTTCTTCGACTTCTACCGGACGAAGGTGCTGCCGCAGCTGCAGGGACCGAAGTGATGCGTCGCCGCGGCCGGCGGCGCTGGTCCGCCCTGCGGATCAGGCCCTAGCCGGCCGCGGCGATCCGGTCGAGCAGTTCGGCGAGCAGGCCACGCTCCCCCGCCGTCAGGACGTCGGTCCCCGGCAGCAGTGCCCGTAGCGCGACGGCCGCTCCCGCAGGGCCGGGAGCCGGGGCGGTCGGCGCGTCGGTGGTGATCGCCGCGATGACCGCCTCCCGCGCCAGATGGGACACGCTGATGTCGCGCCGGTCCTCGTCAGTGGCGATGAGGGCCAGCGTGGTACCGCCGCCCGCGGCGTGGACCAGTTGGATGGCGCGCGCCTCGTCGATGCGCAGCCGTCCCGCGGCGGCGATCCGCCGGACGGAGCCGGCGAGAATGCCCAGCGCTTCGGCGGCCGCGGGCGAGGGGCCGCCGGGGCGGGGCTCGGCATGCATGAGCGTGTACAGGGCCGGGTTGGCGAGACCGAACTCCAGGTTGAGGTTCCAGCCGGTGCGCAGGTCCTCGACAGGATCGTCCGTGCGCTTCAGCGCGTTCTTCTCGCCGAGGTGCCCGGCGAAGCCGCGTGCGGCGACGGCGTCGAGCAGTCCCTGCTTGTCCCCGAAGAGGCGGTAGATCGTCGGCGCCTGGACGCCCGCCGCGGCACTCACCGCACGCGTCGACACCGCCTCACGCCCCTGTTCCGCGAGCAGACGGGTGGCGGCCTCGACGATCCGTTCGCGGTTGCTCTCCGCCGTGGCGGTGCGGTCGGTCTTCATGGTTACCAATGATAACGGTGAAACGTTAGCGCTTTGCAATATCGTCGTTAACGTGCGACCGTTATCAACGGAAACGCTTTGCGGAGGCGCCTGCGCCTGCAGGTGAACGACCGTTCCGCACCCCTCATCCGGAGGCTCCCGTGATCGTCATTACCGCTCCCACCGGTCAAATAGGCCGCCAGGTCCTGGACACGCTGCTCGACAGCGGTCACCCCGTCCGGGTCATCGCCCGCGACCCCGGCCGACTGACCCCGCGGACGCGCGAGCGCGCCGACGTCGTCCAGGGCTCCCACAGCGACCCCGACGTGCTCGACGAGGCGTTCAAGGATGCCGACAGCGTGCTCTGGCTGGTCCCCCCGAACCCGGGCACGGACAGCATCGAGGACCACTACCTCGGTTTCACCCGCCCGGCCTGCGAGGCGATCAGGAACCAAGGCGTCCGGCGCGTCGTCGGTGTGACCAGCCTGGGCCGCACCTACGGCAGGCACGCCGGACTGCTGACGCCCGCCTTCGCGATGGACGAGCTGATCGAGAGCACCGGGGTCGCCTACCGGGCCCTGGCCATGCCGTACTTCATGGAGAACCTGCTCCACCAGACCGAGGCGATCACGTCACAGGGCACGTTCGTCATGCCGAACAGCGCGGACCGTCCGCTGGCCGTCGTCGCCACGCGCGACATCGCCGCGGCCGCCGCCCGCCTCCTGGCCGACGACACCTGGACCGGACAGGACACCGTCCCGGTCGTCAGCCCGGACTCCCTGTCCCCCGACGCCATGGCCCGGGTCGTCTCCGAAGTCCTGAAGCGCCCGGTCCGGTTCCAGCAGGCCGACGCCGAGACCTACAAGGCGACGATGATGCAGTACGGGATGAGCGACGCCTGGGCGCAGGGCCTGGTCGACATGGCCGCCGCACAGAGCGACGGCATCTACGACGGCGAGCAGCGGGCTCTGACCGCACCCGCCCCCACCACCTTCCGGCAGTGGTGCGAGGAGGTGCTCAAGCCGGCCGCAAGCGCCTGAACGAGCAGGGCGTGAAAGGGCCTTGGCCCGGACACACCGAGAGGCCGGACCCTCAGGGCTTGCCCGGCCCGGCCCTGCGGCCGGCGGCCACCAACGCCCCGACCACCGCCGCCACCGCCAGCCGGTTCCGCTGCCGCGAGAACCAGGCCTGCGCGCTCCTGCTCCTCGCCTCCTCGTCGAAGCGTCCGTGCGCTCCGGCGTCCGGTCCCCCGGGGCCGTCGGCCGGCGACCACAGATTGCCGAACGTGTGGTCGCCCTGCTCGTCGTGCTGCGCGGCGTACGCGGTGCGCGCGAGGTAGCGGTCGAACAGGCCGGGCGCCACGGCATTGGCGATCAGCGTCGCCGCCGTGGACCCACCGGTCCAGTACTCACGCCGCCGGGGATGATCCGCCGCGTGGACGACGGCACGTGCGGCGGCCTCCGGCTGGTACACGGGCGCGACGGGGCGCGGGCGCCCGGGCATCCGGGATCTCGCAAAACGGTGCGCGGACGCCGGCGAAGGCGTTGTTCACCCAGATGTCGACAGGCCCGAACCCTCCTCGATCTGCCCGGCCGCATGCGCAGGCAGTGCGCGCTCGCGATCGCTGCGAGCGGCCGGCACGTGCTGAAGGGACCGGGTCGCGGCCGCAAGAGCCGCCGTCCCAGGCGGCACCCGCGGCCGCAACCACAGTCCCTTGGCCACTCAGCCGGCAGCCGGGTATCCCGGCCCTACGGCCTCAAACCCGCGTCGGCACAAAAGAGTTGGCGGTGCGCACGGCACCGGTGAACCGAAGGCGGCTCACCCCTGCTTCCCGCCCGGGCCACCACTGCCGAAGGCGCCGCTGCCGCCGCCGCTCCACTTGGACGGCTCCTGGTCGGCGCTGCTCCTCGTGCTGGAGTGCCGCAGCTGGTGCGGGGTCAGCCGCGGGCTGTCGGGCGGCAGCTCGTCCGGCTCCCTGACCTCCTGGACCGGGCCTGACGGCCGGCCTCCGGGCAGCCTCGGCTGCTCCTCGGGGCGCGGCGGCCGCGGCGCGCGGTCCTGCCTGCGGCGGCCCCACACAAACGCTCCGATCAGCATGCCCACGATGGCGAGCCCCACCAGGGCCAGCACGACACCGACCGCCGCGCCTGGTGCGGCGGCCCGCTCGGTCCAGCCGGTACTCATGACGTTCATCCCGGTGTTCATGACGTTCATCCGTCGCGAGTACCCGCCCGGCCGCCCCTCAGGCACATCCGGGCGGTCTACCACCATGCCCTGCGGCTGACCGGCGACTGGTCGGCGACTGGTCGGCGACTGGTCGGCGGCCGAGGAGATCATGTCCGATACGTTCCTGGGTGCGTCGGCGGTCCTGGAGCGCGGCATCGTGGACGCGGAGCGCGAGCGGCCCTGACGGCGGCCCAGCAGGGCGCCGCCCGGGCGGCGCCCTGCTGGGGCTCGGGGCTACTGGGGCCTGGGGTGTTCGGCCTGGAACATCCAGTGGTGCTTCTCCAGTTGAGCGGTCAGCCCGAGCAGGACGTCCTGGCTCACGAGGTCGGTGTCCCCGGTGATCCGGATGCGTTCGTGCATCCGGCGGATCGTCCCGGCGAGTGCGTCGATGAGCAGTTCGACGACGGCGTGCTCCTGCAGCCAGCCGTCCGGCGGCTGCGCGACGTCCGAGTGCCGGGCGAGCGTCGCGGCCCGTCCGTCGGGCGGAACTCCGATGGTCGACGAGCGTTCGGCGATGGTGTCCGCGTACGTACGGGCGGTCGCGACGACCTCGTCGAGCTGGAGGTGGATCGAGCGGAACCTCGGCCCGAGAATGTTCCAGTGCGCCTGCTTGGCGATCAGCGACAGATCCAGCAGATCGACGAGCGCGCCCTGCAGGACTTCCCCGGTGGCTTTGATGTCGGCCTCGGGGACCGGGCTGTTCACGGCAGTCATCGGCAGGCCTCCTATGAGGAAAGGGGGAGAGTGCTGATCGCCCGGGTGCCCCACCGTCCGGCGGCCATACGTCCTTGCGAATATGGGGCTCACGTGACGTGGGGCACAGGTACGTCGAGGTCCGGAAGGCGCCGGTCCACGCCGGCGTTGTCACAGATCCGCGCCGCCCGGCATCCCATGGGTGACCCGCTTCCGCACGCACCGAGGAGCCGCAGATGAGCCAGGCCACGGACCCCGCCACCGCCGCCTTCGTCGAGCACCGCAACCTGCTGTTCACCGTCGCGTACGAGATGCTCGGTTCCGCGGCGGACGCCGAGGACGTGCTGCAGGAGACCTGGCTCAAGTGGACCGGCGTGGAGTTCGACGAGGTCCGTGAACCGCGCGCGTACCTGGTGCGGATCACCACCCGGCAGGCGCTGATGCGGTTGCGCTCGCTCAAGCGCCGCAAGGAGGACTACGTCGGCCCATGGCTGCCCGAGCCCCTGCTCACCGCCCCGGACGTGGCCGAGAACGTCGAGCTCGCCGAGAGCGTCTCGACGGCGATGCTCCTCGTCCTCGAGACGCTCTCGCCCACCGAACGCGCGGTGTTCGTGCTGCGGGAGGTCTTCGCCCTCGGATACGACGAGATCGCCGCCGCGGTCGACAAATCCCCCGCGGCCGTACGCCAGATCGCGCACCGCGCCCGCAGTCATGTCGCTGCGCGCAGGCCCCGCGAGACCGTCACCTCGCACGCGGCGCAGGGCGCGCTCGACGCGTTCCGGCACGCCGTCGAGACCGGCGATCTACAGGGTCTGCTCGACAAGCTGGCGCCGGATGTCGTGATGCTGACGGACGGCGGCGGGGTCAAGCAGGCACTGCTCCACCCGCTCGCCGGTGCCGCGGAGGTGGGTTCCTTCCTCAGGCTGGCCCTGCCCCGGCTCAAGGAGACCGGCTCGGTCGAACCGGCCCAGGTCAACGGGCATCCGGCGCTGATCATCCGGATCGGCGGGGACCTGGACGGGGTCCTGACCGTACGGATCGACGAGGGCCTGATCACCGGGCTCTACCACGTCCGCAACCCGGAGAAGCTCTCGCACATGGCGGACGAGACGCCCGTCGGCCGCTGAGGGGCGGCCCGCGGGCCCGGGCTTGATCCGTCCCGTGCGCGGTACCCGTCCCCGATGACCCGCATCGACACCGTGAACGGCGCCCGACGAGCGGAGGGCCGCCCGTGATCAGGCACTCCGGATTCACCACCGAGCCCTGGCAAGTGCGGGAGGAATCCCTGCAGTTGGATGTGCTGCCGCAGACGGAGTCGCTGTTCGCGCTCTCCAACGGCCATATCGGCTGGCGCGGCAACCTCGACGAGGGCGAGCCGCACGGCCTGCCCGGCAGCTACCTCAACGGTGTCCACGAGCTGCACCCCATGCCGTACGCCGAAGCGGGCTACGGGTATCCGGACTTCGGCGAGTCCGTCATCAACGTCACCAACGGCAAGGTGATGCGGCTGCTCGTCGACGACGAACCCTTCGACCTGCGCTACGGCACCCTGCACCACCACGAACGCACCCTCGACTTCCGTACGGGGCAACTGCACCGCGCCGTCGACTGGACGTCGCCCGCGGGACGACGTGTCCGGGTGCGCTCGACCCGGCTCGTCTCGCTGACCCAGCGCGCCGTGGCCGCGATCCGCTACGAAGTGGAGCCGGTCTCGCACGAGACGCGGGTCGTCGTGCAGTCCGAGCTCGTGGCCAATGAGCAACTGCCGCCGCACAACGGGGACCCCCGCGGCTCGACCGTGCTGCAGTCGCCGCTGCGCGCCGAGGAACACCACGCCTCCGACGTCCATCTGGGCCTGATCCACTCCACCGAGAAGAGCCGACTGCGCGTCGCCGTGGCCGCCGAGCACCGGGTGGACGGACCGGACGGCTGGCAGGGCACCTCCGAGGCCGAACCCGATC
This sequence comes from Streptomyces mesophilus, assembly GCF_011044995.1. Classification (GTDB taxonomy): domain Bacteria; phylum Actinomycetota; class Actinomycetes; order Streptomycetales; family Streptomycetaceae; genus Streptomyces; species Streptomyces mesophilus. The sequence continues at coordinate 143,791 of NZ_JAAKZW010000002.1, read as the reverse complement.
TCGCGCGCTACACCGTGGTGGGCCGGCTCTCCCCCGGCGAGCGGCTGCGGGTGGACAAGACGGTGGCGTACGGCTGGTCGCGTACCCGCTCGCTGCCTGCCCTGCGGGATCAGGTGGACGCCGCGCTGGCCGCCGCCCGGCATACGGGGTGGCAGGGGCTCGCCGACGAACAGCGGCAGCGGCTCGACGCGTTCTGGGACTGTGCGGATGTGGAGGTGCGCGGCGACCAGCGGCTTCAGCAGGCCGTACGGTTCGCCCTGTTCCACGTGCTGCAGGCGGGCGACCGGGCCGAGGAACAGCCCATTCCCGCCAAGGGGTTGACCGGTCCCGGCTACGAGGGGCACTGCTTCTGGGACACCGAGGCGTACATCCTGCCGATCCTCACCTACACCGACCCCGACGCCGTGGCCCAGGCCCTGCGGTGGCGGCACAGCACCCTGCCCCTGGCGCAGGAGCGCGCGAGTCAACTCGGCCTGGCGGGCGCGGCGTTCCCGTGGCGCACCATCGCGGGCCGGGAGTGCTCGGGCTACTGGCCGGCCGGTGCTGCCGCCTTCCACGTCAACGCGGCCATCGCCGCGGCGGCGGTGCGCTATGTGGAGTGCACGGGCGACGAGGACTTCGAGCGGCATATCGGCGTGGACATCCTGGTGCACAGCGCACGTCTGTGGCACTCGCTCGGGCATCACGACGAGGCGGGCACGTTCCACATCGACGGAGTGACGGGTCCCGACGAGTACAGCGCCCTGACGAACGACAACCTCTACACGAATCTCATGGCCCAGCAGAATCTCCGGGACGCCGCCGACGCCGTGGAGCGGCACCCGGAGGCCGCGCGGCGCCTGGGGGTCGACGAGGGCCAGGTGCGCTGCTGGCGCCGGGCCGCCGACGCGATGGCCATCCCGTACAGCGAAGAACTCCAAGTGCACGAGCAGTCGGCCGGGTTCACCCGCCGCGCCCGCTGGGACTTCGCCGCCACGCACCCCGACCAGTACCCGCTGATGCACCACTTCCACTACTTCGCTCTCTACCGCAGCCAGGTCATCAAGCAGGCGGATCTGGTGCTCGCGCTCTTCCTGCGCGGCGACGCGTTCACCGACGAGGAGAAGGCGCGGGCTTTCGCGTACTACGAGGAGCTGACGGTGCGGGACTCGTCCCTGTCGGCCGCCTTCCAGGCCGTCGTCGCCGCGCGGACGGGACATCTGGACCTGGCGTACGACTATCTCGGCGAGACCTCGCTCATCGATCTGCTCGACCTGGAGCAGAACACCCGCGACGGCCTGCATCTCGCCTCGCTCGCGGGCAGCTGGATCGCCCTGGTCGCGGGTTTCGGCGGGCTGCGCCGCCAAGGCGGCGACCTCTCCTTCTCGCCACGGCTGCCGGACCACCTCTTCCGGCTTGCGTTCCGCATCACCGTGTTCGGCCGCCGGATCTCCGTGCGTATCACGCGCGACGCGGCGGAGTACACCCTGCTCAGCGGCGATTCCCTGGTCATACGCCACCACGGCGAGGAGGTGCGACTCACCCCTGAGCGCACCGAGACCCGGCCGCTGCCCGATCTGACGCCGCCGCGCACTCCCTCTCAGCCGAAGGGGCGTGAGCCTGTGCCCTTCGCGCAGCAGTGACGCCCCTGCGGCCTCGGGCGTCCCATCGGCTCAGCGGAAACGAGCGTGGTACCGCTCCCTGCGGCGCGCGGCCCGCAGCAGCGGGGCCCGTTCGCTCTCGGACGTACCGCCCCAGATGCCCGCCGTCTGCCCGCTGCTCAGTGCCAAGTCCAGGCACTGCTGCGCCACCGGACACCGACGGCACACCGCCTTCGCCTCCTGGAGGTCCCGCAGCGCAGGGCCTGTCGTGCCGACGGGGAAGAACAACTCCGGGTCCTCCCGCACGCATTCGGCCCGTTCCATCCACTCCATGTCCATCCCTTCACGGCACCGGAGCCTCGCGGGTACCCCGCGTACCGCAGGAGATAGGTGGGTCAGGGGACGAATTCGTAGGCTCGGCCCGACTTCCGGGCCGCATCAGACCGTCTGGGCAGGGCACTCGCCCGCGAGAAGTGACGCGCGAGAAGTCACCGGACCGAAGCCACTGGAGCGAAGTCACCGGAGCGAAGTCACCGGAGCAAAGTCCCCGGTGCACAGGAGGTTGATCCCATGCCGGTCGCCACGTACTGCCTGGTCGCCGTCGACTGCCCGACCCCGCGGCCCTCGCCGGTTTCTACGCCGCCCTGCTCGGCGGCGAGATCAAACAGGACAACGAGGACTGGTACGACCTGTACGCACCGGGCGGCCACCGCATGGCCTTCCAGCGGGCCCCGGGCCATCAGCCGCCGCAGTGGCCGCGCGCCGACACCAACTCCCAGCAGCTGCACCTCGATCTGACGGTCACGGACATGGCCGACGCCGAGGCCCAGGCCCTGGCGCTCGGCGCCATGCCCTTGGACCTCGACGACGACAACGGCCGCCGCGGCTTCCGCGTCTACGCGGACCCGGCGGGCCATCCGTTCTGTCTGTGCCGCGCCTGAGAGTCAGTGGCAGTGGGTCGTCCGGCCCAGTGTCTCCACCGGAGTCGCGCCCGGGCGGGTCCACTGCGGTGTGGGGCGGCCGGTCGGGCCCCAGGTGGGGTTGCCGTCCGCGTCGAAGCGCCAGGACCAGCACGCGTCGAGCCCCTTGGGCCAGCCCTCGGGGTTGTCCTCCCACTGCTCGCCGCGGCCGTACGGGGTCATGTCGAGCAGACCGAGGGCCGGGTTCGCGCGCTCGTTGCCGCGGCCCGTCGTGGAGTACGTGAGGAACGTACGGTCGCCGTCGCGCAGATAGCTCGCGAGGTAGCCCATCTCGCCGCCGGCCGGCTCGTCGATGCCGCGCACCGAGTACCAGGGCTGGGTGTAGCCCATGAACTCGGCGTAGGCGGCGACCTCGTTCCAGGCACCCGTGGTGACGACGGCGAACGACACGTTGCGGGCGTTGAGGTAGACGGAGTCGTCGAGGTGCCAGGCCGTGGTGGTGCAGCCCTCGCACTGTCCCTGGTGGGGCGCGCCGTCATACCACATGTGCTTGTAGAGCACGAGTTCCTCGCGCCCCTGGAACAGGTCCAGGAACGGCACGGCCCCGTCGGCGCCGACCACCTCGACGCCCCCGTCGAACTCCACCATCGGCAGCCGCCGCCGGGCCGCCGCGATCGCGTCCCCCTCGCGTGTGTGCGCCTTCTCGCGTACCAGCAGCTCGTCCCGTTCGGCCTGCCAGGTGGCCAGGTCGACGACGGGCGGGCGGCCGGACAGTTCGGTCGTCATGAGTTCTCCGCGGTGTCTGGTGCGGGCGGCGCCGTACGGCGCCGCATTTCCGGTCATCGGAGATGACTCCGCGCGACGCCGGAACTCATCGGCGTCTAGGCTCGGTGTATGGCTGGTGGTGGAGAGTTCAAAAGGGATCAGAACTACATCACGACGCGGATCACGGCCGACGGCCGCGACGGCTTCCCCGTGGAGCCCGGGCGCTATCGCCTGATCATCGCCCGCGCCTGTCCATGGGCGAACCGGGCGGCGATCGTACGGCGTCTGCTGGGGCTCGAGGGCGTCCTTTCGATGGGGATCGCCGGACCGCTGCACGACGAGCGCAGCTGGTCGTTCGATCTGGACCCCGGCGGCAAAGACCCCGTGCTCGGCATCGAACGCCTACAGGAGGCGTTCTTCAAACGGGACCCCGACTATCCGCGCGGTATCACCGTGCCCGCCCTCGTGGACATTCCGACGGGGCAGGTGGTGACCAACGACTTCGCCCGGATCACGCTCGATCTGGGGAGCGAATGGGCGGCACATCACCGGGACGGGGCGCCGGATCTCTATCCGGAGAAGCTGCGCGACGAGATCGAGGACGTGGCCGGAAAGGTCTTCACCGACCTGAACAACGGTGTCTACAAGTGCGGTTTCGCCACCTCGCAGGAGGCGTACGACAAGGCGTACCGCCAACTGTGGGACAGGCTCGACTGGTTGGAGGAGCGTCTGACGACCCGGCGCTACCTGGTCGGCGACTCGATCACCGAGGCGGATGTGCGCCTCTTCCCCACGCTGGTGCGCTTCGACGCCGTCTACCACGGCCACTTCAAGTGCAACCGGCACAAGCTCACCGAAATGCCCGCCCTGTGGGCGTACACGCGGGACCTCTTCCAGACCCCCGGCTTCGGCGACACCATCGACTTCGAGCAGATCAAGACGCACTACTACGGGGTGCATCGCACGGTCAATCCGACCGGGATCGTCCCGCAGGGACCTGATCCGAGCGGCTGGCTGACGCCGCACGGGCGGGACGAGCTGGGCGGCCGGCCGTTCGGCGACGGCACCGCGCCGGGGCCCCCGCCGGCCGGCGAGCGCGTCCCGCCGCTGGTCTGACGGCGCGGGCCTACCCTGGCCGGATGTCCCCCACGGATCCCGCAACGGCAGCCGCACTCCACACGGGTGGCACGGTGTCGGGGGTGCGGGACCGCTCCGGGGCGCTGTGCGAGGTGGAGCTCCTCGACGGGCGCTCGGTGATGGTGAAGCAGAACCGTGCGCCGGGGGCGACGCGGGCCGAGGCCACGGGTCTGGAGTGGCTGGCCGCGTCCGGAACCGTGCGGGTGCCGTTGCTCCACGGGTGGGACGAGCGGTGGCTGGTCGCCGAGCGGGTGGTGACCGGTCCGCCCGGTCGCGCCGCGGCCGTGGAGCTGGGGCGCTCCTTGGCACGGATGCACCGCGCCGGCGCCCCCGCGTTCGGCGCCCCGCCGCCGGACGGACCCGTCGAGGCGTACATCGGACAGGCACCGATGCGCAACAACGCCCAGGACAGCTGGCCGGGTTGGTACGCGGAACAGCGCGTCCTGCCGTATCTGCGCACCGCCGTGGACGACGGCACGATCCGGCCCCAGGAAGCCGGGACCGTCGAGCGGCTCTGCGACCGGCTGCCCGACCTGGCCGGTCCCGCCGAACCACCGGCCCGGCTGCACGGGGACCTGTGGAACGGCAACGTCCTGTGGGGCGCCGACGGCCATCCGTATCTGATCGATCCGGCGGCACACGGCGGCCACCGCGAGACGGACCTGGCCATGCTCCACCTCTTCGGCTGCCCCCAACTGCCCTCGGTCATCCAGGGTTACGAGGAGATCGCCCCGCTCTCCGAGGGCTGGCGCACCCGCATCCCCCTGCACCAGCTCTTCCCACTCCTGGTGCACGCGGCCCTGTTCGGCCGCGGCTACGCCGAACAGGCCCTGGACGCGGCCCGATCCGCCCTCGCCGTCTGAACCGGCCGGGTGCGGCCGAATGCGGTAACTGTCCGCGCGGATACGGGAAGACGGGCATGAGCGGTGTGAGGTCGGGCACACGCCACGACGAGGTGCACTCAGATCGCCGTCGTCCCATCCGAAAAGAGGCACTCCCCATGCACCGGCACTTCCGCCACCACAGTGGATCACCCGACCGGCACTCGCCGCCCGGCACACCCGCCGAGGCACGCGCACGCGTCAAGCGCCTGCTCGCCTTGCGGTTCGGGGCCAACGGCCGTCAGCTGACCCGGGACCCCGGCGTCGCGGACATCCTCCTGGTGACTTCCGAACTGTGCAGCAACGCACTGACCCACGGGGGTGGCATCGCCGCCTTCGGTGTCCACGTCGAAGAGGACGGCGTGGCCTTGGAAGTGGCCGACCACTCCTTCCAGCTCCCGGCCACCCGCGCCGATGCCGCCGACGCCATGGCGCCGGGCGGCTACGGATGGAAGCTCGTGGAGCGGCTGTCCGGCGACGTGAGCGTCATGCTCTGCTCGGACGGCAAGGTCGTCAGCGTATGGATGCCCTTGCGCCCGCACCCGAAGCACACGCTCGCGGCAACGGCTTGACACCGCGGAGACCGGCAACGCGCGGACACAACACCGGCAATGCGCGTACGCATCACCCGCACCGGTGACCACACAAACCTCCGTACGCCACAAAGAATTACGGCTGCCCGGGCATTACCTGCCCCCAAGGGGGTACGCGGCGTCCCGAACTCCGTCGCGTCGGCCCACACCGGATGTGACCAGGACCGCACAGGTCGGCTTGCCCTCCCTGCCGGCCTGATCGGCACCCTGGGCCCGTCCACGGCCGGCAGCGGCGGAGTGCAAGGTTGTCGAAGACGAGAGGTGCATGTGAGTCCGCGGGAAGATGCCACCCGGGAGCGTCTGCACGACGCCCTCAGGGAACGTCACGAAGAGATCGCCGACCGGTGGGTACGGCTGCAGCTGGAGCAGACCGACGCCGTCGACCTCGACGAGGGCCAGCTGCGCACGGAGGCCGGCCAGTTGCTCGCCGCGCTCACGGACGGCCTGTCCGGCGAGACGCCGGTGCGCCACCTCTTCGCCTCGCACCGCGATCTGCGCGCCTGCGTCATGGAGTTGTCGCTGCACCGCGCCCGCGCCGGCGCCTCCCCCACCGACACCTCGCTCGCCGTGCTCTGCCTCAAGGAAGCCCTCCTTGAGGCGATGCAGTACACGACGCGGGACACCGCGGAGCTGTTCGCCGCCGCCGTGCTGATCAACCGGCTGCTCGACACGGCCGGGGCGCTCTCCTTCGAGACGTATGTCGAGGGCCGCGAGGAGATCATCCGGCGCCAGAGCCGCCAGCTGCTCGAAGTCTCCACCCCCGTGGTCCGGTTGTGGCGCCATGTGCTGGCCGTGCCCCTGATCGGCACGCTGGACACGGCGCGTACCCAGGTCGTGATGGAGAGCGTGCTGCAGGCCATCCAGGAGCACGAGGCGCAGGTGGCCATCATCGACATCACCGGGGTCCCCGCGGTGGACACGGCCGTCGCCCAGCATCTGATGCACACCGTCAACGCCGTACGGCTGATGGGCGCCGACTGCGTCATCAGCGGTATCCGCCCGCCGATCGCGCAGACCATCGCCCAGCTCGGCATCGATCTGTCGACCATCCTCACCAAGGCCACCCTCGCCGACGCGCTCGCCGCGGCGGTCCGGATCACGGACGAGCCCATGCCCGGCGCGGACGCGCACCTCACGGCGGCCGCACGGTGAACGCTCCGCGGCCTTCGGCCGTGCCCATCCTGCGGCTCGGCGACGTGTTGGTGACCGGGCTCCTCAACGAGCTCGACGACACCTCCGCTCTGACGTTCACCGACGAGCTGACGGAGCGCATCGTCGCCGACGGCGCGCGCGGCGTCCTGATCGACGTCTCGCGCCTCGACCTCATCGACTCGTTCGTCGCCCGCACCCTCACCGAACTCGCCACCATGGCACGCCTCCTGGGTGCCAGGGTCATCGTCGCGGGGATGCGTCCGGCGGTGGCGATCACGCTGGTCGAACTGGGGCTGCAGCTCAAGGGCGTGGAGACCGCTCTCAACGCGGAGCAGGGCATGCACGCGCTGGGGTGGCAGCAGACGGCACGGTCCCCGAGAGGCGACGCGTATGACGCTCTACGATGAAGCGTTCGCCCGCGGCGCACGGCACGCCGACGCCCCGCTGCGGCCCGTCGGTCTGGACGTCGCTCCCGACGGCGCGCAGACGCACGCGGTGATGAGCGAGCAGGATCTGCTGACCGTCCGGCACGCGGTACGGTCCGCCACGGTCGCGGCCGGGTTCGCTCTGGTGGATCAGACCCGTATCGTCACCGCGGCCAGCGAACTCGCCCGTAACGCCTATGTGCACGGCGGCGGAGGCTCGTTGACCATCGAGGTGCTCGGGCACGGCGCCCGCGGTGGCGTCCGCCTGACGGTGCGGGACAACGGTCCCGGCATCCCCGATCTGGACAAGGCGCTCACCGACGGCTGGACCACCGGGACCGGCCTCGGGCACGGCCTCGGCGGGGCCCGCCGGCTCATGCACGAGTTCGGCGTGGACACGACCGTCGGCGAGGGCACCACGGTGACGGCGGTCCGGTGGAACAACCGGTGACGGCGGCGACGGCGCAGGGCCATGTGGCGACGCAGGTCCGGATGGACCACTACAGCGCCGTCCACATGGCCGCCAACGCGGCGCGCGCCACCGCCGAACTCTGCGCTCTGGGCGGGTCGTTGCCCGAGCGTGCCGCCGTGCTGGCCAGCGAACTGGCCAGCAATGTGGTCAAACACGCCAAGGACGGCGCGCTCTACCTGCAGAAATCGCCCGACGGTACGGGGGTCCAGATCATCGCCGTCGACCGCGGCCCGGGCATGGCGGACCCCGCCTTGTGCATGGCCGACGGCTACACCAGCACCGGCACGCTCGGTTCGGGTCTGGGCGCCGTGCAGCGTATCGCCGACGAGTTGACCATCCGCTCCCGCCCCGGCGAGGGGACCTTGGTCTGCGCCCGTCTGTCCGCCCCCGGCACTCGGCGCGTGAACGGGCCGGGTCTGGGCGCGCTGTTGATGCCGGCGCAAGGCGAGGAGGAAAGCGGTGACCACTGGGCCATGGTCCGCACCGAGGACACGCGCACCTTCGCCGTGATCGACGGCCTCGGGCACGGCAGTACGGCTGCCGAGGCCTCCCGGGCGGCCGTCGGCATCTTCCTCGGAGCCGGCGAACTCCCGCTGCCCGAACTGCTCGAGTCCCTGCATGTCGGGCTGCGGCGCACCAGAGGCGCTGCGGTGGCGCTCCTTCGGCAGCGCCCCGGCAGCGTCGAGCACTGCGGCGTGGGCAATGTGCGCGTCGCACTGACCACGCCGGACGGGACGGTGCGGCGGATGGCGCCGCGCCCGGGCGTGGTCGGCTGGAACCTTCCCGCGCCGTACGTCGAGCGGATCGACGCACCCGCGGGGAGCTCCGTGGTCGTGCACACCGACGGCGTCGGCGATGCATGGGCGAGGAACCCCTCCCCGGCCACGCTGCGCCTGCCGGCGCCTCTGCTCGCCGCCGCCCTCGCCCATGGCCACCGCCTGTCGCGGGACGACGCCACCGTGCTCGTCTCCGGTACGACCAAAGGAAGTTCATGATCACGCATGGCACCACGCACCGCTCCCTGCGGGGTCTGCGTGCCACCCTGCGCCGGCTCGCCCACCAGTGGCAGCTGCCCGCCGAGCTGAGGGCCCGGCTCACCCTGTCGGTGTCGACCGTGGCCGCCGAGGAGCTCAACGCGGGCCGCATCGTCACCCTGCACGTGGCACCCGAGCCGGCCCCGGACGGACGCCCGCCGCAACTGGCCGTCCGGCTGCGCGCTCCGCTCGCACCGCCGGGGGTGCCCGCACCGCGGGATCTTCCGCTGCCGGCGGAGCAGTTGCCGGGTGCCGTCACCCTGTGGCGGCTGCCGGCCCAGGCCTACGCGCCCATGGCGGAGAGTTCTGTAGGCCAGCTGGAACTGCTCGAGGAGGAGCTGCGGTCCGCGGTCGAACGAGCCGACGCGCTCGCCGCGGAACAGGACCGCCTCACCCGTGAGTTGAACGAGACGAACAGCGGAGTACTGGCCCTGTACGTCCAGTTGGAGGAGCGCGACGAGCAACTGCGCCGTGCTCACGGACGGACCCTGCGCGAGCTCGAGGACGCGCTGCGGCCGCCGCCGGTGCGGATCGAGGGCCTGGAGATGGCCGTCCACTATGCGCCCGCCGACACGCACGCGCCGACGGGCGGGGACCTGTACGACTGGTTCCGGCTGCCCGACGGCAGCGTCCACATCACCGTGGTCGACGCGCTCGGGCACGGTGTGACCAGCACCCGCAGCGCGCTCAACGTGACTCATGCGGTGCGCACGCTCGCCTTGGAGGGGCATCCGCTCGACTCGATCGTCGCCCGTACCGACGAGATCCTGCTGCCGTTCGACGGCGAGCTGATGTCGACGGTGCTGCTCGTCCGCATCGATCCCGGCTCGGGCCGGCTCTCGGTGGCCAACGGCAGTCATCCGCCGCCGCTCCTGGTCCGCGCCGACGGCGCCACCAAGCTGGTCGAGGTACGTGGGCGCGGAATCGGCTATCCGCTGGCCGGCAGCGACGCCGTGCGGCACGAACATCTCGGCCCGGGCGACCTGTTGGTGCTCTACACGGACGGCCTGACCGAGAGCCGCCGCGACCCGATCGAGGGCGAGGCCCGGCTCGCAGCCGCCGCGAGCCGTCTGCGCCGACTGCCTATAGCGGAGTTTCCCGGCGCTGTCGCGGCCGAACTGCACACGCGGATCCTCCATTCCGACGACACCCTCGCCTTGGCGGTGCGCCGCACGATGCCGACTCCAGGTGGAACACCGTGAACCCCACAAGCCCCTTCTCGGTGACCCACCGCGCATGCCGCGGCGGCACCGTCCTGACCATTACCGGCGAGCTCGACTACGACGCCACACCCGCGGTGCGCAAAGCGCTGGAGAGCGTGTGCCTGTCGGCCGGCGATCTGCTGGTCCTCGACCTGACACAGGTGCCGTTCTGCGACTCCAGCGGCATCACCCAGCTCATCGCCGCCCGCAACACCGCGATCGGCCGGCGAGCCGCCATCGCGGTCGCCGGCCTGACACCCGCGGTGTCCCGTGTCCTGCACATCACGGGCCTCAACGCCGTACTGCCGTCGTACGCCTCCCCCGACGAGGCGTTCAGCACTGCTGGGGCACGGGGCACGGGGCCGGTGGCGGAGCACGATTAGCTCGTCGCGTCGGTGGCCGGGCGGCGTCGCTGCCTCAGGCCGCGGTGACCGTGATCGGGCCGCTGTACGCGCCCGGTGCGAGGTCGGGCACGGTGACAAGGGCACGGCGGTCGTCCGTGCCGACCTCGGTGGCGAGAACGGCTTCCGTGGACGGCATCATCGGCGCGATCGTCGCGGCCGCTCTCGTATGGTTCACGGTCACTGCCGTCAACGCGCCCGGCCAGCGGGACGACCCGGGCGTCACCCTGATCATGGCCGGGATCGGCGTAGCCATCCTGGGAGTCGCCCTCATCGTGGTCGTCCTGCGGATGCTGCTCGCCCAGGCCGTCGCCCGCGACGCCGAGGCGGCACAGATCCAGGCCGAGCTGGACGAGGTGATCTGATGCCGATCACCGTCGACATCGACGTGATGCTGGCCCGACGGAAGATGTCCGTGGGGGAACTCGCCGACCGAGTGGGGATCACGCCCGCCAACCTGGCGGTACTCAAGAACGGCCGCGCCAAAGCGGTGCGCTTCACGACGCTCGCCGCCCTCTGCGAGGTACTCGAATGCCAGCCGGGTGACCTGCTGCGCTGGGAGGCCGAGAACACCACGGGCGGGTGAACCGTCCCTGCCGACGCGTCGGCGCCGGACGCGCCCGCCCGCGAACTCCGCTGACGAAGCTGCGGAGTTCGCGGCGGTCTGCGTCCAGGCCGTCAGTCCACCGCATCAAGGAAGGTCAGCACCGAGGCGTCCTCCTCGATCAGCGGGGCGAGTGCCTTGTTGAACGGGCCTCCGTACGGGGCCTTCAGATGGGCCTGGAACGCGGCTTCGTCCCGGTACACCTCGAAGATCCAGAAGGCCCGTGGGAACGCTGTCTTCGTGTAGATCTCGAAGGCGAGGTTTCCCTCTTCATCACGGACCCTGTCGGCGTATTCCTGAATCAGCCGGGACACCTCACCCTCCGCTCCCTCGCGTGCGGTGAACTCGGCGAGCAGGGTCTTGGTCTTGCGCACTATGGCGAGTCCTTCGGGGTCGGGTCAGTCGCGGTACGAGTCGAGGCGCCACACGCGGGCCTTGTCCAGCTTCACCGAGCCGTTCTCGGCGAAGATCTCCACGCCTTGGGCGGCCGGGTCCGGGAAGATCTGGTCGGTGATCACGGCTTCGCCCTTGCCTCCGAAGACCTCGACCGACGACCAGTCGACGAGGATCCGCAGCTTCACCTTGCCGTCCTTGGCCTTCAGCGGTGCCCGCTGGACTCCGGGGAAGCTGTCGCTGAAGTCCACGGCCCCCGAGCGGGTGCGGTCGACGTACAGCTCCTGGGTGGTGGCGTCGTAGCCGATGACGGTCTCTTCGCCGCCGGCGCCGGTGCGCACCTTCAGACCGAAGCGGTCGGCGTCCTTGAGGGAGAAGGTCGCTTCGATATCGAGCGCCTTCCCGGTCGCGGCCTGTCCGCCCAGCGGCCGCGAGGTGTTCGTGACCGTGACGCCGGTGGCCGTCGCCGCGTCTTCCTGGCGCAGGGACTTGATGCTGCCCACCGGTTCGCTGGTCAGCCGGATCCGGCCGTCCACGGTGCGCAGAGCCATCTGCCGGGGGACGCTCTGTGCGCTGCGCCACGGGGAGGTCGGGGTGGCGCCCGCATACTCCCAGTTGTTCATCCAGCCGATCATGTAGCGCTTGCCGCCCGGCGCGTTCTCCCAGGACACCGCCGCGTAATAGTCCTTGCCGTAGTCCGCCCAGGCTGCGCGCTGCACCGTGGATTCGGCCGGCTCGTAGGCGGTGGTGAACTGGTCGGCGAGGAGGTGCCCCATACCCCCGGTGTTGCGGTCGACGAGCTGGATCCGGGCCTTCTTTCCCGCGTACGGGCGCAGGTCGAAGGAGGCCCAGTCGAGGGACTCGGTGTGGGTGCCGCTGGCGCTGCGGACCACCTTGCCGTCGACGAGGAGGTTGACCGATGTCTCGCGGGAGACGGGCTGGGCCGCGGCGTCGGACAGCATGATGTGGTCGACATTGATGTGGCCCCAGCCACCGGTGTGGTCGTCGACGATGCGGATCCGCGCCGTCTTGCCGGCCAGCGCCTTGACGTCCCAGGAAGCCCAGTTGAGCGCCTCACCGTCCTTGCCTGACGTGCTGCGGACGACTTCGCCGTCGACGAGGAGTTCGACGGCCGTGGGGTTCTCGGTGCTGGAGGGGTGATTGCCGCCGCCGACGAGGAAGTTGATGTGGTCCTTGTCGATGGTGAACTCCGGCGAGGTGAGCGTGCCGGTGGTCGAGTCGCCGTTCCGGAAGCTGTTGACCAGGCCGTTGCCCAAGTACCCGTTGACTTCCTGCTGGTTGGGCAGGGTGCCGGCGGCGGGTGCGGAGCCGAAGGCGTCGCCGGTCGTCGTCCAGTCGCCGTAGTCGCCGCCTTCGAAGTCGGCGAGGACCGTACCTGCGGGCGGGTCGGCCGGACCCGGCACCGTGCCGGGCTTGTGGGGGTGCCGTCCGCCGCCGACCTTGAAGTTCAAGTACCGGCTGTCGACGGTGAATTCGGGTGAGGTGAGGGTGCCGGTGGTGGCGTCGCCGCCGTGGAAGCTGTTGGCGAGCCGCGCGCCGTCGAATCCGGTGACCTCCGACTGGCCTGCCACGGCGCCTGTCGCCGGGCCGTCGCCGAACGCGGTGCCGGTGGCGGTCCAGGTGCCGAAGTCGGCTGCTTCGAAGTCCTGCACGACGGTGCCGGCCGGCGGGGTGTACGTGCCGGAGTCCTCGGCGGTGAACTTCTTGCCGTCGAAGTCGCCCACGAAGTACTGGGCTCCCGAACCTCCGGCGATGCCACCGGGGTTCATGTTGACGACAAGGACCCACTTGGTCTTCTTCTTGTCACCGTCGACGGGGAGGGGGAACAGGTCGGGGCACTCCCAGACTCCGCCGGTCGCGCCGGCCGGACCGAAGTCGCTGAGCAGGTCCCAGTCCTTGAGGTTCTTCGAGGAGTAGAACTGCACCTTGTGCTCGGTGGAGAGCGAGACCGTCATCAGCCAGCTCTTGGTGGGCGCGTACCACTGGACCTTGGGGTCCCGGAATTCCTTGGACCCGATGTCCAGGACGGGATTGCCTTCGTACTTGGTCCAACTGCGGCCCCGGTCGGTGCTGTACGCGAGCGACTGCGCCTGGATACCAGTGGCCTTGTCGAGACTGGTGTAGATCGCCACCATGGCCGGGTCCTGCTCCGTGCCGAACCCGGTGGTATTGCCCCAGTCGACGACCGCACTGCCGGAGAACACCATCTCCTTGTCGTCGTGCGACAAGGCGAGCGGAAGCTCCTTCCAGTGCACCAGGTCCTTGCTGACCGCGTGCCCCCAGGACATGTCGCCCCACGAGTTGCCGTTGGGGTTGTACTGGTAGAAGAGGTGGTACTCGCCCTTGTAGTACACGAGCCCGTTGGGGTCGTTCATCCAGTTCTCCTGCGGCGAGAAGTGGAACTGGGGACGGTACTTCTCCGCGAACGGCGGGGAGTTCGGCGGGGTGTCGGACGTCGCGGCCTGCGAAGGCAGCGTGGCTGCGGACATGGCGCAGACGGTCGCCACCGCGGCGATCAGCCGTCTGCGGGCAGGCCGGGTTACGCGTACAGAGCTCATGATCTCTCCTGTGCGGAGGGAGGTGGGGTGAAGGGCCGGGGCTGGTGTCATCGTTGACTTATGTCATCGATGACACCAGCGAGCCGATGATGGAGTCGAGTCGGCCGCCGCGTCAACGGTTCGCGCACAAAGCTCCGTTGGGCGTCACACGGCTCGCCAGCTGGGCGCCGCACGGCTCCTCAGCCTCGTCCGCTGGTGACAAGCTCCTCCACCTCGCTCCGCCACGGCGGGTTGGGGCCGGGAACCGAGCAGGTCAGAGCCGCGACTCTGGAGGCGAACCGGCAGGCTCCCGCCACGTCGTCGAGACGCACGTCCGGCAGCCGGCCACCGAGCAGACCTCTCGCGCCGAGATGGTGCAGCAGTCCGGCGGTGAAGGAGTCCCCCGCGCCCACGGTGTCGACGACGACCGCCGGAGTGGCCGGCATCTGCAAGCGTTCGCCGTCGAGCGACGCCAGCACTCCGCCCGCACCGCGTGTGATCACCACGAGCCGCGCACCCGCCGCGTGCCAGATGTCGCACGCCTCCTCGGGCGAGGTGCCGGGCAGCAGGATCTCCAGGTCCTCCTCGCTCAGTCGCAGTACGTCGGCGAGGGTGCACCAGTACGCCAGCCGGTCGCGGTAGACCTCGGGCCGTACCAGCAGGGGCCGGACGTTGGGGTCGATGCTGATCGTCGCGCCGGGGGCCGCTGCCGCCAGGAAGTCCTCCACCACGCCCGCGCCGGGCTGCCGCACCAGGGCCAGCGATCCGGTGTGGACGCAGGCGGTCCCGGACAGGTCCACGCGCGCCAACTCCTCGGCCCTCCACTGCCAGTCGGCCGTGTTCTGCGCATGGAAGGAGAACGTCGCCTGCCCCTGAGTGTCCAGCTCCGCCACGGCCAGCGTGCTGGGCTCGGCGGCCTCGACGGCGTCCGACAGATCCACGCCGGAGGCCTCGAGATGGCCGCGGAACAACCGGCCGAACACATCCCCGGATATGCGGGCAAGGAAGCGGGCCGAGGTGCCGAGCCGCGCCAGGGCCACTGCCGTGTTCGCAGGTCCGCCGCCCGGTAGCACCCGCAGCGCCAATTCGCCTGTGGTGTTTGCCGGTTCGGTGAAGGCGTCGGCGACGCACTCGCCGAGGACGGTGATCTGACGTGGAGTCATGGGCAGCTCTTCTCTCGGAAGTACGGGCAAAGGGGGCGCAGGCACGCACGGCCGCCGCTCGACTCCGTACGGCATCGCCGGGCACTGGACCGTTGCCGGTTCGCCGGGCTGGAAGGTGCGTTGCCGATTTGTGACGAGCGGAAGGCATTGACGTTGCCGGGATGCGGAGTCCATCATCCTCGCCAGACAGTGTCAACGATGACATAAGTCAACGATGACACCCGGCAGAGCTCTGAGGCCACTCGCGCAGTGCTCTGAGACCCGACCCGTACTGAGACCCGCCCCGTGCCGCCAGCCATCCCACAGGAGTCGCCATGTCACGCACCACTCGTACGTCCCGCTCCGCCCTCGCGGCCGCCGCGCTCACCACGGCCGCGGCGCTCACCCTCGCGGCCTGCGGATCCGGCTCCGGATCGAGCCCGGCCGGCGGCAGTTCGGACAGCGTCAAGGTCGGCCTGATCACCAAGACCGACACCAACCCGTTCTTCGTGAAGATGAAGGAGGGCGCGGAGCAGGCCGCGAAGAAGCATGGAGCCGAACTGCTCACCGCCGCAGGCAAGTTCGACGGCGACAACGCGGGGCAGGTCACGGCGATCGAGAACATGGTCGCCTCGGGCGTCAAGGGCATCCTGCTGACCCCCAGCGACTCCAAGGCCATCGTGCCCGCGATCGAGAAGGCCCGCGCCAAGGGTGTCCTGGTCATCGCCCTGGACACCCCGACGGAGCCGCAGAGCGCGGTCGACGCGCTGTTCGCCACCGACAACCTCAAGGCCGGTGAGCTGATCGGCCAGTACGCGAAGACCGCCATGGCCGGGAAGGCCGCGAAGATCGCCACGCTTGACCTCGCGCCGGGTGTCTCCGTGGGCGTCCAGCGGCACAACGGCTTCCTGAAGGGCTTCGGCATCAAGGAGGGCGACCCCTCCGTCGTCTGCTCCCAGGACACCGGCGGTGACCAGGCCAAGGGGCAGACGGCGATGGAGAACTGCCTCCAGAAGGAGCCGGACATCAACGTCGTCTACACCATCAACGAACCGGCCGCGCTGGGCGCTTACACCGCACTCAAGGCCAAGGGCCGGGAGAAGGACGTCCTGATCGTCTCGGTCGACGGCGGTTGCACCGGGACCCAGGCGGTCAAGGACGGCAAGATCGCCGCCACCTCCCAGCAGTACCCGCTGAAGATGGCCGCGCAGGGGGTCGAGGCCGTCGTGAACTACGCCGAGGACGACAAGAAGAAGGCCTCCGGCTACACCGACACCGGCGTCACCCTCGTCACCGACAAGGCGCAGGGCGGGGTCACGTCCGAGGACACCGGATACGGGCTGGAGAACTGCTGGGGCTGAGCCGCCCCTCAAGGACGACAACCCCCGTATTCCGACAAGGACTTGGCATGACAGCAACGACCACGCCGTACTCCGAGCTCGCAGCGCCGTCCACGGCCCGCAGACTGCTCGCGGCACCGACCACAGGACCCCTGGTCGCCCTCCTGGTGGCCTGCGCCTTCTTCTCCGTATCGACCGATCAGTTCCTCACCGGCGGCAACTTCTCCCTGATCGTGCAGCAGGTCATGGTGGTCGGCACCCTCGCCATCGGCCAGACACTGATCATCCTCACCGCGGGCATCGATCTGTCCTGCGGAGCGGTCATGGCGTTCGGCAGCATCATGATCGCCAAGATGGCGGCGGAGGGGTCTCTGCCACCGCTCGTCGCCATTGCCTTGGGCATCGGCGTATGCGGTGGATTCGGGCTGCTCAACGGGCTGTTGGTACAGAAGATCCCGCTGCCACCGTTCATCGTCACCCTCGGCATGCTGAACGTGGCGTTCGCGCTGACGCACATCTACTCCGAGGAACAGACGATCTCCAACCTGCCCGGCCCGCTCACGGCGCTGGGCGAGACATTCCCGCTGGGCAACACCGACATCACCTACGGCTCCCTGGTCACCATCGGCCTCTTCCTCCTCCTGGCGTACGCGCTGAGCAGCACCGGCTGGGGGCGGCACGTCTACGCCCTGGGCAACAGCCCGGAGGCGGCGCGCCTGAACGGCATCCGCACCTCCCGCCTGACCATCGGCGTCTACACCGCTGCCGGACTGCTGTACGGCATCGCGGCGCTGCTGCTCATCTCCCGTACCGGCGTGGGCGATCCGCAGGCCGGCCAGACGGACAACCTCGACAGCATCACCGCGGTCGTCCTCGGCGGCACCAGCCTGTTCGGCGGACGGGGCTCGGTCCTTGGCACCTTCATCGGCGTGCTCATCGTCGGAGTCTTCCGCAACGGACTGCAGCTGATGGGTGTCGCCTCCATCTACCAGACGCTGATCACCGGAATCCTCGTGATCCTCGCAGTGACCGTCGACCAGCTCTCCCGGAAGAAGGCCCGTTGAATCCTCCCCTCCCTGGAGGAAGGGGCTTCCTCACCCTCCAGGGCTGATCGGGGATTTCCAGCTCACGCAGCCTTACGGACCGGCGGCCCGTCGGGTCTTCCGCGATCAGCACCAGCCGGGTTGAGACCAGCCCGGACGAGCATCACGCGTGCGGAGTTCTTGTCCCTGGGGGACTCCACTTCGCACGCGGTGCACGTATACGTTCTCTCCGAGAGAGGTAGGCGATGCTTGGCTCTCGCATCGCAGTGCGCGCAGTCCATGGTGGTGCGCGCGGGGTTGACCAGGTACACGGTCCGGCCGTGCTTGCGGCCCATCTCGATCAGGGCGGCTTTGGTGGCGCCGATCGCCGCGTCAGCGGCTTTGCGGGCCATGGTCGACTTGGCGAGGAACTTCGGCTTGAAGTCCTCGACGGCCAGGGCGTCGTGGTCGCGGACCACACGCTTGGCCCACTTGCGAGCCGTGTCCTGCCGCTGTCGCGCGACCTTCTTATGCAGCTTCGCAGCCTGCCGCTGCGCCTTACGGAAGCCCTTCGACTGGGCTTTGCCTCGCGGGGCACGGCGGCGCGCCATCTGACGCTGGTAGCGGGCCAGCCCCGACGCGGCCTTCTTTCCGTGCTCGGCATGCGGAAGGTCATGGTCGTCGCTGGTGGTGGTCGCGATCTCCTTCACCCCCCAGTCGATCCCGATCACACGCCCGGTCGCAGGCAGGACTTCAGGTGTCGTCGCGACGACGAACGACGCGTACCAATGGCCGAGACTGTCGCGGTAGATCCGCACCGAGGAAGGCGGCGTGGGCAACTCCCGCGACCACACCGGACGCGCGACGATGCCGTTCGCCAGGTGCAGGCGGCCGTCCTTGAGACGAAAACCCCGCTTCGTGTATTCGAGGGTGGGCCGCGCTTCGCGCTTCTTCTTGTACCGGGGCATCCCCGCCCGCTGACGCATCGGCAACCCGGCCCTGACGTCCTTGAGCGCCTTGGCACGGGACTTGCCGAAGTCGCGCACCAACTGCTGTTGCGGCACACACGCACCCGCACGAAGCCACGGTGTAGATCTACGCGCCTCGGTCAGCATCGCGGCGAGCTGCACCGGCCCACACGTCGCCTTCTCGCCGGTCGCCCGGTTGCGCGCGTGAACAGCCTTCGACTTTGCGACCGACTCATTCCACACCCAGCGGCACCGGTCCCACTCGGCCTCAAGCGCCGCGCACGCCGACCTGGACAGGCGAAGCCGGAAGGTCCACCGGGCATGCCCGGCCGCCTCGCTCGCCATCGCCCCCGTCGCCATGAGCATCAACCTATCCGCGAGGACTGACAGTTGAGACCAATCGATCTTGACGGGCCGCCTCACCACCCCGACGGAAACCGGGAATCCTCCTGGCGGCGAACCCCAGCCCTCTGCCCTGCCCCGCAGGAGCTTCGTCTCCTCACCCAGCCAAAGCAGGGCGTATCCACGAAAGAGACCTCATGATCTCCACAGGCTCCCCCACCCCCGTCCTCCAAGCCCGCGGTCTGGTCAAGCGCTACGGCCATGTGACCGCCATCGACGGAGCCGACTTCGACCTGCTGCCCGGTGAGGTCCTCGCGGTCATCGGCGACAACGGCGCCGGCAAGACCAGTCTGATCAAGGCCCTCACCGGCGCGGTGGCCCCGGACGAGGGCGAGATACGGCTGGGCGGCGAACCCATCACCTTCTCCGGCCCGCAGAGCGCACGCGCCCACGGCATCGAAACCGTCTACCAGGACCTCGCGGTGGCCTCCTCCATGGACATCGCCTCGAACATGTTCCTCGGCCGCGAACTGCGCCGCCCCGGTCTCCTCGGCAGCACCCTGCGCCTGCTCGACAAGAAGCGCATGCGCCAGGAAGCCGCCGAGCACATGGCCGACTTGAAGATCGGACTGCGCTCGCTCACGCAGGCGGTCGAGACCCTCTCCGGCGGCCAGCGCCAGGCCGTCGCGGTCGCCCGCGCCGTCGCCTGGGCGCGCTCCGTGGTCGTGATGGACGAACCCACCGCCGCCCTCGGCGTCAAGGAGTCCGGTCAGGTACTCGACCTGATCCGCAGGGTCCGGGACAAGGGCCTGCCCGTCGTCCTGATCAGCCACAACATGCCGCATGTGTTCGAGATCGCCGACCGGATCCACGTCCACCGCCTCGGTCGGCGCGCCGCCGTGATCAAGCCCGGCGACTACTCGATGGCGGAGGTCGTCGCCATCATGACCGGGGCGCTCAGTATCGACGAGGCCGGGGATACTGTCGTAGCGGATTCCGAGGCGGCGAAGGCTGCGGGAGTCCACGCCAGCTGACGCACTCACGGGTCCCGGCAGCCTCGGCCGGGACCCACGAGAGCTGGACCCACGAGAGCCGGGACCCACGAGGACCGGGGCCCACGAGCAACAGGAGACCGTTTCCGCCATGGCAGCGAAGCGCCGCCCCACGCTGGCAGACGTAGCCCGAGAAGTGGGCGTCAGCGCCAAGACCGTCTCCCGCGTCCTCAACGAGGACGGGCCCGCCTCGGCAGCGACCAGGGAGCAGGTACTCGCCGCCGTGGCCAAGCTGGGCTTCCAGCCGAACCTCATGGCCCGCAACATCCGCGTCGGCGGCCCTGACACCACCGTCGGCCTTGTCGTCCCCGACCTGTCCAACCCGTTCTTCGGAGCGGTGGCCAGCGGCATCGAGGACGCGGTACGCGAGCGCGGACTGACCCTGCTCATGGGGTCCTCCGCGGACGATCCCGCCCGCGAACGCGCACTGACGGACAAGTTCCTCGGCCGCCGGATCAGCATTCTGATGGTCGTGCCGTCCGTCGGCGCGGACCACGCCCCGCTCAAGGGGCACCGCTCGGGAGGGCTGCCCGTGGTCTTCCTCGACCGACCGGGCACGGGACTGGCCACGGACAGCGTGGTCAGCTCCAACCGGGAAGGCTCCCACGAGGGCGTCACCCATCTGATCGCCCATGGTCACCGCCGTATCGGATTCGTCGGGGACCTGCCCACCAAGCTCTACACCCGGCGCGAGCGTCTGGCCGGCTACCGCTCGGGCCTCCAGGAAGCGGACATCCCTTACGACCGGTCACTGGTCGTCAGCGCGCATGACCAGGAAGGGGCCGCGGCCGCGACCTCAGGTCTGCTCGACCTGGCCGATCCGCCCACGGCCCTGTTCGCCGGCAACAACATCATGGCCCTTGGCATCGTCGCCGAACTCGCCCGCAGCAAGCGCAAGGACGTGGCGGTGGTCGCCTTCGACGACGTCTCGCTCGCCGAGGTCCTCGAACCGGCCCTGACGGTCGTCGCCCAGGACCCCGAGGAGATCGGCAGGTCGGCAGCGGCCACCGCCCTGGCCCGGCTCGACGGCGACCGCTCCCGTGCGCGCACCGTCACCGTGCCCACCCGGTTGATCGTCCGCGGGTCGGGCGAGCTGCCCGTGCCCAAGCGGTGACCGGGGCGGCCCCACTTATGGATGGAGGGCGGCATTCCCCCCGCCCTCCATCCCTCGTACGGCCAGGACTCAGCCGCCCTCCACTCCTCGTACGGCCAGGACTCAAGCGTCCTGCGCCTGCCCCAGCCCCGCCGTCAGCGCCTCTTGACGGGCGCCGCCCGGGGACAAGTCCCATGCTTCTACGGAGAATTCGCTCCGCCCGGCGCCGGTCGTACGGGCCTGCAGCCGCCATGGTCCGTCGGCGAGCGGATAGAACCGGAGCGTGAGCGCCTGCTCGTCGCCCACGTACACCTCGGCGATGGAGCGGTCCACGATGACGCGCAGTTCGACGGCGGCGCCGGGGTTCGCCGCGGCCGGGCAGGGCGCGCTGAACGAGCCGCCGCGCGCCCGCGGGTCGAGCGATGCGTGGGTGCGGTCGACGACGAGGCGACCTGCCGCCGGGTCAAGGCTGATATCGAGGTACTCGGACCCGTCCGCCGAGGTGATCAGCCGCAGCCCGCTGGTACCTGTCGTGTCGGGTACGAGTGCGGCAGTGAGGTCGAAGGCTGTGCCGACCTGACCGAGTTCGGTGGGCTCGGACGCGGTGGTGTGCCCGGTGCGATGCAGGACCCTCGCGCCGCGCAGGGCAAGAAGCTCACGGGCCGGGCGCTGGGCGAGCGTGCCGTCGGCGGTGAGGCTCACTTCGCGAGGGAGCGTCAGCACGCCTGCCCAGCCGTCTTCGTGCGCCCACGTGTCGTCGCGCGCCTCCCAGGACCAGCCCCACATCAGCCATCTGTCCTCCCCGGGCACATCGCCCGGTGCCTTCAGGAACGCGGGGGCGTAGAAGTCGGGCCCGTGGTCGAGGGGTTGGGGCTGCGCACTCGCCGTGAAGGTGCCGTTGTTCTCGCGGCCGATGTGGACGGTCGTGTGGCTGGGACCGCCCTGCGGTGTCCAGTCGCTGACGATCAGGACGCCGCGGTCACCGAACGGCGCGTACTGCGGGCACTCCCAGCCGACCGGCCCGCTGCCGGCCGCGGCGTCGCTGGTGTGGAACGGGCCGCGATACGTCCAGTGCTCGAGGTCGCCGGATTCGTACAGCTGCGCCGCGCCCCGGCCGTCCTCGAGCGCGGAACCGACGAGCATGCGCCAGCGGCCGTCCTGCCGCCAGACGTACGGGTCCCGGTACATGGTGGTGTCGGTGGGTGGCTCGGCGATGAGCAGCCGGGGACGTTTGGTCCAGGTGCTGCCGTTGTCGTGCGACTCGGCCGTCGTCACCGGTTGCCACCAGCGGTCGTCGCGATGGGCCGAGTAGAAGGCGACCATGCGGCCGTCGACGGAGATCGCGTTGCCCGAGTAGCAGCCGTCGGCGTCGTATCCGCCGGGGGTGGGTGCGAGGGCGACGGGCAGGGGCTCCCAGTTGATCAGGTCCGGGCTGCGGAAGTGGCCCCAGTGCACGTGCTTGTGCTGAGGTCCGTACGGGTTGTACTGGAAGAACACGTGATAGTGGCCGTCGTGGAAGACCAGCCCGTTGGGGTCGTTGATCCAGTTGCGGGGCGGTCGCAGATGGACAGCGGGCAGGTGGGCGGCGCGGAGCGGCGACGTGGGCACACGGAACCTTTCTCAGGGCGTGCGAAAGACACGGATGAGGCGAGTCGAAGGGCGCGGCACGGCAACTCGAAGCCGGCGCCGTAAGGGAGTCGGCGAGTCAGCCCTTGACGCCGGTGGAGGCGATGCTGCTGACGAAGGCACGCTGGAACGCCACGAAGAGCGCCAGGATCGGCACGGTGATCATGGAGGAGTACGCCATGATCTGGCCCCAGCCCACGTTCAGCTGGAAGAAGTAGGAGATGCCGACCATCACCGGCCGCAGCTCCTCGCTCTGCACCACCATCAGGGGCCACAGATAGGAGTTCCAGGCGGGCAGGAAGGTAAGGATGGCGACCGTGGCGACGGCCGGTGCTGACAGGGGCATGACGATCCGGCGGTAGATCGTGAACCAGCCGGCGCCGTCCACGATCGCCGCTTCGTCCAGCTCCTTGGGGATGCTGCGGAAGTACTGGTGGAAGAAGAAGATCGAGAAGGCGTTGGCCACGAACGGCAGGATCTGCACCTGGTAGGTGTCCATCCAGCCGGTGGTCCACTCGAGTTGGAAGCCGTTGGCGCGCAGCAGCGGCAGTTGGTTGACCCACCACACCAGGGGCAGCGCGAACGTCTCGAACGGCACGATGAGGGTGGCGATGACGGCGGTCAGGACCAGCTTGCGGCCGGGCCAGCGCATCCGGGACAGGGCGAAGGCCGCAAGGCTGTTGACGATGATGCCGAGCACCACGGTGATGGTGGAGATCAGCACGGAGTTCAGCAGGAACCGCGCGGCCGGGACCCGTTCGAAGACGCCTGTGTAGTTGTCCAGGGACACGTCTCCGAGGGGCAGGAAGGCGCGCAGGGAGTCCAGGTCCCCGAAGATCTGGTCGTCCGGTTTGAAGGACGAGACCACCATGAACACGAGGGGCAGTACGAAGACCAGTGCCAGGACGATGCGGGCTCCCTGGCCGCCGAGGCGCTTGAGGAAGGCGGCCATGTCAGTCCCTCTCCCGGGTCAGGAATCGCTGGATGAGTGACACCGCGAGGACGAGTACGAAGAAGATCAGCGAGATGGCGGCCGCGTACGCGGTCTGCTGCTGGTCGTAACCGGTGTGCACCGCTTGGTGGACGACGGTGGTGGTGGAGTCGAGCGGGCCGCCCTGGGTCATCACCCGGATCTGGGTGAAGAGGCTGAACGCGGCGATGGTGATGGTGACGAGCACGAACGTGCGGGTCTCGCGCAGGCAGGGCCAGGTGACATGGCGGAAGCGGTCCCAGCGGGTGGCCCCGTCGAGGTCGGCCGCCTCGTACAGCTCGGCCGGGATGGTCTGAAGGCCGGCCAGCCAGATGACCATGTGGAACCCGACGCCCTGCCACACCGACATCAGGATGACGGCGGGCATCGCGGTGGCCGGGTCGCCCAGCCAGTCAGGGCCGTCGAAGTGGCCGAAGGTCAGGGTGGAGATGACGCGGTTGACGAGGCCGTCCTGCCGGTAGAGGAAGGTCCACAGGAGGGACACCACGACCATCGACGTGACGACCGGCAGGAAGTAGACGGTACGGAAGAAGTTGACGCCCCGTACCTTCGCGTTGACGAGCAGCGCGAGCACGAGCGCGAGCCCGGCCTGCAACGGGACGACGACGGCCGCGAAGTACACCGTATTGCGAAGGGACTTGTAGAAGACCGGGTCGTCGAAGAGCCGCGTGAAGTTCCTCAGGCCGACGAAGCGGGCCGGGGTGGGCGAGATGAGCCTCGCGTCGGTGAACGCCAGAGCGAAGGCGAGCGCGACCGGTACGACGAGGAAGACGAGCAGCAGCGCCACGGCCGGGGTGGCCATGCCGAAGGCGGTGAGGCTTTCGCGGCGACGGGCGCTGGTCGTTCGGGTTCGCCGGACCGGGCGCAGCCGGTCCAGGGCTGCGAGCATGGTGGTCACGTTTCTCCAGAGGGCCGGTCCGGTTCGGGTGCGCCGCCTGGGGCGCGGACGGGTCCCGAACCGGACCGGGGCGGATCAGCCTGAGTAGTAGTCGTTCGTCTTCAGGTTGTTGTCGATGTTCTTCGCGGCCTGGCCGAGCGCTTCCTCGGGGTCGGCGCCGGCCAGGAGGTCCTTGGCGGCCTTCTCGAACTCCGTGGAGATGTACGGATAGGCCGGCGTGACCGGGCGCACCTGCGCGTACTCGCGGGCGAAGCGCACAAGGACGTTGAACTTGCCGCCGGGTTCGTAGCCTTCTACCTGCTGACTGGCTGCTTCCGTGGCGGGCAGGGTGCCCGTGGCCTTGGCGTAGTCGACGAAGTACTTGTTCTGGCGGGAGAACTTCAACCAGGCTTGCGCGCCTTCCTTGTTGGAGCAGGAGGAGCTCATCGCCCACTGCCAGGAGGCGCCGCCGATCTTGGGTCCGTCACCGAAGTCGACCGGCGGCAGGATCGCCAGATCGTCGCCGAACTTGTCCGCGTTCTTGGCCGCGTTCCAGCTGCCGTCCCAGTGGATGGCGCTCTTACCGGCGAGGAAGTCCGGGTTGGGGTCGGCCGCGGACTTCTTCGCGATGTAGCCCTTGGCGGCCAGGGAGCTGAACCACTTGCCCCACTCCACGGAGTTCTTGCCGTCGAGGGTGCCCGAGGCGCTCTTGTGGTCGCCGCGGTCGATCAGGTCGCCGCCGAAGCTCTGCAGCTGCGGGGAGTAGCCGTACGACCACCACTCGCCGGTGCCGCCGGTCCCCATCTCCAGGGGATAGTCGAACTTGCCGCTCTTCTTCAGCTTGGCGAGCGCGGCGTCGAACTCGGCCTTCGTCCAGGGCTTGTCCATGGTGGGGATACGGATGTCATACGCGTTCAACACCGACTTACGGGAGAAGAACGCGAGGGAGACGTCGTAGAAGCCGAACGCGTAGAGCTTGTCCTTGTAGCGGCCGACCGTGCTCTCGAGCTGATCGGTCAGCGGCACCTCGCTGCCGGATACGTCGATCGGATCGAGATAGCCGCCCCAGGCCCAGTTCGCCACGTTCGGACCGTCGACATCGAGCAGACAGGGCAGCTTGCGGGCCGAGGCCGCGGCCACGACCGAGCTGTTGTAGTCGGTCTGCGGGAAGGCCTGCAGCTTCACCTCGTACTTGTCCTGCGAGCCGTTGAAATCCTTGATGATCTTCTTGACGACATCCAGCTCGGCCGAGTTGCCGGCATTGTGCGTCCACAGGGTCAGCGTGTTGCCGTCGGCTCCCGATGTGCTGCCGCCGCTGCCCGATGCGCAGCCGGCGACCAGTGTGGTCGCCGACGCGACGGCTACACTCGCCATGGCGAGGCGCCTGATTCTGAACACCACGAGGTTCCTCCATCTCACTGAGGCGGGTCTTGCCGGACCCGCCGTGGCGACCGGTTGCGTCGGTCGCCGTTACTGGGTGGGGAGTCCCGCCGCTCCGGTGGATCGGAGCGGTGGGACTTCTGTCTTCCTGTGCCTGTACGCGTGCCGGTGTCAGCCCGTGGCGGGCGCGCCGACCGAGGCACGTTCCTGCAGCGGCATCGGCACACGGTGCACGACTGCTTCGAGCGGGCCGCTGCGCAGGGTCAACTCCACGGCCAGGCGGCCGAGTTGATAGTGCGGTAGCCGCACCGTGGTGAGCGCCGGGCGCAGTACGGACGCGATGTCCTGGTCGTCGAACGAGATCACGGACACGTCCCCGGGCACCGAAAGACCCGCCTCACCGAGCGCCTGATACGCGCCGAACGACAGCCGGTCGTTCAGGCACACCAGCGCACGGGGCCGGTGCCCCTGCGCCAGAAGCGCGGACACCTCGCGGTGGCCGTCCGGTGTGCCCCAGTCGCATTCGACGACGCCCTCCAGACGCGCACCGCCCTCCCGCAGCACCTCCTCCAGACCGCGCATGCGCTCATTGCCGGCGATGATCCCCTCGGGTGTGGCCGGCAGCGCCTGGTGGCCGCCGATCGCCCAGATGCCCTCGGTGTGCCCGGCCGCGAGCAGCGCACGGGCCGCGTCCCGGCCGGCCTCGACCTCGTCCGGCACCACGGAGGGCGCGGCGAATCCGGGGGCCAGGCAGTTGAGGAGCACCACGCGGCGCCCGAACAGCTCCTTCGGCGGCGTCACATAGCGGGTGAACATGGATGCGTAGATCAACGCGTCGACCTGCCGGTCGAGCAGCGCGTGGACCAAGGACGACTCGGCGTCGGAATCTCCGCCCGCTTCCGTGATGAAGAGCAGGTTGTCCCGCTCCCGTGCGGCCTCCATGGCGCCGCGGATCACATCGCCCGCGAACGGTGTGGTGGTGATCCGGTCCGATACGAGACCGATGGTCTGCGTGGACTTCGTCCGCAGGCTGCGCGCGGTGACGTTCGGCCGATACCCCAACTCCTCGGCCGCTTCGAGGACTCGGGCGCGGGCCGCATCGGAGATCCGCATGTCGGTCCGGCCGGCCAGGGCGAACGACGCGGTCGTCGACGAGACACCGGCCTTGCGGGCGACATCGGCCATGGTGATGCGCCGTTCGGACATCAACGACTCAACTCCAGCTTGTTAAATCGGATTAGCAAGTGGGTTGAGAGTGCTGGACCCGCCCCCTCCTGTCAACACTCCCGTCATCTCGCCCTGACCGCAGGGTAGTTATGCGGCATTTTGAGGTGGCTCTGGGTTACGTAAGGGAGATTCCGTATGCGTTAGCTCTTGCGTTAGCGGAAGCGGAACGCGAACCATGCCGAGCCATCGCCTAAACCGATTTGGCGGTACGCAGTGCCCACTTCGACCCCCACCGGAGGTCCGGATGCGAACACGCTCACCAGCAAGGCCGGCAAGACCAGCGAGCCCAGCGAGGGCTCTCAGGCCCGGACTGCTGCGCCTGATGCTCGCGCTCGCGATATGCCTCGGATTCCTTACGCCCCTGACAGCGCACCCCGCGGACGCGGCCCAAAGCACCCTGTCCAACCCCGGGTTCGAGACCGGTGACCTCACCGGCTGGACCCCCACCGGCACCGCCTTCAACGGATCGGTCACCGACGATCCGGGGTGGGGCTGGGGCTGTTGCTTCAACCACGAGGGCACCCACCATCTGTGGGGATTCGCCTCAGGTGGTGACGCCTCCACCGGGACCCTCACGTCCGAGCCCTTCACCCTGACCGGCACGGGAATGGTCAGTGCCCTGGTGTCCGGCGGCCGCGACGAGAACCAGCTGTACGTCGCCCTGACCACACTGGACGGAGACGTCCTGCACAAGGCGACGGGTACCGAGGACGAGGCGTACCGCCGCGTCACCTGGGACGCGCGTGAGCACCTGGGCGAGCAGCTGCGGATCACCGTGGTCGACCGCGCGACCGGCGGTTGGGGACACATCAACCTCGACGACGTACGGGTCGGCGTCGACAAGCCGCCCGCCCCGGGCGAGGAGGGCCTTGCCGCTCACTGGGACTTCGCCGAGGGCCAGGGCACCACGACCGCGGAACGGATCAGCCAGGGCGCGGATCCCATCAGCTATGTGTTCAACGACGCCGTGTACAAGCCGGACAGCGACCCGCTGTGGAACGCGAAGCGCCCCGAGGACGGCGTACTGTCCGGCGCCCTCCTCTTCGACGGCTACTCCACCTGGGTCTCCCGCGCCGCGTCACAGACGCAACTCCCCACGGACGGCATGACCCTTCAGGCGTGGGTGGCACCGCGCGCCTTCGAGTGGGGCGATGAGGGCAAGCCCTCCGCCATCGTGAACCAGCAGGACAAGAACGCCCGCCGCGGCTTCTCCCTCGGTGTGGGCCGGCACGGAATGTGGCAGTTCGGCGTGGGCACCGGTGACGCCTGGTACGAGACGCAGGTCCCCAAGACGGCGGCGCTGGCCGCCGGCAAGTGGGCGCACCTGACCGCGGTGTTCGCGCCGGGACAGGGCGCCATGAGGCTGTACCTCAACGGTGAGCAGGTCGCCGAGACCGCCGTGCCCACCACGGCGCGCCTGGCCAAGGCCGATGTTCCCCTCGTCATCGGCAGGCACAACCAGCCCGCCCTCATCAACGGCACCTTCGCCGTCAACATGTTCAACGGCCTGATCGACGAAGTGAAGATCCACACCAGCCCGCTGGCCTCGACTGCGGTGGCGGCCGCCCACGCCAAGGACCTGCAGACCTTCTCCGGGGGCACCATCCCCCAGGCCCGCATGGCCATGGACCGCTCGCGCTACGACGGTGACCGCTACCGGCCGGGCTACCACTTCACCGCCCCCAACCACTGGATGAACGAGCCTCACGCCCCGATCCAGGTGGGCGGCAAGTACCACCTCTTCTACCAGCACAACTCGCACGGCCCGTACTGGCACAACATCGCCTGGGGCCACGCCGTCAGCGAGGACCTCGTCCACTGGCGCGACCTGCCCGTGGCCCTCGCCCCCACCGCCGACAGCGTGGCACCCGACGGCGTCTGGTCCGGTGCGTCGACCCTCGACGAGAACGGCGTCCCCGTCCTGCTGTTCACGGCCGGCAACGACGCACAGCGCCCCAACCAGGCAACGGGCCTCGCACGCCCCGTCGACCCCAGCGACCCCGACCTCGTCGAATGGAAGATGCACCCCACCCTGGTCACCAGCCAGCAGGCCGACCTGGACGTCGGCGCGGGACGCAAGGTCCGCTTCGGCGACTTCCGCGACCCCTTCGTATGGAAGCAGGGAGACACCTGGTTCCAGCTCATGGGATCGGGCGTCCAGACCACCTCGGGCACCGACGTCGGCGGTACGGCGCTCCTCTACACGTCCAAGAACCTGACCGACTGGACCTACTCGGGCCCCTTGATGGTCGGTGACGTGGCAGCCCACCCCAAGACCGGCCAGGTCTGGGAACTGCCCACCTTCCTGCCCATCGGCAAGGACGACCAAGGCCGCGAACGCCGGGCGCTACTGGTCAATCCGGCGTTCCCGGCCGGCCCCGGCGAGTACAGCAGCAAGTTCACGTACTACTGGGTGGGCACCTGGGACGCAGGGGCCCGCCGCTGGACGCCGGACACCACCGAGCCCAAACTCCTCGACTACGGGGAGCACTTCACCGGCCCGAGCGGCCTGGTCGACGACAAGGGACGTTCCCTCGTCTTCAGCATCGCGCAGGACCGGCGTACCGAACGTGCCCACTACGACGCCGGCTGGGCCCACAACGCCGGTCTCCCCATCGAGCTGTCCATGCGGCCCGACGGCGACCTGGGCATCCGCCCCGTCGCGGAGGTCTCCCGCCTGCACTCCGGCGACCCGCTCCTCGACATCACCGCACCGACCTCCGTCGCCGGCGCCAACGAGCGCCTGGCCGGCATCAAGGGGGACATGCTGCACATCAAACTGACCATGGAACGCGGCAGCGCCGACACCTTCGGTCTCGACGTGCTCCGCAGCCCCGGGGACGAGGAACGGACCCGCATCTTCTACGACGCGCCCGCGGGCCAGTTCGGCGTGGACCGTACAAGGTCCGGAAACAACTCCAGCACCGAGGGCGACCTGGGCACCCATAAGGGCCCGCTGGCGCTCACCAACGGCGAGCTGACCCTCGACGTGTTCGTCGACCGCTCATCGATCGAGGCGTACGCGAACGGCCACAAGTCCCTCACCACGCGCGCCTATCCGTTCCGCCAGGACTCCCTCGGCCTGCGGCTCTTCGGGGACGGCGGTGCCGTCAAGTCCATGACGGTCTGGAAGATGGGCAACATGACCGACTGACCCCGGCCTCGGACAGCGGAGAATCCACCACTGGCCCCCAGCGCCACCCGGAATGGGTCCGCCTCCAGGAGGCGGGCCCATTCCTGGTGGCGGACCAGCGGCGCCACTATGACGGTGAAACCGATGTCGGCCAACTCATGGGGGCGTTCCGCGGTTCTCGTCAGTTGAACTCGGCCGCGTGGTCGATGGCCCACCTCGCGAAGGTGCCGGCCGGACGGCCGGCGAGGCGCTCAACATGATCGGTGACGCGATGGGACTCCGGTCGCCACACCGAGGCGGCGATAAGCGCCTCCACCAGTGGCTGGGGACGACCGTCGGTGAGCATCCGTGATCGCGCGAGGTCAGCGGGAAGCGCCTGGAATCGCAGATCGCGTCGGAGTGCAGCACCGAGGTGAGCGATCTGGTCGGCGCGGCTGAGCACCTCGGGTCCGGTCAACAGGTGCGGGCCGTGGTCCAGGTGGTTGTCGGGTGCGAGCAATACCGTTACGGCAGCATCAGCGACATCACGCTCGTCGACGACGGCTGTGCGCGCCGCTTCTGGGCCTGAGACGACATCGCCCGCCCCCAACTGCTGCACCCAGCCACGGGCGTTGGAGGCCAGTGTGTCGCTACGCAGCACCACGGGTCGCAGTCCGGCATCGTGGAGCAGGGCTTCCATATCCGCGTGCACTTGAACGATGGGATCACTCTGACGAGCGGCTTGGTCGTCTATGGCGGTCGAGGACAGGTAGACGACACGCGGCGCCGCCGTGGTGAGTTCTGCGATCAGGTCGTGGGCAGGGGCGGAATCGAGCAGTGGCCAGATCAGAAAGACCGCGTCGATGTCCACGAGCGCCTCACGCACGGCACCGGCCTCCGTGAGGTCGTCGACCACCCACTCGACTCCTGGGCGCGGGCCGGCCTGATCGCGCACAAGGCCGCGTACGCGCGCGCCGTGCGCTTGGAGACGGTCGACAATCTCTCGGCCGAGGTTGCCAGTCGCGCCGGTGACCAGGATCGATGGACGGTACGGGGAGCTCGTGGGGTCGGTGGTGTCAGGCATGATCGTGACGCTATGGGTTCAGGTCGACATGAAGGCAAGGCGTGTGTGATGAGGACGATCGGGGAAGCGGCCGCAGAGCTCGGCGTTGAGGCTCACGTGCTGCGGCACTGGGAAGACGTTGGTGCCCTCACCGTGCGTCGCGATGGCAACGGCTACCGCATCTATGACGACAGCGCGCTGGAGCAGGCACATACCGTGCTGAAACTGCGACGCGTCGGGCTCTCATTGCCTGAGGTCGCTGCCGCGATGGCACCGACGAAGTCGGCGGCACAGGCCGTCGTGAAGGCGAAGATCGCAGCGCTCGAAAGTGAAGTCGTCCACAGACAGCAGGCAATCACCTTCCTTCAACACACCGTTGAGTGTCGGCATCGATACCTCGACGACTGTCCGGACTGCGCAACTTTCGTCCGTGGCGCTTAAGCCGCACTCACGCCGGGATCGACAGCCCCGACAGCCCCGACAGTGCCCGCGCCACCGTCATGAACGTCATGCCCCGCAACACCTGGACGTTCAGGTGCGGGCCACGTAGACCGTGTTGGTCGCCATGCCGTTTTGCAGGGGGTTGTCGAATTCCACGACGTGAGCTTCCGCCTTCTGGAAAGCCGCCTCCAGCCGCGTGGTGAACTCGCCGTCCGGCGGGTCGTTCGACCACAGGGCGAACACGCCGTCGGGACGGAGTTGGGCGGCAAGCGCCTGTAGCCCTGCGGGCTCATAGAGCGCGGCATGCCGTGGGTGCAGTACGTGGCGGGGCGAGTGGTCGACGTCCAGGAGGATCGCGTCGAAACGGCGGCCGGGCTGCTCGGGATCGAGGCCGTGCACCTCGGCCGCCGGCGCGAAGAAGTCCCCATGCACCAAGCGGCAGCGGGGATCCGTCGAAAGTCCCGCGCCGAGTGGCACCAGCCCTTGCCGGTGCCATGCGATGACTTCGGCGAGGGCGTCGATGACGATCAGTGAGCCGACCCGCGGATCGTCGAGTGCTGCCCGGGCGGTGTAGCCGAGTCCGAGTCCCCCTACGGCGACGTCGAGTTCGTCGCCTTGAAGGTGCTCCAGGCCGAGCCGGGTGAGGGCGATCTCGCCTTCGACGAAGAGGCTGGACATCAGGAACTCGTCGCCGAGTTTGACCTCGTGGATGTCCCGGCCCGTTGCCGGGTCCCGGCGGCGGCGCAGGCAGAGGTCGCCCATCGGGGTCGGGCGCCAGTCGAGTTCCTCGATACGTTTACTCATCGTTCGGCCTTTCTCGGGTGCGGTAGCCAGGGTCGCGGCCCCGCGCCGGTCAGCGCACCCGCCCTCGCGCCTTCAACGGCACCGCGGGAAGTTCCGGGGCCGGCAGCGGATCCCCGTCGTACCCTTTCACCTCACCGAACCGATCGCCGTTCATCCAGTCCGCGCGCGCCTGTTCGATCTCCTCCTGCGCACGGCGAGCAAGACCCTGGCACACGGCATGGGTACCTACTTCAAGGACTGCTCCCACGCCCCGTCGCGATGGGCAAAGTGCCCCCATCTGTACAAGATTCAGTTTCGCAATGCCTTCGGCAAGCAGACCGTCGAGTCCGGGTTCGACACCGAGGCCGCCGCTATCACACGGTTGACAGAAATCTACAACGCGAAGAAGGCCGCGCCCCGCCGGAACAGCAGGGCGGTGCGCATTGCGAAGTATGGGGCAATGCGGTTCGAGGACTATGCGGCGGAGTGGCGGGAGAGTCAGCGGCATCTTGAGGGTTCTTCGCTGCGGCATCTGGACTCGCTGCTGGAACACCACATTTTCCCGGCCATGGGCAGTCGGCGAATGGACTCGTTCGACCACAAGGTGGTGGACGGGTTCATCAAGACGATGGAGCGGAACGGGGCCGGGCCGACGAGACAGTCCAACGCCGACCTGATGCGTGGCTGCGCGCTACGAAAGGCCGAGCCCACGGCCGTGACGCCTCAAGCACCGCAAGATCGGTGAGTATCGGGACGTGTCTCTGCCAGCGCGTACGCGGCTGACCGTCGAGTGGTACGCCGACAAGTACGGCACCACCGACGGCTACCTGCTGCGCGGATCAAGGGCGGATCAAGGGCGGTTCGGTGGTGCGGACCCCGGTTCGGGGAGGGGCATTTGAGCCGCGGCCACTGCTCCGACCACGATGGGGGTGTCGCTGATCCGGCCGCCGATGTCGTTGATATCGGCGATGTCCAGGACGTCGGCGATGATGCAGGTGACATTCTCGGCCCCGCCCGCGCGCAGCGCGAGCCGGATCAGGTTCTGTACGGTTTCCTGGGGTCCTTGGTACGCGGCGAGTGTTTCCTCCATCGTCTCGTGGGAGATCACACCCGACAGGCCGTGGGAGCAGAGCAAGTAGCGGTCCTCCGAGAGCACTTGGTGGATCGAGAGATCCGGGTCGACCGCGCCGCCGTCGAGAACTCGGTCCTGCCGCGAGCCCTCCGCATGCACGGTGGCCTGTTCCCCGGTGAGCCCGGCCTCGTCGACGAGCCGTTGCACCCAGGTGTGGTCCTGCGTGATCTGCGTCAGTACGCCGTCGCGCAGGAAGTACACACGTGAGCTGCCGAGGTGTACGAGGCCCATGCGCTGACCGGTCCACGACAGGGCGGTGAGGGTCGAGGCCATGCCTGCGAGCTGTGGGTCCGCCGCGGACAGTTCGCGCAAGCGGCCGTTGGCGCGCTGTACAGCAGTGGCAAGGGAGGTCAGCATGTCCGAGCCCGGGACGTCGTCGTCGAGCGTGACGATCGTGGAGATAACCTCCGCGGAGGCGACTTCGCCGCCGGGGATGTGGTCGATCCCGTCGGCGATGGCGAGCAGGCGCGGACCGGCGTAGCCCGAGTCCTTGTTGCTGTCGCGGATGCTGCCCCGGTGCGATCCGGCGGCGAAGTTCAGCGCCCGGGGGATCCGCTCCTCGTGCACCGCCTTCGGGTCCGACTGCGGGACGGATTGCGGAAGATGCGCGCGCGAGGGTGCCCCCGGCGGGTCGGATGGGGGCTCGGACGGCGGCGCCGGATACCGGATCGCGCGACCGCGAAGCCCCGCGACGGCCTGGCTCAGCTGCTTCGCGCCGCCGTAGCCGGAGGGGTGCTGTGGGAACAGGGCCAGGAGCGCGACGGTGTCCAACTCGTCCGACAGCTGCGGCTGATGCACCGACGGCCGCGTGGGCCATCCGGTCCCCCTCGGATCGGGGACGGGCCAGGGCGAGCGGCCCGTGAGGAGGGTGTAGAACAAGGTGGCGGCGGCCCGGAGGTCGTCGTCGCCGGCCTCGGGAGGTGTGGCGATGGGCTGCCGGTTCGCCCAGCGGCCCGGGTCCTCGGCCAGGTCGACGAGCTTCACGTGGTGCCCGGGTGTGAGGACGACGCTGTCGGGGTTCAGGTTCCAGCCGAAGACGCCGACCCCATGGGCGTACTCGAGGAGCGACAGCACGTCGCGGACGATGCCGATCGTCTCGTCCGGGTGCGGCAGCCCTTCCCTGATCCGGTCGGTGAGGGTCGAACCGACAACGGCCTCGGTGACCAGGTACGGGCAGCGGACACCGCCGCGGTTCACGTGCCCCATGTCGAGCAGCATCGTGGTCAGCGGATGGTGGAGCAGCGCACGGGACTTGGCCCCGTCGACGAAGCCCTCCGCGAGACGGCTGTCGCCCGCCGCCTGCGGACGCATGACCTTGAGGGTGACCGGCCGGCCCAGCGTCGTGTCGCGTGCGTGATACGTGTCGGTGGCCGCGTCGCGCAGCAGCCGCTTACCCAGTTCGTAGCGGCGTCCGACCAGGCCGGCGCCGGGCTTTCGTACCGCGTACGCCCGGTTGCGGAAGAGGTGCAACTGGCCCGCGCTGTTGCGGACCCGCTTCTGGGGTTCGGGACGGGACCGTGCCCTGAGCCCTTCGGAAAGCAGCCGGTAGACGTTGTCGAGCTCGAGGAGTTCGGGTCCGTCCGGCACTCCCTGTGCGAGCAGGTTGATGAGTTCGCCGGTGAAGACGGTGTGCTGTTCGCCGGGCAACGCGAGCGCCTGGCTCGACTCGCCGGCGGAGGCGAGCACGTAAGTACCCTCCACCATGGCGCCGTTGGCGACCGCGGTCTGCGCTTCGCCCATCGTGCCCAGCGCCCGCCCGCTGTAGCAACAGTCGATGATCATGATCCGGCGCTCGGCGCGGCTGCGCAGGAACTGCCGCCGCACCCAGTCGTACGGCATGGCCGTGTCCGGTTCACCGGAGAGCGACCCGGGCAGGCCGAGCCAGAGGTCACCCTTGTCGGGGTCGATCAGGCCGTGCCCCGCGTAGTACACGAGGAGGGTGTCGGAGGCGCTGTCGACGGCGCTGCGCAGGGGGCCGATCGCGGTTGCGGAGTCACCGGGTTCGAGCACGACATGGCAGCGGTCCGCGGAAAGACCCCAGACCGAGGGGTCCCGGAACTGGCCCGCCAGATCCGTCACGCTGCCCCGGACCGCTGGCAGGTCGGGTAGATGCACGTACCTGCTGACACCGATCAGTACGGCACTGGATCTGTCGGGGGAAGCCGCGGTGGTCATGGACCGTCGGGGTCCGGGGGAGCGCCCGTGCGCAGGGCCGCCAGGATCCGCTCGGCGGTCGCGGCGTCCTGGCCCGAAAGCGTCACCGTCACGCCGCCGGACTCGACGGTGATCTCGGGCGGCTTGGGACGCGAGCCCCGCCAGGCCAGCCAGGCGAGAACGAAGTTCGCCAGCTGGAACCCGCTCTCGAGCATGAGCCGGATGCCCTCGAGGTCGCCGCCCATATGTCCGGGGGCAGGCTCCTTCTCGTCGAGGCGCACCCGGGCGTACCGCCGTACGTGGCTGTCGTCCCGAAGCCACTGGTACAGCGAACGAAGCTCTGCCTCGTCGGCTTCCGCGCCGATTGAGATGCCGATGTCCATGGCCCTGTTCCCCCTGCTGAGCCGTCCCCTGGCCCAACTGTGGCACGCGCTGCGGACCCCCGGGGCCGTCTTCCTGGAAACGCCCCCGCACGCGCCCCGCCACTTATGCGGCCCCCGCACATAGGGAGAGTGGCAGCCGTGGCAGTACTGGCGGCAGTCGTCGGGCTGCGGTCAGCGCGCGGCGAAGGCCGAGCTGTCCCGTCCGTTCGACGGACTCGCCTCGCGCAATGCCGGCGCACTGGTCTGCTCGAACTCCTCGCAGACGGGCTCCTGTACGGCGAGCAGTGACGGCCGCGGTCCGGGGACGCCGAGCGCTGACATCAACGGGCTCCGCGTGCCCGATGCCTACCGAGGCGCACTCTTCGAGAAGGACTTGCCCCTCGGACTTGCGAGGATGCGGGCCGGGCAGTCCCCGATGCTCCCTGTGATGAAGGAAAGCCGAGCCCTGGACGGGCTCGCTCGCCATCACGGGTTCTATGGCGGTCAGGAAAATTCACAGGCGAACAGCCGTCGTGCTCTGCGGTGTTGCGGTCGCGGCGGGTCACGTCCGCTGGAGTGGTGTATCGACGGCCACTCGGTGATCCATTTTCAGATTATGCAGTGTTCGGTCGGCAGGGCGAGATCGTCGGTTTCTCCGTCGATCGGGTTCAGGCGGGCCTTGGCAAGGAGTTCGCGGCTCATGTAGCGGCGGGCTTCGGACCATTCGTCGTTCTGCTCGGCCAGGACCGCGCCGACCAGGCGGATCACCGCGGTGCGGTCGGGGAAGTTCCCGACCACGTCGGTCCGGCGGCGGATCTCCTTGTTCAGCCGCTCCTGTGGGTTGTTGGACCAGATCTGCCGCCAGATCTCGCGTGGAAAGGCGGTGAACGCCAGCAGGTGGGTGTCGGCCTGCGCCGACAACAGCGCGTCGGCGAACGTCTTGACCATCGCGCGCAGCAGGTCCGGACTCGCCGCGGCGAGGTTGTCTTCGGCGAGGGCATGCAGGGGCACACTGTCTGGTGCGGTCGTCGTGCTGATCTCCTTCGAGGCTTCGACACTTCGAAGAAGGGCTCCAAGCAACCGTCGCTCACCGCGCGCGGCTCCCTACTTCCTCACAGTGTGCGTCACCGGCTGATCAGACATATGCGCAGGTCAGCGAACCCGACCCCGCGGCTTCAGTGGCACTGACGGGAGCTCAGGCGCGGGGATTGGGTCCCCGTCATAGCCCTTCACTTCACCGAACCGATCGCCGTTCATCCAGTCCGAACGGGCCTGAGCGATATCCTCTTGGGTACGCCCGATGAAGTTCCACCACATGATGATCTCCTCCTCGAACGGCTCGCCGCCCAGGAGCATGATCGAGGCGTCCGACTCGGCGCGCAGCGGGAGTTGGGTGCGGCCGCAGCCGAGATAGAGCATCGAGCCCGGGACGACGGGGACGGCGTCCACGTGGACCTCGCCGGACATGGAGAGGACCGCGTACTCGAAGTCCGGCTCCAGGGGCAGCGATGTTTCGGTGCCGCGGGTCAGCGTCAGGTCCGCGCCGACGATCGGTGAGTACGTGGCGCCGGGCGAGGTCGCCGTGTCGAGCGTGCCGAGGATGACCGTCGCCGTCAGTCCGGCGGACGTGAGCTGCGGCAGCTCCGTGTGGTGCTCGAAGTGGGCGTCCACGTGCCGGGCGCCGTCGGGCAGCGCGGTCCACAGCTGGGCGCCGTGCAGGAAACGCGAGTGGGACTTGGGCGTCTCCTCGGAGTGGCTGATCGCCGATCCCGTGGTCTGCAGGCCGAGTTCGCGCGGGCGGATCGTGGCGAGCGAACCGGTGGAGTCGCGGTGCAGCACCTCGCCGTCGTGCAGCCAGCTGACGGTCTGCAGACCCATGTGGGGATGCGGCGGCACCTGCATCCCGGGCTCGTCGGCGATGTCGTCGGGACCGTAGTGGTCGACGAAGCACCAGGCGCCGACCATACGGCGTCCCAAGTTGGGCAGCAGCCGCCGCACTTCGGTGGACTCGCCGAGCCGCACCGTACGCGGGGTGAGGAGCTCGCGTACGGGCTCGGCCACGACGAATCCGCGTCCGCCGCACACGGACAGCGCTGCCTCACGGTCAAGATTGCTCATGCGGCTCAAGGTAGCCGTTGGGTGCGGGAAAGTCGCTCAGGGGGCGGAGGTTGCCCCTCCGTCCGGCCCCACGCTCCCCCGGCGCAGCACCCGGACCCGGCCTCAGCGCTTGGTCGCCCGCAGCACGACGAACTTCGGGTTGCCCGCGACCATCCGGCAGTTACCGAAGATCCGCCGCAGCGAGACGTGGTGCCCGAGGTGCCGGTTGCCGACCACCCACAGCTCGCCGCCCGGCCGCAGCGCCCGGCGGGCGTCGGCGAACATCCGCCGTGCGGTGGAGTCCGTGACGGCCTGATGGCTGTGGAACGGCGGGTTGTTGAGCACCAGGTCGACGCTCCCCGCGGGCAGCCCGGCAAGGCCGTCCCCCACCAGGAACTCCGCCTTCCCCTCGGCGTTCTCCCGGTACGTGGCTTCGGCGGAGGCGACCGCCTGGTACGACTCGTCGGTGAAGACCACCTCGGCCTCGGGGTTCGCGAGCGCCGCCGCCGTACCGACGACGCCGTTGCCGCAGCCGAGGTCCACGATGCGCGCGGCACCCGTTGTGTCCGGGAGGTGGCCGAGGAGGAAGCGGGTGCCGATGTCGAGGCGGTCGGCGCAGAAGATGCCCGCGTGGTTGGTCACGCCGCGGCCGCTCATCGGGCCGATTCCGGTGGGCAGTTGATAGCGGTACGGCCAGGGGTCGGCCTCGCGCGACAGGTCCGGGTCGGGCGTCGCGAAGATCAGCCGGGCCTTCTTCTTGGCCAGGGAGGTCTTCGTCGGGCCGACGATCCGCTCGAAGAGCTGGAGCGTCGAGGTGTGGATCTCCTTGACCATGCCCGTGCCGATCACCACGCTCCGCGCGTGCAGCGCGGGGGCGAGGCGGTGCAGCTGGTCCTCCAGGAGCGCGAGGCTCTTGGGCACGCGGACGAGCAGCACGTCGATACGGGCCGGGGGCGTGTCCTGCGTGGTCAGCAGGTCCCCCGCGGTGGCGCCGGCGCGGGCCAGGTTCTCCGTGGTGGCCTGGCGTGTGAGCCAGGAGTCGGTGATCTGGACGGGTGCGTACGAGGCGAGCGCGGTGGTGAGCGCTCCCCAGCGGTCGCCGAGCACGACGATCCGGCGGCCGTCGAGGCCGACGTCGTCCAGGTGCTCGAGCAGGTACTCGTCGGAGGCGTCCCAGGCGCGGAGCTGATCGCGGGGGTCGACGGGGTGGCGTGTGAGGTCGCAGGCGCCCCATGACGTGGTCAGACGGTTCATCGTGCGGTTCAGGCTAGTCGAGCGGGCACCTGTCGGCTGCCGGCGCCCTCCCCATGTACGCCGAGGGCCCCCGTACAAGCGGAGGACACCCCCACGTACGACTGGTGGAATATTCAACTACCAGCTGCCGTTGACCCGCCCGAAGGAGGTCACCCCGTGACGCACACGTACTACACCCAGGGAAGCCCCACCGAGCGCTGGGAGCGCGCCGGCCTGTTCTTCGAGGCCAAGGACTACGCGGCCGCCGCCCGGGTGCTCGGCTCGCTGGTCGAGGAGGTCCCGGAGCAGGTCGCGCCCCGGCTGCTGCTGGCCCGCGCGTACTACCACTCCGCGCAACTCACCCGCGCCGAAGCCGAGTTGCGTGCCGTGCTCGACCTCGACCCGGTGGAGCACTACGCGCGCCTGATGCTCGGCCGCACCTTGGAGCGGCAGGGCCGCGCCGAGGAGGCCGCCGGGCATCTGCGGCTCGCCGAGGCGCTCGGGGCGAGCCTGGTCTGAGGGGTTCCGGGAGCGGGGCACGGTCGTGCGGACCGTGCCCCGTGCGGGCTAAGACCACAGGTTCCGCCGGGCGGCCGCGTGCCAGGATCATGAGGTCGGAGAACCTCGGGAAAGCACAGTTCATGGCGGACGGCTGACACTGGTGACGCTGAGCGGCGACGCGAAGGACCGCGGGGTCGCCTCCGCACGCCCCGGGGCC
The DNA here is from genome assembly GCF_011044995.1 of Streptomyces mesophilus. GTDB lineage: Bacteria > Actinomycetota > Actinomycetes > Streptomycetales > Streptomycetaceae > Streptomyces > Streptomyces mesophilus. The sequence continues at coordinate 103,519 of NZ_JAAKZW010000002.1, read as the reverse complement.
GCCTCCGGGCGCCGGGGTCCGACCCGGCGCCCGGTGGACCGGGTCCGGATGATCCTCGCCCTGGCCGGGCTCGTGCTCGTGATCGGGCTCGCGGTGCTGCAGCGGGCCGTGCCGGATCTGCTGCTCGCGCCGATCGTCTTCGCGGCCGGTGTGGTGATGGCCGCGGTGCCCGCGTTCGTGGCCGTCGAGCGGCTGTTCCGCGGTGAGGCCCGGCTGGTCACCAATGGCGTGCTCGCCGCGCTCATCGCGTATCTCGTGGCGCTCGGACTCAACCTCTATGTGCTCGGGCCCGGGCCCGACGTGGTGCAGCGCGCTCTCGCGCAGCGGCCCGGCGGCGGCGGGAACATCGCGCCGCTGCATCTGTACATCGCCACCGTCGTCGCGTTCATCACCGTCGTCGGCTTCGCCGACCGGTATCTGCTGCGCAACGCCGCCTGGGGCGGTCTGGTCGTCACCGCGCTCGCCGCGCTCGTCGGGAACACGGCCACGCTGCCCGGCATGCTCCTGACGTTCCTGCTCGGCCGGCTCGTCGCGTTCGCGGTGCGCTGGCTGCGCGGGACGACCGATCCGTCGCCGACAGACGCGGATGTCGCGGCCGCGCTCGCCGAGACGGACCTGCCGCCGGTGACCAGCCGGCGGATCGCCAACGCACGGGACGGTACGCGGCGCTACGAGGCGTTCACCGACACCGACGAACGGTTCACGGTCACCGTGCTCGACCGCGACCGGATCACGGCGGGTCTCGCGTACCGGCTGTATCAGCGGCTGCGGCTGCGGCGGCCCGCGCAGAGCCAGGGACTGATGTCCCTGCAGCATCTGGTGGAGCAGCGCACGCTGCTCGCCCTCGCCGTGCGGCACAGCGGGATCCGGACCCCGCGCCTGGCCGCCGTCCGCAAACTCAACGCCGACGCGGTGCTTTTCGCGTACGAGGATGTGCCGGGCCGGACCCTGGACCGCCTCGCGCCCGAGGAGCTCACCGACGCTCTGCTCGAAAAGGTCTGGCAGGTCGCGGAGGATCTGCACCAGCACCAGATCAGCCACCGGCGGATGTCCGCCGACGCGTTTCTCGTCGGCGACGACGGCAAGGTGTGGCTGACCCGCCTCGAAGCGGGCGGGGTCGCCGCGGCCGCGCTGCAGCACCGGCTCGACGACGCGGAACTCCTTGTCACGCTCGGCCTGCTGACCGACCCCGAGCGGGCCGTGCGCACCGCCCGGACCGTACTCGGCGACGCCACCCTCGGCGCCGTGCTGCCGCTGCTGCGGCCCGCGGGCCTGAGCCTGACCACCCGTTCACGGCTGCGCCGCAACAAGGGTGTGCTCGAGCAGGTGGGCAAGGAGATCCTCGCGTTCCAGCCGGAGGCGCCGGCCGCGAAGGCCGTGGTCTACGAGCGGCTGCAGCCGCGCACGATCCTGTCCGCGCTCGGCGGCTGTGTCGCCGTGTACTTCCTCATCGGGCAGTTCGCCTCGCAGTCGATCGGTGAGGTGTTCAAGGGGATCTCCTGGCCTTGGGCGCTGCTCGCGCTGGCCGGGGCGGCGGTGACGTATCTGGCGGCCGCCATGAACCTCGCCGGGTTCGTGCCCATGCGGCTCAACTACGTCCGCCTGTTGCTGGCCCAGCTCGCGGCCTCCTTCGTCACGCTGGTGACGCCGGCGGCGGTGGGCGGGCTCGCGGTCAACACCCGGTTTCTGCAGAAGGCAGGAGTGGCTTCCGGCCTGGCGGTGACCTGTATGGCGGCCTCGCAGATCGCGATGTTCGGCGCGTTCCTGCTCCTGGTGATGCTCTTCGGTTCGCTGTCGGGTTCGTCCACGGGCTCGCAGCTGCCGCCCTCGTCGGTGATCGTGACGGTGCTGCTCGCGGTGGCGCTGATCGGCGTGGTGATCGCGACCGTGCCGCGGCTCAGGAAGTTCGCACTCGACCGTGTGAAGCCGTACCTCAGCGATGTCGGTCCGCGGATGCTCGAACTGGCCCGGGATCCGGTGCGGCTCGCGTTCGGCGTGGGCGGGGCGTTCCTGCTGCCGCTGGCGGGCAGCCTCGCGCTGTGGGCCTCGGTGCTCGCCTTCGAGGACGACAAGCCGGTGCAGTTCGCGACCGTCGCCGTCGTCTTCCTGATCGGCAAGACCGCCGGATCCCTCGTCCCGACGCCCGGCGGTCTGGGCGCGGTGGAGGCGGTCCTTTCCGGCGGTCTCGCGGCCGCGACCGGGATCACCGGCTCGACGGCGTTCTCCGCCGTGATCCTCTTCCGTCTCCTGACGTTCTGGCTGCCGATCGCCCCCGGCTGGATCGCCACGACCTGGCTGCAGAAGCGCGAGGCGCTCTGACCGGCCTCACGGTCGGTCGGAGCGCCTCGGTCACGAAACGTCTCAGCCCCGGTACGTCTCCAGCAACCGCAGCCACACCTCGCTGATCGTCGGATACGCCGGCACCGCGTGCCACAGGCGGTCGATGGGGACCTCGCCCGCCACCGCGATCGCCGCCGCCTGGATCAGTTCGCCCGCGCCCGGGCCGGCGAACGTCACGCCGATGAGCACCTCGCGGTCGGGATCGACCAGCATGCGGGCCTTGCCCCGGTAGCCCTCGGCGTACAAGGACGCGCCCGCGACCGAGCCCATGTCGTAGTCCACGGCGCGGACCTTGCGCCCGGAGCGTTCCGCCTCGGCGAGGGACGGGCCGACGGAGGCGACCTCGGGGTCGGTGAAGACCACCTGGGTCACCGCGTCATGGTCCGCGGTGGCCGCGTGGGCGCCCCAGCGGTCCGTCTCCAGGAGCGGGACGCCCTGGGCGCGGGCCACGATCGCGGCGCCCGCGATCCGTGCCTGGTACTTGCCCTGGTGGGTGAGGAGCGCCCGCCCGTTCGCGTCGCCCACCGCGTACAGCCAGTCGCTGCCGACCACCCGGCAGCTCTCGTCCACGTCGAGGTACCGGCCCGGTGTGATGCCCACCGACTCCAGGCCGATGTCGTCGGTGCGCGGCGCGCGGCCGGTCGCGATGAGCAGTTCCTCGGCCTCGAGCGTCGAGCCGTCGTCCAAGGTCACCGTGACCGTGTCGCCGGAGCGCGAGACGGACGTGGCCGAGGTGCCGGTGCGGACGTCGGCGCCGGCCTCGCGCAGCGCCTCCGCGACCAGCTCCCCGCAGAACGGCTCCATCTTCGGCAGCAGACCTGATCCCCGTACGAGCAGAGTGACCTGCGCACCGAGCGCCTGCCAGGCGGTGGCCATCTCGGTCGCCACCACTCCCCCGCCGACCACGATCAGCCGCCCCGGCACGGACTGCGCGCTGGTCGCCTCGCGGCTGGTCCAGGCGCGGGCGCCGGTCAGGCCCGGCAGATCGGGCAGCGCGGCACGGGTGCCGGTGCAGACCGCGACGGCGTGCCGGGCCGTGAGCACATGACGCTCGCCCTCGGGACCCTTGACCTTGACCCGGCGCGTGCCGTCGAGGCTGCCGTGACCGCGGTAGATCCGGACGCCGATGCCGTCCAGCCAGGCCGCCTGGCCGTCGTCCTTCCAGTGGCTCGTGAACGCGTCCCGGTTCGCGAGCACCGCGGCGGCGTCCAGCGGGCCCTGCACCGCCGCGCTCAGGCCCGGCACCTTGCGCGCGTCGGAGCGGGCGATCACCGGGCGAAGGAGCGCCTTGCTGGGCATGCACGCCCAGTACGAGCACTCGCCGCCGATCAGTTCGCTCTCCACCACCGCGCAGCTCAGGCCCGCGGCCCGTACGCGATCGGCCACGTTCTCGCCCACCGGGCCCGCGCCCAGGACCACCACGTCGTATTCGGTCGTCTCCACATGTCCCTGTGCCATGAATGCCAGTCTGGTGGCAGGTGTAGTCCGTGGCCACAGGGGCAGTCGACCCGGCACGGATTCGTCAGCGACATCCGTCCCGGAATAGACCGGAGACTCCCGCAGTTGTGCGGGGCAGCCACCAGCCGTCGGCGAAATGGTAGGAAACACCGTGAGCACCCTGGAACTCACCAAGGAAAACTTCGACGAGATCGTCACCGAGCACGAGTTCGTCCTGATCGACTTCTGGGCCGATTGGTGCGGCCCGTGCAAGCAGTTCGGGCCGGTCTACGAGGGTGCCTCGGAGCGCCATGACGACCTGGTCTTCGGCAAGGTCGACACCGAGGCGCAGCCGGAGCTGGCCGCCGCCTTCGGGATCCAGTCGATCCCCACGCTCGCGATCATCCGCGACAAGGTCGCGATCTTCGCGCAGCCCGGTGCGCTGCCGGAGTCGGCCCTCGAGGACGTGATCGGGCAGGCCCGCAAGGTGGACATGGAGGAGGTCCGCAAGCAGGTCGCCGAGGAGCAGGCCAAGCAGGCGGGCCAGGCCGGGGCGAACGGTCAGCCGCAGTAGGCAGAACGGTCGGCCGCAGTACGCGGACCGAGAAGTACACGCAAGGGGCGCCGTTTCCGTGGGAAACGGCGCCCCTTCGCGCATGCTCAGGTCCTTCGCGTACGGCTAGAACGGGTACCCCGCGACATCCCCGCGCACGGTCGTCCACCGCACGTCCGTGAACGCCTCGATATTGGCCGCGCCGCCGAACCGCGCCCCGGTCCCGGAGGCCGCGACGCCGCCGAAGGGGGCGACCGCCTCGTCGTTCACGGTCTGGTCGTTGATGTGCACGATCCCGGTCGGGATGCGGTCCGCGAGGGCGAGTCCGCGGTCGGTGTCGCGGGTGACGATGCCGAGCGAGAGCCCGTACTCGCTGTCCGCCGCGAGCGCCGCCGCCTCGTCGAGCGTGCCGAAGGACCGCACCGGCGCGACCGGCCCGAAGACCTCTTCGGCGTACGCGGGCGAGGACTCGTCGACGTCGGCGAGCACCGTCGGCCGGTAGAACAGCTCCTCGTGGGTGCCGCCCGCCGCGAGCCGCGCTCCGCGCCCGGTGCTGGCGGTGACCAGGCCGTGCACCTTGGTGAGCTGCCCGGAGTCGATCAGCGGACCGAGGTGGACCTGGGCGCGGTGCGGGTCGCCGACGGCGAGCGAGTCGGCCTTGGCCGCGAGGCGCTCGACGTACTCCTCGTAGAGGGAGGAGTGCACCAGGTGGCGGCCGGTGGTCATGCAGATCTGGCCCTGGTGGAAGAAGGAGCCCCAGGCCGCGGTGGAGATCACCGCGTCGAGGTCGGCGTCCTCGAGGACGATCAGGGCCGAGTTGCCGCCGAGTTCGAGGTGCGCGCGCTTGAGGTGGCGGCCCGCGGCCTCGCCGACCGCGCGTCCTGCCGCGGTCGAGCCGGTGAAGGAGATCACGGGGACCAGCGGGTCGGCGACGAGCGCGCGGCCGACCTCGGGCCCGCCGGGCAGGACGTGCAGAAGGTGCTCGGGCAGTCCGGCCTCCGCGAGGACCGCGGACAGGAAGAGCCCGCCGCACACGGCCGTACGCGGATCGGGCTTGAGCACCACCGCGTTGCCGAGCGCGAGCGCCGGGGCGACGGAGCGTATCGACAGGATGAGGGGTGCGTTGAACGGGGCGATCACACCCGTGACGCCGACCGGGACCCGTCGGGTGTACGAGAGACGCGGGGCCTCGCTGGTCAGTACCTCGCCCGTGGGGCGGGAGGCGAGCGCGGCCGCCTCGTAGCACTCCTGGGCCGCGACATGCAGCTCGAAACCGGCCTTGCCCGGTATGGAGCCGGACTCGCGCACCAGCCATTCGGTGAGCTCTTCGGCGTGCTCGGAGAACAGGTCGCCCGCCTTGCGCAGCACCGCCGCGCGTACGAAGTGCGGGGTCGCCGCCCAGGCGGACTGCGCGGCACGCGCGGCGGCCGTCGCGCTCGCCACGTCTTCGGGGGAAGCGAGCATCACCGTGGCGAGCTCTTCGCCGGTGGCGGGCTCGGTCACCGCGTGCTCACCGCCGCCCAGCGGCCGGGACTGCCAGGTCTTGGGGTCGAGCAGGGGCATGCCATGGCTCCGTTCTGTCGACGAAGCGTCGACGTACTGTGCGACGCGAGAAGCCGGCGGACGCGCCGTCAGCTTCTCAGAGGAAGTCCCGTGTAGAGCGCGGCCCGTTCGGTGGCCGCAGGAGAGGAGTCCGCGATCCGGCGCAGCCGGGCAAGCCGCGACCGTTGCTCGAACGCACCCCCATCTGGTTGAGCGTGCAACATCGTAGTCGTGTCGAACGGGAATCGGATGGTCTGCCGCACACGTTCGATACACAACTGTGAGTAGGTGTGGAGGAGTTGCTCTTCACCGTTCCGCTCCACGCACCGGCGCCCTGTGGGAACCGGTCACTCACCTCCCGCTGACCCCACTGCACCCACCTGCTAATTTGCGCGCAGTGCAATGGCTTTCCCGCTCCGACTCAGCGGGAACGGTGGGGGTGACAGGGGTGGCGACTTCCAATCGGCAGCGCCGGACGACCATCGGGGATGTGGCGCGCGCCGCGGGTGCCTCGATCTCGACGGTCTCGCGCGTGGTCAACGGGGTGGACTCGGTGGACGCGGCGCTCGCGGAACGCGTGCGGCAGGTGATCGTGGAGCTCGGCTACCGGCCGAACGCGGCGGCGCAGGGACTGGCGCGGGGGCGATCGGGAACGATCGGCGTCCTGGTGCCCGATCTCGCCAACCCGTACTTCCACGACATGCTCAAGGCCCTCTCCGACGTGGCGCGCGGCAGCGGGCGCCGGGTCCTGGTGATGGACTCGGGCGAGGATCCGTACGAGGAGCGGGAGCTCGCGGACGATCTGATCCGGCACTCGGACGGCATCCTGCTGTGCTCGCCGCGGATGCCGCGCGCCGATCTGGCCGATCTGGCCCGCCGCGGCCACCCGATGGTCGTCGCCAACCGTGTGCTGCTCGGGCTCGAACTGCACACCATCACCGCGGACTTCTTCCGCGGCATGCTCGCCGTCTGCGGGCACCTCGCGCAGCTCGGGCACCGCGAGGTGGTCTATCTCGCCGGCCCTGAGGCCTCCTGGGCCAATGCCGAACGGCTGCGCGCGCTCGGCGCCGCCGAGGACTTCGGGCTCACGTTCCGCACCCTCCCGTGCGGCGCGACCATGGAGGCCGGATACGAGGCGGCGCCCGCGGCACTGGAGGGCGGCACGCGTGCGGTGGTCGCGTACAACGACTTCGTGGCGCTCGGGGCGCTGGCCCGGTTCAAGGACCTCGGGGTGCGGGTGCCCGAGGACGTCTCCGTGACCGGGTTCGACGACATCGGGATGGCCCGCTACTCCTCGCCCGCGCTGACCACGGTGGGCGTGCCCCGGGGGCTGCTCGCCCGGCTCGCGGGCGAAGCGCTGGTGCGGCAGATGCAGGGGGCCGCACCGGTGGATCCGGAGGCGGTCCCCGTTCAGCTACAGGTACGTGATTCGACCGCCGCGCCCGCCTGAGGCGTCAGGCGCGAGTCCGCCACAGGTCACGCAGGAGCGCGATCTCGGCCATGTGGTGGATGAATTCGAAGTTCGTCCCCCACACGACGGTGATGTACGGGTCGTCGGGGTCGGATCCGTACGGGTACTGCGAGTAGCCGACCTGGTCCAGCTGCTCCTCGCTCACGCCCTCGACGGCGTCGCGCCAGCGGCCGACCGTCTCCCAGAAGCGCTCGAGGGCGAGGGAGGCCGAGGGGGTGAAGTCGACCATGAGCTTGGGGTCCTGCTTGCGCTCGCCGAAGGTCCACTCCCAGCCGCCCGCGAACTCGTAGTGGAGATGGCACAGGCGCCAGGCGATGGTGGTGACCGGGGTTTTGTCGGGCGGTACGGGGCCGGTGTGCGCGAGGACCTCCTCGACCCGTGCGGAGCTCACGCTCCAGTCCTCGGCGATCTCCTCGACCGTCATCCCGGAGGCGATCTGCCGGCCGATCTCCGCGTACTCACCGCCCGGGATATCCGGGTTGCCGAGGTCGAGGAGCCACTCCCCCGGCCCGAACGCCCGCGGCGTCCTCGCCTCGCCGCGGGGGCGCAGCGACCAGCAGTCGGCGGCCGGTTCCCAGAGGTACTCGTCGTCCGTGAGCCCGGTCAGCCGGACCTCGGCCATCTCCCGTGCCTTGTCGAACTGGTCGAGCAGCATGCCCAGGCGGTCGGTCCTCGCGTGCGCGAACTCCATGGCCCGCCCCCTTTGTTGTGGCTTCGGGCCGGCGGGGTGATCCACCTGCCGGCGACGGCGAGGGTAACGGCTCGGTCCGGCCGGGGCGATCGAATTTCGCGGCGTGCGGGCACGCGCGCAGGTCGGCTACCGCGCCTCTGGTGCGCGCTCAGCTGCGATTCCCGCGACCCCAGTGCGCGCTCAACTGCGACTCCCGCGACCCCGGTGCCCGCTCAACTCGACTCCCGCACCACCATCGAAGCCGCAAGCAGATCGTGCACCTCGGGCTCGGCGCCCGGCGCGCGCACGACGCGGTCGACCAGTTCGGCGAGCAGCTGACCGGAGGGCATCTCGAGACGGACGGTGCTCAGCCGCGGGCGGATGAGCTTGCCGAGCAGCAGATCGTCCGCGCCGATCACGGAGGTCTCCTCGGGCACCGCGATGCCCGCGTCCTGCAACGCGCGCATCAGAAGCATCGCGTATTCGTCGTTGTACGCGAACACCGCGTCCAGGCCCGACTCCCGCCAGCGCGCGGCCAGTTCGGCCGCCGACTCCTCCGTGTAGGCCAGCGGCAGCGGTACGACCTGCGCGCCGGCCGGTTCGGCCGCCGCCCGTACGCCCGCCAGGCGCGGTTCGGAGAACACCTGCAGACCGGTCTCCTCGGGCACCACGACGCCGATACGGCGCCGCCCGCGCTCCACCAGATGCGCCCCCGCACAGTGGCCGACCTCGCGATGGTCCATGAGCAGCGCATGCGCGCCCTCGACCCGCTCGGACCCCAGCGTGACCACGGCCTTGGCGCCGGCCCGCTTGAGGACCTCGACCTGCCCCGGCTCGAGCGTGCCCGGTACGAACACGGCCACCGGCCGCAGTTCCGCCCAGGCCCGGGCGGCCTCGTCGCCGCCCATGCCGACGCTGCCGTACTGCACGACGGTGTAGTCGAGCCGGCGCAGCGCCCACTGAAGTTCGTACTGGAAGTGGCTGAACAGCGGGCCGACCGGGACGTGCGAGGCGGGCATCAGGACCATGCGCGAGTGCCCGGCGCGCAGGCTGCGCGCGGCGGCGTGCGGCACATAGCCGAGCTCTTCGGCCGCGGCCCGGACGCGATGGCGGGTGGGTTCGCTGATGCGTACGGAGGAGGTGTTGTTCAGGACGTACGAGACCGTCGCACGTGACACACCGGCGAGCCGGGCCACATCGGCGCTGGTCGGTACCGGCCGTGGCCCCTGCGCTTCCTCGCTCTCGATGGGCGGCTGTCCCGCCTGCTTCGGAATCTGCACCATGACGTGCAGCATCCTTCCAGACGGCTTTGCCGCACCCCTTACCGCACACCCTTACCAGCCGGTAACGTGCCGCGTACCCGCAGCCGATCCCGAGGTGGCCCATGACACCCGCCCGCAGCGCAGGCCTGGCCGAGACCGCCCGGGCCCTGGCCGCCGGGGAGACCTCGTCCGTCGCCCTGGTCGAGGAGAGTCTGGCCCGGATCGAGGCCACCCAGTCCTCGCTGAACGCCTTTCGCCGGGTGCGGGGAGAGGCCGCGCTCGACGAAGCGCGCGAGGCCGACCGGCGGCTCGCGGACGGTGAGCGGCTGCCGTTGCTCGGGGTCCCGGTCGCGGTGAAGGACGACATGGACGTGGCCGGGGAGCCGACCGCGTTCGGGTGCCCGGGCGACTTCCCCGCCAAGGAGCGGGACGCGGAGGCGGTACGGCGGCTGCGGGCGGCCGGTGCCGTGATCGTGGGCAAGGCCAACACCTGCGAGCTCGGCCAGTGGCCGTTCACCGAGGGCCCTGCGTTCGGCAACACCCGTAATCCGTGGGACACCGGGCGTACGCCGGGCGGTTCGTCGGGTGGTTCCGCGGCCGCAGTCGCCGCGGGCCTGGTGCCGGCGGCGCTCGGCTCGGACGGTGCGGGATCGGTGCGGATCCCGGCCGCGTGGACGCATCTCGTCGGGATCAAGCCGCAGCGCGGCCGGATCTCCTCCTGGCCGGACGCCGAGGCCTTCCAGGGCATCACCGTCAACGGCACCCTGGCCCGCACCGTCGCGGACGCGGCACTGCTGCTCGACTGCGCGAGCGGCAGCCACGAAGGCGATCTGCACAAGCCGCCCGCGATCCGTGCCGCGCAGGCGGCCGAGCGCGAGCCCGGGCGGCTGCGGATCGCGCTCTCGCTGAAGATGCCGTTCACCGCCACGCCCAAGCGGCTGCACCCTGACGTGCGCAAGGCCGTGACCGCGCTCGCCGAGCGGCTGGCGGGGCTCGGCCACACCGTCGAGGCCGCGGACCCCTCGTACGGGCGGATCGGTCTCACCTTCGTGCCGCGCGGCACCGCGGGGATCGCCGAGTGGGTGGAGCGGGTGCCGGATCCGTCCCTGCTCGATCCGCGCACCCTCGAGGCGGCCCGGCTCGGGCGGCTGCTCCGCGGGGCGCCACTGCGGGCCGCGCGCAAGGCGGAGGCCCGGCTGCACCGGCGGGTGGGCGCGCTCTTCTCCACGTACGACGTGATCCTGGCGCCGACGACCGCCACCGGACCGCCGAGGATCGACACCATCGCGCGGCTGAACGGGCCCCGCACCGACCAGGCGATGATCGCGGCCTGCCCGTACGCATGGACCTGGAACGTCCTCGGCTGGCCGGGGGTGAACGTGCCCGCCGGCTTCGGCTCCGACGGCCTGCCGCTCGGGGCGCAGCTGCTGGGTCCGGCGAACAGCGAACCGCTGCTGATCTCGCTGGCGGCGCAGTTGGAGCACGAGCTGAAGTGGTACGAGCAGTGGCCCGGCGAAGCCACGGCTGCGTGACCACCGGGCGCGGGGGTGTCCACGTGAACGTGAACACCCCTCCGGCAACGCCCAGTTGAGACGTACAGTGAATGCGTGGACGATGTGTCGATGGTGGGCCTGACGGGACGGGTGACCGGCACGGTCGGGCCCGGACTCGTCGGCGAGGTGATCGTGCGGATCCGTGGCGGCGCCGAGCACTTCCTCGCGTATCCCGCCTCGGCGAAGGACCGGATCGACACCGGGACGGTGGTGATGGTCGTCGAGTACCAGCCGCCGAGGACCGTGTATGTCCAGGCGGCATACGGAAGTTGACGGGCCGGCGTCCGCTGTCGTCAGGATCGCAACAAGAAGTCCTCAGTGCCTTCACCCCTGCCCTGGCCGGCAGGACACTCCCCACACGACGCCGGCCGGCGTCGTGGACAAGGGGGGTTGCCGATGTCTGTCGGCATCATCGTGGGGCTTGCGATCGGCGGTCTGATCGTCGTCGTGGGCCTGTTCAAAGCCATGTGGCGGGTCGCCGAACCCAATGAGGCGCTGGTCATCTCCGGTTCGAAACACCGTACCGAGGGTCTCGGCGAAGGCATGGGCTTCCGGATCGTCACCGGGCGCGGCACGCTCGTCACGCCCGGGGTGCAGGCCGTACGGCGGCTCTCGCTCGATCTCAACGAGACCGAACTGTCCGTGGACTGCGTCACCCACCAGGGCATTCCGCTGAAGGTCCGCGGCGTGGTGATCTTCAAGGTCGGCGACGACTTCGTGTCGATCGCCAACGCGGCCCGGCGTTTCCTCGACCAGCAGCGGCTGATGGCCGAGCGCGTGCACAACGTGTTCGCGGGCCATCTGCGGTCCATCGTGGGCGGGTTGACGGTCGAGGACATGATCCGCGACCGGGACAAGCTGACGGGGCAGACCCGGGCCGCGTGCGGGACGGAGATGGAGAAGCTGGGTCTCATCGTGGACTCGCTGCAGATCCATGAGATCGAGGACCCGACGGGCTATATCCAGAACCTCGCGATGCCGCACGCGGCGGCCGTCCAGCGGGACGCGCGGATCGCGCAGGCGGAGGCCAACCGGCGGGCCACCGAGGCGGAGCAGCAGGCCCAGGCGCGGATGGCGGAGGCCACCCGGGACAGCGAGATCCTGCAGGCCGGTTACAAGGCCGAACGGGACCGGGCGAGCGCCGAGTCGGCGCAGGCGGGTCCGCTCGCCGAGGCGGCATCACGGCAGGAGGTCGTGGTGCAGGAGACGCGGGTCGCCGAGCTGGAGGCGCGGCGCAGGGAGCAGCAGCTCCAGGCGGACGTCCGCAAGCCCGCGGACGCCAGGGCCTATGAGACCCGCACGATCGCCGAGGCCGCACGCGACGCCCGGGTCTCGGCTGCCGAGGCGCAGGCCAAGGAGACCGAACTGGCCAGCGCCGCCGATGCCTCGGCGACCCGCGTGACCGGTCAGGCGGACGCCGCCGCGGCCGAGGCACGCGGTCTCGCCGCGGCGGCCGCGGTACGGGCCAGGGGGCTGGCCGAGGCCGATGCGATCAAGGCGCGCGCGGACGCGCTCGCCACGAACCAGGAAGCGGTGATCGCCCAGCAACTCGCCGAGAACTGGCCGGAGATCGTCCGGGCGGGCGCGGGTGCCTTCGACTCGGTGGACAACATGGTGGTGCTCAACGGGGCGGACGGGATGAGCGACCTGCTCGCCAAGGCGCTCACGATGGGCGGCACCGGGCTCGGCCTCGCGCGGCAGCTGATGTCCGCGATGAACGGGAACGGGCAGGTGAACGGGGACGGCCGCCTCGGCGGCCTCGTCAACGGGAGCGTGCCGGCTCAGCAGCCCGCGGCGGAACCGGTCGCCCTCGACGAGGAGGCGAAGAAGGCGGACTGACCACGCCCACGCGGCCGTTGGCCCGGTCTCACCCCGGGCCGGCGTCCGCCACAGCCTGGCCCGGTCTCACCCCCGGGCCAGCGTCCGCCACAGCGCGGGGTCCTCGAAGTTCAGCGCCCACAGCCCCGTATGGCGCACCCCGTATTTGCGCAGCACCGGCAGATGCGCCGCGGTGCCGCGCGCGTCCTGGTACCAGACGACGCGGCGCTGCTTGCCTTCCATGTACGAGAAGTGCGGCGTCTTCGACTCCGGGTCGAGGTGATAGCGGGCGCCCTTCTTGCGCCGCAGCTCCTCCGCGGACTGCCAGGTGACGGCGCGGGCGCGCGCCGGTTTGCCGGTGGCCGCCCAATCCCAGCCGAACGCGGGCAGGGCCATCTCGATCTTCGCCCGGGGCACGAGGCGCGTGGCGTGCTTCAGGATGTCCTCGTACCAGTCGGGAGAGGAGACGGGCCCCGGTTTCCCGCCGGCCCAGTGCAGGTTGTACGCCATGATCCGCAGCCGGTCGCTCGCGGCACCGAGCCGCCGGTAGTCCCAGATCCGGCCGTTCCCGCGGGCCTGCGGGGAGACCGTGGTGATGCACTGCTTGCGCTCGGCGTGCAGCCGCCGGCACAGGGCGGTGATGAACTCGGCGTATCCGGCGCGCACTTGTGGGTAGGTGTCGTCCGGGCTGGGCGCGTGGGTCTCGTAGTCGATGTCGAGCCCGTCGTACGCACGGCTGCGCACGGTCGTCATCAGCGCCTCGATATGGCGGGCGCGGCGCTTCGGGTCGGTGACGAGGGCGGCGAGCCGGCCGGGGCCGAGGCGTTCGTGCACGGTGGGCACCACCTTGATGCCGGCCTTGTGCAGTCCGTCGATCACCCGTTTGTCGCCCGCGCCCATGTGGGGCGCCACCCGGCCGTCGTCCTTCGCCTCGTACCAGAACGGGCTGACGGTGTGCAGCTGGTCCCGGTGGCGCAGGGCGGTGCGGTACGCGGACTCCTGGTCCCAGTACGGCAGCCAGCCGGAGACGGTACGCGGCGCAGGGGCCGCTTCCTGGTCGGCGCCGGACGGTCCTGCGACGTCCGGGTGGGGTGCGGCGGCGAGGGTGAGGGCGAGGGCTGCGGCGACGATGACGCTACGGGCTGACATGGGGCGAGCCTGCGGTTCCTGCCGGGCCCCCGCGCTGCGGGCTGCTCCGGACAGGCCCTAACGTGACCCCACCGGAGCGTATGGAGGGTGGAGCAGGGATGACGGAGCAGCAGGCGGCCGGGCAGGCCTTGGTACCGGGGCGCGGCGGACCGCATGCGACGGCCGAGGCCGAGCCGCACGAGGTGGGTGCCGTCCACATGGAGTACGCGCCCGCGCACGACGGCGACCCCGATCCCGGGGAGATCGTGTGGACCTGGGTGCCCTACGAGGAGAACGACGGCCGCGGCAAGGACCGTCCGGTCCTGATCGTGGCCCGGGAGGCGGCCGGCACGCTGCTCGGCATCCAGCTGTCCAGCAAGCGCCACGACCAGGACCGGGAGTGGGTCGCACTCGGCAGCGGCCCCTGGGACAGCTCGGGCCGTGACTCCTGGGTGGACCTGGACCGGGTCCTGCGCATCCACGAACGCGGTATGCGGCGCGAGGCGTGTGCGCTCGACCGGGGGCGGTTCAACCTGGTGACGCTGAAACTGCGCGAGCGGTACGGGTGGAGCTGACGGCCAGGGCCTGTCCTAGGACGTCGGGAAGGCGTGCTCGAAGGCCGCGCGGGTCGCGCCGCCCTGGCGGTCGAGCACGCCGAACACCACGCGCCGGAAGTGCCCGGCGAAGCGCCCTTCGTCCGTGAGCAACGTACGGAAGGCACCGGCCACTTGGGCCGGATCGTTCTGGAACACACCGCAGCCCCAGGCCCCGAGGACCAGGTGCCGGTAGCCGTGCGCGACGGCCGTCTCCAGGACGCGTTCGGCCCGGGCCGCGAGCGCCGGCCCGATGCGGTGCGCCTCGTCGGGCTGACTGCGGCGGATCACTCCCGCGTTGGGGGCGGGCGAGGTCAGAAAGCCGATGTCCGACGGCTCTTCGAGGAGCCGGCCGCTGTCGTCGCGGAACACCGGGACCGCGGGCGCGTGGATGACCCGGTCCGTGTAGAAGGCGTCGCGGTGGGCGCGGTGGTGCGCGTAGAACTCGGGGACTTCGCGCAGACAGGTGTACAGGGCGGAGGCGCGGCACAGCGCCTCCTCCTGGGCCTGGGCCCCGTTGAGGAAGCCGCCGCCGGGGTTGCGGGCGGAGGCGAAGTTGAGGACGGCCACGGGCTCGCGGGCCTCGGCCACGAGCCGGCGGGCCGCCTGGGTGCTGCCTTCCGGGGTGACCTCGAAGCCGGTCGGGCGGGTGGCGTCGACGGTGCACTCCACCGGGTCGGGGCCGTGCAGTCGCGTACCGGAGCGTGCGGCCGCGATCCGGTACGCGAGTTCGACCGTGCGTCCGCTCGGTGCGGTGTACTCGCCGGCTTCGACGATGGCCTCGGTCGCCTTGGCGAGTTGGCGCAGGCGTGCGCTCATGACGGAAATCCCCCGTGGTGGTGCGGTGTTGCGTCCCCCCGCATCCTTCTGGGGCGACGGTCGGCCGGGCAACGGATTTCTTCCGCCGCCCGTCGCACCCGCTCGCCCTACTCCCCTCGCACGTCCAGCAGCTCCGTGATCTGCCGCGAGGCCTTGCGTGCCTCCTGCGCCGGATCCGCGCCGGTCAGGACCTCCGTCATGTAGCGCTTGATCGGATTGTTGGCCTCCACGGCCGCCCAGAGCGGGGAGTTGGGCGTCGCCCGGCCGCGGGCCGCACCCGCGGCCATCGCGGCGACGCCCGGCTTCCCGTCGACCACCGAGGCGAGCGTGGTCTTGTTGGGAACGTAGTCCATCGTCGTGGCCAGCTCCTTCTGCCAGCGCTCACCGGCCAGCTCCTTGATCACGTTCAACGCCGCCCATTTCTGGTCGGTGCGCTCGGGGATGACCAGGTCCGAACCGCCGGTGAACACCCGGCCCGGCCGTCCCGCCTGCTTGCCGGGTACGGGGAAGTAGCCGATCTTCCCGGCGAGTTCGGGGTTGGCCTCCTCGATCAGTTTCGCCGCGCCCGGCACGGTGACGATCTGCGCGACCTGCCCCTTGGCGAACACATCGGTCTGCGGCGGCGTCTGCTCGTCCGCGTCCTTCGGTCCCCGGCCGAGTGCCTGGAGCCGCGCGTAGAAGTCCATTCCGGCCAGCGCCCCGGGGCTGTCCAGGGCGCCGCTCCACACGCCGTCCTTGTCCACCGCGAGCTCGCCGCCCTCCTCCCAGATGAAACCGGCGAGCGTGTACCAGTCCTGTCCGGCGAGGTAGATCCCCTGCCGGGAACCGGAGTTGAGCTGCTCCGTCTGCGAGAGCCACTCCTCCCGGTCCCGTGGCGGCTTCTTGATGCCCGCGGCGGCGAACAGGTCCTTGTTGTAGAGGACGACCCGGTTCGCCGCGTACCAGGGGATGCCGAACTGGGCCCCGTCGACGGAGCCGGGCTCGGCGAGACCCTGCACCCAGTCCTCCATGCCCAGGTCGCGCGCCGACTCCAGGGACAGGTCGAGCACCCCGCCCTGGTCGACGTACTGCGCCACCTGCGTATTGCCGACCTCGATCACATCGGGTGCGCTCGCCTCGTCGCTCTCCAGGGCGTTGTTGACCTTGTCGCCGATGCCCGTCCACTCCTGGATCTGTATGTCCAGCTCCACGTCACCGTGTTCGGCCTCGTACTCCTGCTCGAACTTCTTCAGGAAGCCTTTCGAGGTGCTGTTCTGCATCAGCCACACCGTGACCGTTTCGCGCTCCTGCGACCCTTCGAGCGACATGCCTCCGCAGCCCGTGAGCGCGGTCAGTGTCAGGACGGACAGGGGCAGAGCGAGGGTGCGGTGCTTCACGCGGCTCACCTTCAGTGCAGGGACATGGAGGAGGGCCCGACGTGGGGGTAAGCGGCTTCGACGCTTGTACGGGTGTGGCCCTGGAGTTTGGTGTGTACCAATGCGTCGGTCAAGGGGCTGACGTTCGAATTCTCACTACGTGACACAGCACGTTCTCAGCACGTGACACGGTGACGCGCCCGGCCCGCGTCCGCCGTCTCGCGCGGCCGGGCCGCGTACGGCACCGTGGAGTGACCGAGTGACCACCTGAAGGAGTGCGACCGCCATGTCGGACCACACGTACCGCGTCACGGAGATCGTCGGCACCTCGACCGAGGGCGTCGACCAGGCCATCCGCAACGGGATCGCGCGCGCCGGACAGACCCTGAGGGCACTGGACTGGTTCGAGGTGACCCAGGTGCGCGGCCATATCGAGAACGGCGAGATCGCCCACTTCCAGGTGGGTCTGAAGGTCGGCTTCCGGCTGGAGGACGACGAGTAGCAGGCGCCTGGGCGCCCTACGTGCGGCCCTCGGTCTCCTGCGCTTCCTTCAGCGCCTGCGAGGAAGCCGCCCAGCGGGCCCGTACGACCTTGAAACCGGCGCGTTCCGCGGCGTCGCACACGAGCTCGTCGTCGTCCACGAGCATCCGCACCTCACGGCCGCGGGCCAGCCTGCGCAGCACCTCCAGTTTGGTGATGCGGGCCGGCCTGCGGTCGCTGTCGCGCCGCATGTGCATCCGGCCTTCGGGCAGCCCGTGCCGGGCCAGCCACTCCTCGGTGTCCGCGCGGCAGCGCTCGGGGCGGCCCGTGAGGTACTGGATCTCGCACTCCTCGGCGCTCTTCAGGACCAGCTCGATGCCGCGCGCGAGGGGCGGGTCCTGGGGCGCCGCGGCGAAGAATCCGGTCCAGTCGCGGGGCTTGCGCTCCAGGAAACGCTGCCGGTGTGCGGTGTCGGCGAGGGTGTTGTCCAGGTCGAACACGGCGACCGGGCGGCGAACGGCGTCCATGGCACCCACCCTAACCAGGGAATCCTGAGCGCTCCCGGGTGTTGTACGGGACGTGACTTCCGCCGACGCAGCCTCAGTTCTCGCCCGGACCCCGATCTCGGTGCTCGACCGCTCCCGTACGCGCACGGGCCACGATCCCGCGCGGTCGCTGCGGGACACGGTGCGGTTCGCGCAGGACGTGGAGGCGCTCGGTGCCTTTCACCGTTTCTGGGTGTCGGAGCACCACAGCGTGCCCGGTGTCGCGGGTTCGGCGCCGACCGTCCTCGCGGCGGCGGTCGCGGCGGCGACCACCACGATCCGGGTGGGCACGGGCGGCGTCATGCTGCCGAATCACCAACCCCTGGTCGTGGCCGAGCAGTTCGGGGTCCTCGACGCGCTGTTCCCCGGCCGGATCGACATGGGGCTCGGCCGCAGCGTCGGGTTCACGGGCGGGGTGCGCAAGGCGCTGGGCCACGACAAGGACGACGCGGAGGACTTCGCCGGACAGCTGGAGGTGCTGCTCGGCTATCTCACGGGTACGCAGACCGCCCACCCCCAGGTCCACGCGTATCCGGCGGAGGGCCGGCGGATCCCGCCGTTCGTCCTGGCCATGGGCGAGGGCGCACAGATCGCGGCGGACGCCGGGCTGCCGCTGGTGATCGGGGATCTGCGGGGACGCTCGCGGATGGTGGAGGCGATCGGGCGCTACCGGGACGGCTTCAAGCCGTCGGTGTGGGCGGACGAGCCATATGTGGTGATCGCGGGCGAGGTGGCGGTCGGCGAGACGACGGAAGCGGCGCGGCGGCTGCTGATTCCGGAGGCGTGGTCGATGGCGTACTCGCGCACCCGTGGCGTCTTCCCGGCGCTGGAACCGGCCGCGGAGACGCTGGCGCGGGGCATGACGGCCAAGGAGCGCGAGCTGTTCGAGTCGGGGCTGGAGGGAAAGCTGTACGGCACGGAGGCCGAGGTGTCCGCGGCCCTGGCGGACGTGATCACGGCTACGGGGGCGGACGAGGTGCTGGTGACCACGTCGACGTACGACAGGGCGGAGCTCCTTGACTCCTTCGCCCGCCTGGGGCGCATGGCCGGCCCGCGCCCGCCGGCCCACCCATGACCGCACGGCCACACTCTCCCGACCTGGGACAATAGGGCCAGCCCACCCCCAGGAGCACCCCGCATGCAGGCCCCCCACATCCGTATCCGCGGCGCCCGCGAACACAACCTGCGAGCCGTCGACGTCGACATCCCCCGCGATCAGCTGGTCGTCTTCACCGGCGTATCCGGTTCGGGGAAGTCCTCCCTCGCGTTCGGCACCGTGTACGCGGAGGCCCAGCGCCGCTACTTCGAGTCGGTCGCCCCGTACGCCCGCCGGCTGATCCACCAGATCGGCGCCCCGAAGGTCGGCGAGATCACCGGCCTGCCCCCGGCGGTCTCCCTCCAGCAGCGCCGTACGACGCCCACCTCGCGCTCCAGCGTGGGCACCGTCACCACCCTGTCCAACTCGCTGCGGATGCTCTTCTCCCGCGCGGGCGACTACCCGCCCGGCGCCGAGCGGCTCGACTCCGACGCCTTCTCGCCGAACACCACCGCCGGCGCCTGCCCCGCCTGCCACGGCCTGGGCCGCGTCCACCGCACCACCGAGGCGCTGCTCGTCCCCGATCCCTCGCTGTCGATCCGCGAAGGCGCGATCGCCGCCTGGCCGGGTGCGTGGCAGGGCAAGAACCTGCGCGACATCCTGGACGCGCTCGGCCATGACGTGGACCGGCCGTGGCGGGAGCTGACGCAGGCGGACCGCGACTGGATCCTGTTCACGGACGAGCAGCCGGTCGTCACGGTGCATCCGGTGCGGGAGGCCGAGCGCATCCAACGCCCGTACCAGGGCACGTACATGAGCGCCCGGCGCTATGTGATGAAGACCTTCGCGGAGTCCAAGAGCCAGACCCTGCGCGGCAAAGCCGAACGCTTCCTCGAGAGCACTCCGTGCGAGAGCTGCGGCGGGAGCCGGCTGCGGCCCGAAGCGCTCGCCGTGACCTTCGCCGGCCGGACGATCGCGGAGCTCGCCGCGTTCCCCCTCGACCGCCTGGCCGCCCTCCTGGGGACGGCGGACCACTGCGATGAAACGGTCCGCATCCTCACCACCGACCTGCTCGGCCGGATCGCCGTCGTCACCGAACTGGGCCTCGGCTACCTGAGCCTCGACCGCCCCACACCCACCCTCTCCGCGGGCGAACTCCAACGCCTGCGCCTGGCCACGCAGTTGCGCTCGGGCCTGTTCGGCGTCGTCTACGTCCTCGACGAACCCTCGGCGGGGCTGCACCCCGCGGACACCGAGGCGCTGCTCACGGTGTTGCGCCGCCTGAAGACCGCGGGGAACTCGGTGTTCGTCGTCGAGCACCACCTCGATGTCGTACGCGAGGCGGACTGGCTGGTCGACGTGGGCCCCGGCGCGGGCGAGCACGGCGGCCGGGTGCTGCACAGCGGCCCGGTCGCGGAGCTGAAAGGGGTCACCGAGTCGGCGACGGCGCGCTATCTGTTCGCCCGTGAAGACGCTTCGGTACGTGAACTCCGGGCGCCCAAGGGCTGGTTGAAGCTCGCCGGGGTCGAGCGGCACAATCTGCGCGGGGTCGACGCCGAGTTCCCGCTCGGGGTGTTCACCGCTGTCACCGGGGTCTCCGGCTCCGGCAAGTCCACCCTGGTCGGCGGCGCCCTCGCACCGCTCGTCGAGGGCGAGCCGGGCCCCGGGCGGATCGACGGCGCCGTGGACCGCGTCGTCCAGGTCGACCAGCGGCCGATCGGCCGTACCCCGCGCTCGAATCTGGCCACGTACACCGGGCTCTTCGATGTCGTACGGAAGGTCTTCGCGGACTCGGACGAGGCGCGGGCGCGCGGCTACAAGGCGGGGCGGTTCTCGTTCAATGTGGCCGGGGGACGGTGCGAGACCTGCCAGGGCGAGGGCTTCGTCTCGGTGGAGCTGCTGTTCCTGCCCAGTACGTACTCGCCCTGCCCGGACTGCCACGGCGCCCGCTACAACCCCGAGACGCTCCAGGTCACGTACCGCG
Organism: Streptomyces mesophilus; assembly: GCF_011044995.1. Taxonomy (GTDB): domain Bacteria; phylum Actinomycetota; class Actinomycetes; order Streptomycetales; family Streptomycetaceae; genus Streptomyces; species Streptomyces mesophilus. Next base: position 82,933 of record NZ_JAAKZW010000002.1, on the reverse strand, counting down.
GCCGTTCGATCGCCGAGGTGCTCGACCTGTCCGTAGAAGCGGCCGCCGAGTTTCTCGCGGAGATCCCCGCCGCCGCACGCTCGCTCGGGACGCTGCTCGATGTGGGACTCGGGCATCTGCGCCTCGGACAGCCCGCGACGGAGCTGTCCGGCGGTGAGGCACAGCGGATCAAGCTGGCGACCGAGCTTCAGCGCACGAGGCGCGGGCACACGCTGTATCTGCTCGACGAGCCGACGACCGGACTGCACCCGGCCGATGTCGAGGTGCTGATGCGGCAGTTGCACGGTCTGGTCGACGCCGGGCACTCGGTGATCGTGGTCGAGCACGACATGGATGTGGTGGCGGGCGCGGACTGGGTCATCGATCTGGGGCCCGGCGGCGGCGCGGACGGCGGCCGGATCGTGGCGGCCGGGCCGCCGGCCGAGGTGGCGAAGGCGGACGGAAGCCGGACCGCGAGCTATCTCGCGGCCCGGCTGGGGAGGTAGTCCCCCGATCCACGGATCGGGGACGTCAGACGGCCGCTCCGGGCGACTTCGCCGGCGCCACGTGGGCGAACCAGCGGGCCGTCTCCTCGTCGGTGAGGACACGCTCCAGGACCAGATCGCCCTGCATGCCGGGAAAGAACCGCCCGGCCGGCCAGCCGCGCGGGTAGGGCGGCGGGTCGAGCACGAGCAGCCGGGCGCCGTCGACCACGGGTATGTCCACCGGCGCGCCCTCGTTCCAGATCCAACTGCCGTCCGCGGCCACCAGGTTGAAGGAGCCGGTGGTCGGCACCTGGCCGGGCGCGTCCCGGCACACGGCCGCCTCCTGGGCCGAGGGGACGTACGCGTCCACATGGCCGCCGCCCGCGAGGACACGGGCGAGCAGCGTGTGCAGCTGGAAGTTGTCGCCGATGCCGCTCATGCGCAGCGCATAGCCCCTGCCGCTCGCGCGGTCCAAGGCGACGAGCGGCTCTTCGTCGAGGACCGTCAGTGCGTACGTGAGGCACTTGAAGTCGTGTCCGGACGCCTCCTCGACCGGGCGGAGCAAGGCGAGCACCTCGCCGCGCAGAGCCGGGTCGAGCGAGGTGCGCACGCCCGGGTGGTTGAGCATGGCCACCGAGGCCATCTCCCACTGCTGCAGCGTCCACCAGGCCATGGCCGCCTGCGGGCCGACCCGTTCGAGCAGGGCGTCGTCCACGTCGGAGCTCTCCGGGTCGGGCAGCTCGCCTCCCCCGGTCGCCGCCCACCGCTCGCAGAACTCGCCCGCCCCGCGCACGGCGTCGAGCAGTCCCTCGAAGACGGCGGGCGCGCACGGCCCGGCGTCGGCGCCGCGCTCCACACAGGCGCCCACGATCACGGCGACCGTGCCGCGCGGCCCCGGCGGCACGTCCATCAGCAGGGCGGCCAGGCGGGCGCCGGCCTCCTGGACTTCCTGATCCCCGGCTTCCCCGAAGTGCTCGTGCAGGGCGCCGAACGCCTGCTCCGCGCGGTCGGCGTCCTGCCCGCGCACGGCGGCCTCGAAGTCCGATACGGCTTCGAGGAGCCGCCCCCGCCCCTTGCGATTGAAGATCATGCCGCGCAGCGTAACGACGGCCACTGACATCGACGAGGGCGGGTCGGGACCGGCGTCCCCTCCGGTCCCGACCCGCCCTCTTCAGGCTCCACTTGCGGCGATTCCAAGCTCTACTTCGGAGCGATGAACTGCACGTCGAGGTGGATCTTCACCACCTCGCCGAGCAGCCCGGGGGCGAAGGTCAGCCCGTACTCGCTGCGCCGGATCTCCCCCGTCGCCTCGAACCCGGCGTGCTTGCTGCCGTCGTGCGGAACGTCCACGACGCCGCCGAACTCCACGGCGAAGGTGACGGGCCGGGTGACTTCGCCGATGGTCAGCTCGCCCTCCATCGTCCAGTCCTCGCCGGCGCCCGCCAGCCGCGTCGAGCGGAAGCTCATGGTGGGGCGGCTGGCGACATCGAGGAGATCCGAGGCGCGGACGTGCGCGTCACGGTCCGCGTTGCCCGTGTTGACGGAGGCGAGCTCCACCGTCGCGGTGATCGAGGAGTCGGCGAGGGTCTCGCCCACGACGAGCGACGCGTCCAGCTTGTCGAAACGACCGCGCACCTTGGAGATGCCGAGGTGGCGGATCGTGAAGCCGACGGCCGAGTGGAAGGGGTCGAAGGCCCAGCGGCCGGCGGTGAGCGGGAGGGCGGTGGTGGCAGCGGTGGCAGTGGTCTCTGAAGTCATGGCTCCACCGTGCCGGTCCGCAAGGGCCGCAGGGAGGCCGAGCCCAGGCTGGTAGTGACAGGGCCACCCTGAGGGCCCAGGCAGGTAGTGACAGGGCCACCCTCGGGCGCCGTGCCCCTCGTACGATCGACGGATGAGCGACAACGCACTCGGCGCCTTCCTGCGCGCCCGCCGCGAGGCCGTCACCCCGGCCGAGGTCGGGCTGCCCGAGGGTGCGCGCCGCCGCACCCCCGGGCTGCGCCGCTCCGAGCTGGCGATGCTCGCGGACATCAGCGTGGAGTACCTGGCCCGCCTGGAGCAGGGCAGGGACCGCCATCCGTCACCGCAGGTGCTCGGGGCGCTCTGCGACGCGCTGCGGATGCCCCTGGAGGAGCGGCTGCACCTGCGCAATCTCCTCAAGGCGGAGGAGGGCCACTTCCTGTGCGCGGTCGCACCGCGGCCCCAGCGCGAAGTCCGCCCGACGGTACGGGCGTTGCTCGACCGGATGGAGCCCACACCGGCCGTCGTGCTCAACTGGCTGGGCGAGATCGCCGCGTACACCGAGGGCTACACACGCCTGGCACGGCCGCTCGGCATCCTCGACGGGGAATCCCCCAGCATGCCCCGCTACGTCCTGACCGACCCGCGCGCCAGGACCGCGTTTCCCGACTGGGAGCGGGCCGCCGACGAGCAGGTGGAGACACTGCGCTTCGGCATCTCCAAGGGCGACCCGGAGACGGCGGAGCTCGCGCGGGAGCTGGCGATCACCGTGGGTGCCGCGTTCACCGACCGCATCGCGGCCCCGGCCCGGGTCGCCCGCCGCAGCGGCACCGCGACGTGGGTGCACCCGGAGGCGGGCGAGCTGCGGCTCTCGTACGAGGTACTGGAGCTCCCGGAGGGCGACGGCCAGCGCATGATCGTCCACCTGCCCGCCGACGAGGCCACGTCCGCGGCCCTCGACCGGCTCAACGGGCTCCGGCCGGGGACCTTGCGGGCGGTCGGGGACTGACCAGCGGGGCCGGCGAGGGCTGAACCGTCCGACAAGGGCTACCGCTTGGCGGCCTTGCGGTTCGCCCGCAGCCACTCCTTGTTCATCGCCGCGATCGACGGCAGCGGGATGCCCTTCGGGCAGGCCGTCGCGCACTCGCCGGTGAGCGTGCAGCCGCCGAAGCCCTCGTCGTCCATCTGCCCGACCATGTCGAGCACCCGGGTCTCGCGCTCGGGTGAGCCCTGCGGCAGCACGTTGAGGTGGTTGACCTTGGCCGAAGTGAACAGCATCGCCGACCCGTTGGGGCAGGCCGCGACACAGGCGCCGCAGCCGATGCACTCGGCGTGCTCGAACGCGAAGTCCGCGTCCGGCTTCGGTACGGGGGTGGCGTGGGCCTCCGGCGCGGCGCCGGTCGGGGCGGTGATGTAGCCGCCGGCCTGGATGATCCGGTCGAAGGCCGAACGGTCCACGACCAGGTCCTTGACCACGGGGAACGCGGAGGCCCGCCACGGCTCGATGTCGATCGTGTCGCCGTCGTCGAAGGACCGCATGTGCAACTGGCAGGTGGTGGTGCGCTCGGGTCCGTGCGCATCGCCGTTGATCACCAGGGAGCAGGCGCCGCAGATGCCCTCGCGGCAGTCGTGGTCGAAGGCGACGGGGTCCTCGCCCTTGAGGATGAGCTCCTCGTTGAGCGTGTCGAGCATCTCCAGGAACGACATGTCCTGGGAGATTCCGTCCACTTCGTACGTGGACATCGCGCCGTCGGCGCCGGCGTTCTTCTGCCGCCAGACGCGCAGGGTGAGCTTCATGCGTAGCTCCGCTGAGTGGGGTGGACGTACTCGAAGTGCAGTTCTTCCTTGTGGAGTACGGGGGAAGCGCCCGTGTCGGTGAACTCCCAGGCCGCCGCGTACGAGAACTCCTCGTCCCTGCGCTCGGCCTCGCCGTCCGGCGTCTGCGACTCCTCGCGGAAGTGGCCGCCGCAGGATTCCGCGCGGTGCAGTGCGTCGAGGCACATCAGCTCGGCGAGTTCGAGGTAGTCGACGATGCGGTTGGCCTTCTCCAGGGACTGGTTGAACTCCTCGCCGGTGCCCGGGACCTTGATCCGCCGCCAGAACTCCTCACGGATCTGCGGGATGCGCTCCAGGGCCTTGCGCAGTCCTGTCTCGGTGCGCGCCATGCCGCAGAACTCCCACATCAGCTCGCCGAGTTCACGGTGGAAGGAGTCGGGGGTGCGGTCGCCGTCCACGGAGAGGAGGAGGTTGAGCCGGTCCTCGGTCTCGGCCAGGACCTCCTGGACCACCGGGTGGTCCTCGCTCAGCGCGTCCTTGTGGGGAGTGCGGGCGAGGTAGTCATTGATCGTGGAAGGGAGCACGAAGTAGCCGTCGGCCAGGCCCTGCATCAGCGCGGAGGCACCGAGGCGGTTCGCGCCGTGGTCGGAGAAGTTGGCCTCGCCGATCGCGAACAGGCCCGGGATCGTGGTCCCCAAGTCGTAGTCCACCCACAGGCCGCCCATCGTGTAGTGCACGGCGGGGTAGATCCGCATCGGCACTTCGTACGGGTTCTCCGCGGTGATCCGCTCGTACATGTCGAAGAGGTTGCCGTACTTCTCCTCGACCTTGGCGCGGCCCATCCGCTGGATCGCGTCCGCGAAGTCCAGGTACACGCCCTGGCCGCCGGGGCCCACTCCCCTGCCCTCGTCGCACACGTTCTTCGCGGCGCGCGAGGCGATGTCGCGCGGCACGAGGTTGCCGAAGGACGGGTAGATGCGCTCCAGGTAGTAGTCGCGCTCGTCCTCGGGGATCTCGTTGGCCGGCCGCGTGTCGCCCTGCGCCTTGGGCACCCAGATCCGGCCGTCGTTGCGCAGCGACTCGCTCATCAGCGTCAGCTTCGACTGGTGCTCGCCGGTGCGCGGGATGCAGGTCGGGTGGATCTGCGTGAAGCAGGGGTTGGCGAAGTACGCGCCGCGGCGGTGGGCCCGCCAGATCGCGGTCGCGTTGGAGTTCATCGCGTTCGTCGACAGGTAGAAGACGTTGCCGTAGCCACCGCTCGCGAGGACCACCGCGTCCGCGAAGTACGTGTCGATCTTGCCGGTGATCAGGTCGCGGGCCACGATTCCGCGGGCCCGGCCGTCCACGACGATCAGGTCGAGCATCTCCGTACGGGCGTGCAACTCGACGTTCCCCGCGGCGATCTGGCGCGACAGGGCCTGGTAGGCGCCGAGCAGGAGCTGCTGGCCTGTCTGGCCTCGGGCGTAGAAGGTGCGGGAGACCTGGACGCCGCCGAAGGAGCGGGTGTCGAGGAGTCCGCCGTACTCGCGGGCGAAGGGCACGCCCTGGGCCACGCACTGGTCGATGATCTCGACGGAGATCTGTGCGAGACGGTGCACGTTGGACTCACGGGCGCGGAAGTCGCCGCCCTTGACGGTGTCGTAGAAGAGCCGGTGGATCGAGTCGCCGTCGTTGCGGTAGTTCTTCGCCGCGTTGATACCGCCCTGCGCGGCGATCGAGTGGGCGCGGCGCGGGGAGTCCTGGAAGCAGAACTGGACGACGTGGTAGCCCTGTTCGGCGAGCGTGGCGCCCGCCGAGCCGCCGGCGAGGCCGGTGCCGACGACGATCACGGTGTGCTTGCGGCGGTTGGCCGGGTTGACCAGCTTGGCCTCGAAGCGGCGCTTGTCCCAGCGCTCGGCCACCGGGCCCTCGGGCGCCTTGGTGTCGACGACAGGATCGCCGGTCGCGTACTCGGCAAAGTTGTTCATGTCAGCTCACCACTCCGGTCATGACGGCGACGGGGACCGAGACGAAGCCCAGCGTCAGCACGAGGGCAAGGGTGTTGGCGATCAGCTTGAGCAGGCGTTCACGGCGGGCGTTGCCCACGCCGAGGGTCTGCGCGGCGCTCCAGAAGCCGTGCCGTACATGCAGGCCGACGGCGCTCACGGCGACGATGTAGATGACGTTGCCGTACCAGGTCGAGAAGGTGTCGATGAGGTTCTGGTAAGGGTGCAGATGCTCGAACTCGCCCGGGTGCACGGTGCCCGTGGTCAGGTCGAGGATGTGCCACACGATGAACAGGGCGAGGATGATCCCGCCCCAGCGCATGGTGCGGGTCGCGTAACTCGCGCGCTTCCTCTTGTGCACGTACTTCTGCGGGCGCGCCTTGATGTCACGACGGCTCAGCTGGTACGCGGACACGGCGTGCCCGACGACCGCGGCGACCAGCACGATACGGACGAGCCACAGCGCCCACTCGTGGTGCAGCACCGGCTCACCCATGGTGCGCAGGAACCGTGCGTAGGCGTTCATCTCGTCGGGGCCGAAGAAGACCTTGAGATTGCCGATCATGTGCGCGACCAGATAGCCGAGCATGATCAGGCCGCTCACGGCCATCACGGTCTTCTTGCCGATCGTCGAGTCCCACAGAGAGCGTGCCGGGGACGGTCGTTTACCCGGGGCGGTGCCCTTGACGGGCCGCGTTGCCAGAGCCATGCAGATGACGGTAGGGGCCAAGGACCTCATCGGTCCAAGACATGATCCAGCTCATTTCGATAGCTGATGCCTATCGTGCGCGTACGCTGGCGGGTATGCAGTTCCAACAGCTCCAGTACTTCGTCGCGGTCGCGGAGACCCGTCACTTCACGCGGGCGGCGGAGACGCTGCACGTGGCGCAGCCGTCGCTCTCGCAGCAGATCAAGGCGCTGGAGCGGGAGCTGGGCGCCGAGCTGTTCAGCCGGGCGCGCGGCAATATCGCGCTCACCGACGCGGGCGAGGCGCTGCTGCCGCTCGCGCGCCGGATCCTCGCGGACGCGGACACCGCGCGCCTGGAGGTCCAGGAGCTGGCGCAGCTGCGGCGCGGACGGGTCAGGCTCGGTGCGACGCCCAGCCTCTGCACGGGTCTGCTGCCGGACATCCTGCGCGCCTTCCGCGACGAGTATCCGGGGGTCCAGCTGATGGTCGAGGAGGGCGGTTCGCACGACCTCGTCCGCGAACTCGCCCGTGGAGCCCTCGACTTGGCCCTGGTCGTCCTCCCCCTTCCGTCGCCCTCCCCCGCCCTGACGACCGTGGAGCTGCTGCGCGAGGACCTGGTGGTGGTCTCCGCCCCCGACGCGCCCGCGCCCGGGCGTGCGGGGCGCTCGGTGCGGATCGCGGATCTGCAGGACGAACCGCTGGTGATGTTCCGGCACGGCTACGACCTGCGGGAGCTCACCGTCGCGGCGTGCCGTGCGGCGGGGTTCGAACCGGACTTCGCGGTCGAGGGCGGCGAGATGGACGCGGTGCTCGGGTTCGTACGGGCGGGCCTGGGAGTGGCCGTGGTGCCGCGGATGGTCGCCATGCGGGCGGGCCTGGGCCTGCGGGTCACCCCGCTGACCCGCCCCGGCCTGCACCGGACGGTCGCCCTGGCCCACCGCAGCGACGTGGCTCCGCCGCGGGCGGCGCGGGAGCTGCAGCGGATGCTGACGGGGCATTTGAGCTGAACGGTGCGGCCGGCTGATGTCACAGCCCGAGGGGCCGCCTCGTCGAAGGGGAAAGGAAAGTCCGCGCACACCTTCGAGGAGCTCGCCATGAACGTGGCCTACGCCGTCTTCGCCGTGATCACCATCGCGTACAACCTCTTCTCCGCCGGCGCCGACTTCGCCCGCTGGGAGCGGATCGCCGAGGGGATGGACCGCGTGGGCGTACCGCGCCGGATCCTGCCCTGGCTCGGACTGCCCAAGGCGGCCGCGGTGGTGGGCCTGGTCGTCGGGTTCTGGATTCCGGCCATCGGGATCGCCGCCGCGGTGGGCCTTGTCCTCTTCTACGCGCTGGCGATCGCCACCCACGTACGGGCGAAGGACTACTCCTTCGGCCTGCAGTACCCGTTCCTCGTGCTGGCGGCCGCGACGCTGGCACTCGGCGTGACAACCGCGTGAGCTGGGTCGGCGTCACACCGAAGGTGTCCGGGGGCGTCACGCCGAAGGTGTCCGGGGGCGTCACGCCGAAGGTGGCCCACAGGCGTCACGCCGACGGCGGCACCGGTCCGCCCCACCCCACCGCCCGCAGCACCGCCTCCGCCACCTCGGTCACCGTCCGCCGCGCGGCGTCGACGGAGCAGTCGGCCACGTGCGCCGCGTCCAGGATCCCGGCCAGCTCGCCGGACCGGTCGAGGTGCCAGCGCAGGCCCTCGGGGTCGTCGGTGTGCCGGGCACGCAACCGTTCGCGTACGACGGGGAGTTGGGCTTCGAGACGGCAGACCGTCAGCGGGACGCCGACCGCTTCGGCCAGCGCGCGCACCTCGTCCCGGCTCTCGGCGACCCCGGCCAGCACGAGGCGCCGCGCCCCGGACTCGAGGTAGGTGCCGGCCACCGCCCGCACATTCCGCAGCAGCACCCGGGAGTTGAACGGGTCGCCGGCCGGTGCGGGCCACACCTGGCACAGCCGGTCGAGGTCGACGACGCCGTGCGGGGCCCCCGCCTCGGCCAGCCGGTCCCCGACCGCATCCGCGACGGAGGTCTTGCCGACGCCGACGGTTCCGGTGATCAGCACGGCTTGCGGTGACGGCGTACGGGGCGTGGCGATCATGCCGCCGATGCTAAGACCCCCGCGCGGAACCCGCCCCGATCACGGGAGCCGCCCCGTTCATCCCACCGCGTCCACCAGAGCCAGCTCGTGCAACCGGTCCGGCGGTCCCGGCCGTGCGTAGTACCAGCCCTGAGCCGTGTCGCAGCCCAGCATCCGCAGCTGCTCCGCCTGCGCCCCCGTCTCCACGCCCTCCACGGTCACCGACAGGTCCAGGCTGTGGGCGAGGCCCACGATGCCCTCGACGATCCGCAGATCCACCGGATCGACCGGGAAACGCTGCATGCCCTGCGTGAACGAGCGGTCCAGCTTCAGGATGCTCACCGGCAGGCGCCGCAGATTGGCCAGGTTCGAGTAGCCCGTACCGAAGTCGTCCAAGGCGATGTCGACGCCCATCTCGGCGAGCCGGCGCAGCGGTTTGAGCAGATCGTCGTCCGCGCCGATGAGCGCCGATTCCGTGACCTCGAGGCAGAGCGAGCCGGGGGCGAGCCCGGACCGCTCCAGGATCTCCACGGTGTCGGCCACCAGGCCCGGGTAGTGGAGTTGGTGCGGGGAGAGGTTGACGTTGATGCGCAGCGGCCCGGCGCCCACGTGCCGTTCCTGCCACTCGCGCGCCTGGCGCACCGCCTGGTCGAGCACCCAGCGTCCGAGCGGCACGATCAGACCCGTGTGCTCGGCGAGCGGGATGAAGCGGTCCGGGCTGAGCACCCCGTGCTGCGGGTGCAGCCAGCGCACCAGCGCCTCTGCTCCGCGTACGCTCCCGTCCGCCAGGTTCACCAGCGGCTGGTACTCGATGAAGAACTCCTCGCGGGCGAGGGCCGCGGGCAGGGCGGTCGTCAGGCCGTAACGCGTGATGGTGCGCGCGTCGGCCTCCGGGTCGGCGAGTTCGTAGCGATTGCCGCCGGCCGACTTCGCCCGGTACATCGTGATGTCGGCGCTGCGCAGCACCTCCGCCGGGCTGCGCTCCCCCGCCGGGCCCTCGACGATGCCGATCGAGCCGCGCACGGTGAGCTCGCGTCCTTCGATACGGACCGGGATCGCCAGCATGCTGAGGATCCGCGAGGCCAGCTCGTCGACCTCGCGCTCGGTGTCGGGTCCGGTGGTCAGGGCCACGAACTCGTCGCCGCCGAGCCGGGCCACCATCTCCCCGGGGCCGGTCGCACAGGACTGCAGCCGGTCCGCGATCTCGACGAGGAGCCGGTCGCCGGCCGCGTGCCCCATGCTGTCGTTGATGGCCTTGAAGCCGTCGAGGTCGAGGTAGCAGAGCCCGAAGCGGCGGCCCTCGCCCGCGGCGAGTGCCTTGTCCAGGCGCTCGAAGAACAGCGTGCGGTTGGGCAGACCGGTCAGGGCGTCATGGGTCGCCTCGTAGCGCAGCCGCAGGTTGAGCAGGCGGCGCTCGGTGGTGTCCTCCATGAGGGCCAGCTGGTACTGCGGGCGGCCCTCGGCGTCGCGGAGCAGGGAGACCGTGAGATTGGTCCACAGCACCGTGCCGTCCGCGCGGTAGTACGGCTTCTCCACGCGGTAGTGCTCACGCCGCCCCTGCACCAACTCCTCGTACAGGCGCCAGACTTGAGGAGCGTCATCGGGATGGGTCCAGTCGGAGACCTTGCGGCCGCGCAGCGTCACATCCATGCCGCCCGCGCCGAACATCGTCTTCAGGGTGTCGTTGACCTGGAGGATGGTGCCGTCGAGAGCCGCGATCCCGATCCCCACCGCCGCGCCCTCGAACACGGCGCGGAAGCGGGCCTGACTGCTGTGCAGCGCCTCCGCCACCACCTGCCGTGCCGTCAGCGCGGCACGGGAGATCGCCTCCTGCTCGCCGAGGGTGCGCTCGCGCAGGGCGCCGGCGAAACCGCCGGCCATCGCATGCTGAAGCCGCGACGAACGAGCCCGCTGCGCCTCGCGCTCCGTCTCGTCCGAGGTGCCGCAGTAGAGGACCAAGTAGGCGTCGACGACGTCCAGGGTCCGGGTGAGTGCCTCGGGGTCGGTGCAGTGCGCCTCGATCAGCGCGGCGCCCACCTGCCGCCCGGCCGCCGCGTCGAAGGCGCGGGCGGTCAGCGCGTCACGCAACTGGCGGGCCAGCGGCAGGAGTTGCTCGTCGAACTCGACCCGCGTGCGCGACGTCGCCGTCACCGGGAAGACGGCCCGGCTCCATATCGTGACGAACCGGCGCAGCCGCGAGTCCGGGCCGTCCGACCCGGCCGCCTCGTCACGATCATCGGCCGCGTTCACGTCAGCAGCCCCACACCCGCGTATCCCGAGAAGGCATACGGGTCCTCCTGCTCCGGCGGTGCGTCGGGCCGCCACAGCGGCATGGAGACGAGGCCGGGTTCGACCATCTCGTACCCCTCGAAGAAGCGGCCGATCTCGTCACGCGAGCGCATGATCAGCGGGTTGCGGATGTCCTTGTAGACGCCGACCGTGCCGCCGGCCCGCTCCTGCGTCAGCGGTATCCCGTCGAACGACGCGTGCGTGAGGATCAGAACGCTGCCGGGCGCGAGAGCGTCGCGCAGGGTGGCGACCGCCTCGTACGGGTCGTCGGAGTTCTCGACGAAATGCAGAACCGCCACCAGCAGCAGCGCCACGGGGCGGTCCAGGTCGAGCAGCCCGGACAGCTGAGGGCTGCCCAGGATCTCCCGCGGCTTTCTCAGATCGGCGGCGAGCACCACGGCGTCGGGGTTGCCGTCGAGCACGGCCTCGCTGTGCGCGACGGCCACCGGATCATGGTCGACGTACGCGACACGGGCTCCCGGGTGCAGCTCCTGGGCCACCTCGTGGACATTGCCGAACGTGGGGATGCCGGAGCCGATATCGAGGAACTGGGTGATGCCCCGCTCCACCGCGTAGCCGACGGCGCGTCTCATGAAGGCACGATTCGCCTGCATGATCTTGGGCAGCCCCGGCATGAACTCCATGGCCTTGCGGGCCGCTTCACGATCCGACTCGAAGTTGTGCGAACCACCCAGGTAGTAGTCATAGATACGCGAAACGCTCGGCACCGAGATATCGATGCCCCGCGGGGCCCAGGCGGGTCGCTCCATCAGATTCTCCCTGTTCGACATCTCGGGTCTGTGACCGAGCCGGTGTTCGAGGCGAGGCTACTGATCGGCAGGTGGCGGGTCGAGCCGAACCGGAAATTGCTCGTCCGTTCTCGGTCACTGCCTCCGGCAAGTGCATCTGCAGCTGCACGTGCAGCCGAATTCTCGTCACTTTTGGGGTAGTTCGGTGCGATGGAACTCGACTCCCCTCTTCCACAACGGACTTCTCCGGTGTGACGCAAGTCCTTTTGGAATTGTGAACTTCCTGACCGGACTTCCGGCAAACAATACGGGCCGGTTCCTCCACCGCAGAGGGTGTGGAGGAACCGGCCCGGCCGGCGTACCGCAGCGGGCGCCGTCTACTTGGGCGCGCCGACGAGCTTGCCCTGGGGCGAGACCGCGTACCAAGTGCCGCCCACGCCCTGCCCGTTGGTGTCGCCTGGCGCCTGGTCACCGGCGTAGGTGTACAGCGGCCAGCAGTCGATGGTCTGCTGCTGGATGCCGTCGGGGCGGTCGAAGGTGACGAAGCCCTTCTTGAGGATGCCCTCGGTGTCGTTCTTGTCGACGGGCTCGACGACCGGCCAGTTCTCCAGGCAGTCGCCGGTGCACGCCGACTTCATCGGCCAGGCGGAGTCCTTCTTGAAGCGGTAGACGGTCATCCCGTTCTTGTCGATCACGATCTCGCCGAGCTTCGGGTCCTTGCGGGTGGACAGACCCGCGAGATCGGCCTGCTCGCCGCCGCCCTCCTCGGCTGCGGCGGGGGACGCTTTCTTGCCGTCGGGCGCCGAGGCGAACCAGGTGCCGCCCACGCCCTGGCCCTTGGCGTCGCCGGGCTTCTTGTCCTGGGCGTAGCGGTACATCGGCCAGCCCGCGATGGTCAGCTGCTCGGTGCCGTCGGCCCGCTTCACGGAGCCCATCAGGGCCGCGTCGACGCCCGGTGCGGCCTTGGCGTCCTCGGCCGCGACCACCGGCCAGGCCTTGGCACAGTCCCCCTCACAGTTGGATTTCGGCGGTTTCGCCGTGTCCTCGTCGAAGCGGTAGAGCGTGAATCCCGCGCTGTCGGTGACGACCTTGCCGAGCTCCTTGCTGTCCCAGACAGCGAGCTGACCTGCGGGCTTCGCCGCGGCAGCCTCCGCCCCCGCGTCGCCGGACCCGCCGTATCCGTCCCCGTAACCGTCCTCGGCCGGTGCCGCGTTGCCCACGGACTGCCCGTTCGGCTCGTCGGAACCCTTCTCCTGACCGCACGCCGTCGTCAGCGCCAACAGGGCCGCTGCTGCTGCCGCGATCGAGGCGCTCCGCCAGGTCTTCATCGTGAACTCCCATGGTCCGCTTGTGGTGCGGCGCTTGGATGCGCCGCACATGGCCCTAGGTACGCAAGCGGACAGCGGCTGCGTTCAACTCACTTCAAGATTTCTTTTCCCGCCCGCCTCCCGCACGGCGGTGAAGTGCACTTTTTCCCTGCGTTTCGGTGGAACCACCCGCCCCAGGAATCCCAGGGGAAGCTAAATGGCCGAATTGCATCGCCTGACGCACCCTGAGGGCATGCCCTGGCAAGCGCCGATCGTGGTCCACCCGCCCCGCGCGGGGCACCCGGGACGCCGTGTCGAGGTGCGCGGCGTCGCCCTGGGGACCGCGTACGACGACGCGGACCTCGTGGAGTTCCTGCGCCGCGCGGGGCTCAGCGATGCCGATATGTCGCTCGACGACCCCCATCTGGTCGAGTGGCGCGGACCAGGGGCGCACGCGTGGTGATCGCGGGGCCGCTCGACTGGTCGCTCGTCGACGGCCCGCTCCCGCTCGCCCTGCGGGTGATCGGCCTGCTCTCGCTGGCCTTCCTGCTCGTGACCCGTGACCGGCGCTGGTGGACCCGTTGGCTGCCGGCGGCCCTGGTGCTCGCCGCGCTCCTCACGTATCTGGTCAAGGTCATCGTCAACGACTGGTGGCAGCCGTTCCCCGACGAGCTGCCCTTCGAGGTCCTCTTCTGGATCGGCATCCTGCTGCTCGGCCTGCTGCTCGCCGCCTTCAAGCTGCGCTTCCTGCGCTGGCGCGGCCGGCTCGGCGCGCTGTTCGCCGCGCTGTTCGTGAGCTTGTACGCGATGAACCAGGTGAACATCTACTTCGACAACTATCCGACCGTACGGACCCTTCTCGGCCCGCAGGACACGGTCAGCCTCAAGGACGCCACCGGCACCACGGAGCCGGTGCTCGAGGTGCCCGAGGGCAAGACGATCGCGGAGGTCTGGAAGCCGCCGAAGGACCTGCCCGCCAAGGGCACCCTGTCGCAGACCCCCATTCCGGGGGCGAAATCCGGCTTCAAGGCGCAGACCGCGTACGTCTATCTGCCGCCCGCCTACCACGCGTCGCCGCGCCCGCTGCTGCCCGTCCTGGTGCTGATGCCGGGGCAGCCCGGCGCCCCCGAGAACTGGGTGACCTCCGGGCAGCTGCCGATGATGATGGACGCGTTCGCGGCGCGGCACGGCGGCCTCGCGCCGATCGTGGTCGTCGCGGACCCCCTGGGCTCCCCGTTCAACAACCCGCTGTGCGTGGACGGCAAGCTCGGCAAGGTGCAGACGTATCTCTCCGAGGACGTCCCGAACTGGGTCACCGCGCATCTGCAGGCCGCCAAGGACCGCACCCAGTGGGCCATCTCGGGCCTGTCCAACGGTGGCACCTGCTCGCTGCAGATCGCCGTGAACGCACCCCAGCGCTACGGCGCGTTCATCGACATCTCCGGCGAGGACGAACCCTCCATCGGCAGCCACCAGCAGACCGTGAACAGCGTCTTCGGCGGTGACGAGGCCGCCTTCCGCAAGGTCAATCCGATGGACGTGATGGCCCGGCAGAAGTTCCCGGACACCGCGGGCGTCTTCGTCGCGGGCACGGACGACGCCACTTTCGGGCCACAGGCCAAGGTGGTGTACGACGCGGCGCGCAAGGCCGGGATGCACGTCGACCTGATGGACCTCCCGGGCGGGCACACCTGGCAGGTCTGGCGGCCGGGCCTGGAGAAGAACATCCCGTGGCTGGCCCGGCAGACCAAGCTGATCCCCTGATCCGGCGTCAGCTTCCTTGGTCCGGTACACCGCTCGGACTCCTCTCGCACAACAACCCCCGCCGATCGTGCGGCGCCACGGCCCATGTCCCACCAACGGCCCAGCCGTATGCCCCATTCGCACGACAGCGATCGCGGCCGTACGGGCGCCTCCTTAGCGTTTCCGGCATCGAGGTGCATTTCCGGCAACAGCGGTAAGGTCCGCGGCTGCTCCTCGGGGACCCGGAGGACTCACCATGCGTGCGATACGCAGCTTCCCAGCGCTCGCTCTGCTCGCTCCCGCCACCATCTGCGCCCTCACGATCGGCATGCCCCCGGCACAGGCCTCCCCGGCCGCGGAGAAGCCGGCCGCGGTGAAGGGCGACAACAACATCACCTCGTTCGGCTTCAGCGTCACTCCCTCGACGATCGCCGCCGGCGGCCAGGTCACCTTGAAGGTCGACGGCTGCGACGGGCAGGCCACCGCATCGTCCGGCGTCTTCGACACCGTCACCGTCAACTCCGGCCAGAGCGCCAACGCCACCGTGGACTGGGACGCCAAGCCCGGCGCGATGTACACGGTGACCTTCGACTGCCGAGGCGAGAAGGGCACGACGCAGCTCACCATCGCGTCCGGCAGCGGCGGCTGGACCCATCAGCCCACCAACCCGCCGATCCACCACGGCGTGAAGGCCGGCATCGGCGGCAGCCTCGCCGACCTCGACTTCGGTGAGATCGCCTTCGGCGGACTGCTCATCGCGGGTGCGCTCGGCTCCGCCCTGCACTTCGCCCGCCGCCGGCCGTCCGACGGTGACCACACCTGAGCGAGGCCGGCACCACAGCCGCCGGGCGCGGGCGTCGCCACAACTCCCGAGCTCGGCCCAGCACTTCGCCCCCGGGATCTCGACGATCCCGGGGGCGAAGTGCGTGTACGGGCGTCAGGCCTTGGACTCGCCCCGGCGCCGCAGCCAGAACATCCCGCCGCCGGCCACCGCGGCCGCCACCAGGCCGGTGCCGATGGCGATGTCGGTGGAGGTGGCGCCGCTGGTGACGGAGCCGCCGGTGCCACCGTGGGCGGGACCGACCACGGTCAGTGCCAGGTCCTTGGTCACCGACTGGCCGCCGCAGGTGGCGGTGACAGAGTGGTGACCGAAGCTGGCGTGCGAGTAGATCGTCGGGTTGGCGTGACCGCCGCCACCCGTTCCGTTCAGATGCGTCTGGGGAAACGCGGTCGAGGTGATGGTGCCGCCGCTGCCGCATTCATGGGCGTTGACCGTCACCGCTACCTGGGAACCACGGGCCGGGTGAGTGGGGCTGACGCTGATGACACTCCCGTCCCAGGCGCTTGCCGTCGGTGCTGCGAGCCCGAGAAACGCACCGGCGACGCCCAGGGCCGCCAGGGCACGAGTTGTACGCATGTGGACCTCCGCGAAAGACGCCCCGGGGAACCTTCCCCGGTCAATCGGCGAGAGCGCCTTTCAGATCAGACCCTCGAACGCCCTGCGCAGGCCCGCATTTCGGGGCTGGTCCGTACCGGTGAGCGACACGCCGAGCGTAATTCCGTATGCCGGATATCACCGCAGGTCACAGACCGTCAGAAATGGTTTGGGCAAGTCGACTCGGATGGCGCAGGCACCGCCGTATCACCACCCGTTCGGTGCCGACCGATCGCCGCCCGTACGCAATCCACTTAGCGTTCTTGCATGCGCGAACGGCGTGGGACAACTGCCGCGTCGAGAGGGGACTGTGAATGGATTCGGCACATGGTGCACAGGAGGAGGAGCCGCAGAAGAAGCGGGCTCCGTGGGGTGTCATAGCGCTTGTTCTGCTCACCGGTCTCGCACTGATCCGGAACGGCTCGGGCGAATTCGCCGTAGGCCCTCCGCAACCGGCGTCGGCCGCGGAGCGGGTGACGGCGGGGGAACCGCGGGCCCCCGGTGTGCAGGCCCTGCCGTTCTCGATCGCGGAGCGGATCAGGATCGACCAGATCCAGGTGAACGCACCGATCCAGCCGGTGGGTCTGGACGCGGACGGCTGGGTGGACGCCCCGCCGCCCGAAGACCCCAACCTGGCGGGCTGGTTCACGGGTGCGGTCTCGCCGGGCGAGAACGGCACGTCCGTGATCGTCGGCCACGTCGACAACAATCAGGGGCCCGCGGTGTTCTACGGGCTCGGTTCCCTCAAGAAGGGAAACCATGTGGAAGTGAGCCGCAGGGACGGCAAGACGGCCGTTTTCGAGGTGTACGGCGTCGAGGTGTTCTCGAAGGCCAATTTCCCCGGCGGAAAGGTGTACAACGCCACGGGCTCCCCGGAACTCAGGGTCATCACCTGCGGTGGCGGATTCACCAAGAAAGACGGCTACGACGGGAATGTCGTGGTCTTCGCCCGCCTGGTCGAGACGCGCTGACAACAGCGGCGCCGATCAGGCGGGCGCAAGCCCGAAAGGAAAGCCGCCCGATGAGGCGGGCTCTTTCGGGAATTACGTGATTCTGCGCTGCGGAAGCCCGAAGCGATAGCCGTCCGCAAGCAGGCGCGGCAGATAGATCCGCAGCGCCTCCACGCTCTGCCAACGGTTGCCGCCCGCATCGTGGTTGAGGATGACCACCCCGGAACCGGCGCCGCGCAGCACGTTGTCGACGACCTTGCGGGTACCGGGCTCGGTCCAGTCGAGCGAGTCGGTGGTCCACGCGAGGGGCTCCATGCCGAGACCCGCGCCGATCTCGAACGCGTCCCGGTTCCATGCCCCGTACGGCGCGCGGAACCACAGCGGGGCCTCGCCCACCGTCCGCTGGACGACCTCACTGGTGGACTCGATCTCGCGCAGCACCCCGGAGCGCCGCAGGCGCAGCAACTGCGGGTGGGTCCAGGTGTGGTTGCCGATGAGATGGCCGTCGTCGACCATCTCGCGCAGCAGATCGGGCGATGCGGCGGCCATCTCGCCGCAGACGAAGAACATCGCGCGGACATGGTGCTGTCGCAGGGTGCGCAGGATGTGCGGGGTGAAGCGGGGGTCGGGTCCGTCGTCGAAGGTGAGCACCATCGTGCGGTTGCGGCTGGCCAGCCGCAGGATCGGCTTGGACCGCACCGGAGCGGCGGCCGGCAGCGAACGCGCGGGGCCGTAGCCCGCGATGGGCCTGAGCCGGTACGCGGCCGGCTTCTGTGGACGGCGCAGGGCGGGAGCGCCGCCCGCCGGTGCGGGAGCGGGCGGTGCGGGCTGCGCGGACCATGGCCTGCTGAAGCAGCCGGCGGTCGTGGCGAGGGTCGCGAGGGCGGCGCCGCGCAGCAGCGCACGGCGCCCCGGAAGCAGTTCTTCCTTTTTCATGACTAATGCGTCGCACGGCCGAAGGCGCCCGGGCCTCATCAACACGGGGGCCCGTCGAGAAGCACCTGTTGGAACCGTCAGAAGTGGCGGAGACGTCAGCGGCGTCGTACAAGGGGGAACGGCAGCGTCTCGCGGATCGTCAGGCCCGTGAGGAACATGACGAGCCGGTCCACGCCGATCCCCAGACCACCGGTCGGCGGCATCGCGTATTCGAGGGCGTCGAGGAAGTCCTCGTCGAGCTCCATCGCCTCCGGGTCGCCGCCGGCCGCGAGCAGCGACTGGGCGGTCAGGCGCCGGCGCTGTTCGACCGGGTCGGTCAACTCCGAGTAGGCGGTGCCCAGTTCGGTGCCGAAGGCGACCAGGTCCCAGCGTTCCGCGAGCCGGGGGTCGGTGCGGTGCTGGCGGGTGAGCGGCGACACGTCGGTCGGAAAGTCCTTGTAGAACGTGGGCAGCTTGGTCTTCTCCTCGACCAGGCGCTCGTACATCTCCAGGACCACGTCCCCGCGCCCCATCTCCGCGGTGTACGGGACACCGCTCCGGTCGCAGAGCCGGTGCAGCCCGGGCGGATCGGTGTCGGCGGTGACCTCTTCGCCGAGCGCCTCGGAGATCGCCCCGTACACCGTCTTGACCGGCCAGGACCCGGAGATGTCGTGCTCGACGAGCTTGCCGCTCTCGTCGGCCTTGCGGGCGACCGGGGAGCCGAACGCGGCGGTCGCGGCGCCCTGGATCAGTTCACGGGTGAGGTTGAGCATCACGTCGTAGTCGGCGAAGGCTTGGTAGGCCTCCAGCATCGTGAACTCGGGGTTGTGCTTGTACGAGACGCCCTCGTTGCGGAACGTGCGGCCCATCTCGAAGACCTTCTCCAAACCGCCCACGCACAGCCGCTTGAGATACAGCTCGGGGGCGATACGGAGGTAGAGGTCGAGGTCGTAGGCGTTGATGTGCGTGGTGAACGGGCGGGCGTTGGCGCCGCCGTGGATCTGCTGCAGCATCGGCGTCTCGACCTCGAGGTAGCCGCGCTCCAGAAGGCCCTGGCGCAGCGCCTGTACGGCGGTGGAGCGGGCCCGTACGACGTCGCGGGCCTCCGGGTTGGCGACCAGGTCGACATAGCGGCGGCGCACCTTGGCCTCGGGGTCGGACAGACCGCGGCGCTTGTCCGGCAGCGGGCGCAGGCATTTGCCGGTGAGCTGCCAGCCGGTGACGAACACGGACAGCTCGCCCTTGTCCGTGACGCCGATCTCGCCCGAGGCGGTGATGTGGTCGCCGATGTCGGTGGCGCGGGTGAAGGAGTCGAGGACCTCCTGGTGTTCGCGCGAGAACACCAGCTGGAGGTCACCGGACCAGTCCCGCAGATCCGCGAAGGCGACACCGCCGAAGTCACGGATCAGCATGACGCGGCCCGCGACGGTGGTCTGCTCCCCGGTGCGCGCGCCCGGTGCAAGGGCGGGGTGGGCGGTGCGGATCTCGGCCAGGGTGTGGGTGCGCGGGGCGATGCCGACGGGGTACGGGTCGATGCCCTCGTCCTGCAGCCGCTCGAGTTTGCGGTGGCGGATCCGGACCTGTTCGGGCATGCCGGCCAGCGGGTCGGCGGTCCCCGACGCGGCGGCGCCCAGGCCGAGTTCGTCGATGGCGGGCAGGCCCGCGGTGGTCGCGGGGCGGTCGAACTTGGCGGGGCTGCGGCCCTTGCCCCACAAGGTGCCCAGACTCGGTACGGCCACGAAGCCCTCGGCGATACCCGAGGCCAGGGAGACCCGGGCCAGCGATCCGGCGTCCCCGTAGCAGATGAAGCGCGGGTACCAGTCGGGGTCGTACTTCGCGTTCGAGCGGTAGAGCGCCTCGAGCTGGAACCACTTGGAGAAGAACAGCAGCAGCTTGCGCCAGAGCCTGAGGATGGGGCCCGCGCCGATCCGGGCGCCTTCCTCGAACACGGAGCGGAAGACCGCGAAGTTCAGGGAGACACGGCGTACGCCCAGCTTGCCGACGGTGGCGCAGAGTTCGGCGACCATGAACTCCATGACGCCGTTGGGAGCGCTGCGGTCGCGGCGCATCAGGTCGAGCGAGATGCCGTCCTTGCCCCAGGGCACGAAGGACAGCAGCGCGAGGAGTTTGCCGTCGGCGTCCATGCACTGCACCAGGAGGCAGTCGCCGTCCTGCGGATCGCCGAGCCGGTCGAGCGCCATGGAGAAGCCGCGTTCGGTCTCGGTGTCGCGCCAGGCGTCGGCGCGGTTGATGATCTGCTTCATCTCGGCGTCGGTGAGCATGGAGTGGCGGCGGATACGGCAGGTGGCGCCGGTGCGCCGGACGCGGTTGACGGCCTGGCGCGTGACGCGCATGTCGCGGCCGTCGAGGTCGAACTTCTGCACGTACAGGATCGCCTCGTCACCGAGCTGCAGCGCGCCCATCCCGTGCCGGGCGAAGGCCTTCGCGCCCTCCTCGGACGCGCCCATCACGGCGGGCGCCCAGGCATAGCGCCCGGCGATCTCCAGCCAGGCCTCGATCGCCTGGTCCCAGGCGCCCGGATCGCCGACGGGGTCACCACTGGCCAGACAGACTCCGGCCTCCACGCGGTAGGTGACGGCCGCTTTGCCGTTCGGGGCGAAGACGACGGCCTTGTCGCGGCGGGTGGCGAAGTAGCCGAGCGAGTCGTTCTCGCCGTACGCACCGAGCAGCGCCCTGATCCGCGTCTCCTCGTCCCCGTGCAGCGCCGCTTCGAGCCGCTGGGAACGGAACAGGGTGAAGGCGGCGTTCAGGAGCGCCAGCGCACCGAACAGGCCGAGGAAGAAGTAGAGCGGCCGCGGGGGCGTGCCGTGGAACTGCTGGCCGGAGACTAGACCCCCGAGCACCCGGTTGGCCGCCCACGGGAAGCGGTGGCCGCGCTCCAGCGTGCCGGGGAACAGCTCGACGAGACCCCAGCCGGCCAGGATCGCGACCGCGAGGCCGCCCACCAGGACCCCGAGGGCGCGCAGGAACTGACCTCGCCGGGTCTGGCCGTAGAACTCCTTGTGGGCGAGGACCAGGACCACCAAGGCGATCCCGCAGACGATCGCCGAGGGCAGGACGTCCTTCCACTCCCCCTGCGCGATCCCGATGCCGTCCACGATCAGGAGCAGCCCCAGATACGCCACGACCAGGCGCCACGCGATGGTCTTGCGGGAGGCGCAGGCGGCGGCGAGCAGCGTCAGGAACAGGGCGTACGCGAGGTTGGCGCTGACCGGGACCGTGGCGTGGTCGAGGGCCTGGGTGACGGGGCGGGCCAGACGGCGCAACGGGGCGATGATCGCGAGGATGCCGCAGTAGAGGCCGAGCAGGCCGAAGAAGGTCGCGAAGATATCCGGGACCCTGCTCAGGAACGGTGACGTGCCTGGTCCGAGCCGGTCCGCATCGTGCGTCTGGCCCTTGGGTATCGCGGCTTCCACGCTGGCGCTCATGGACCGACTCTAAGAAGAGCCACGCGCGCCCGCCCGTCGGGAAGGGCCCGGCGGGTCACACCCCGCGCCGGCTGAGCTAGCCTCACGGCTGTGAGCGAAGAGCAGGCGACCCGGTTCGAACGCGGTACGGACGGCCCCAAGGTGATCATGGTCGGGGTCGACGGCTCCGATACCTCACTGCGCGCCGCCGCCTATGCGGGCGGCCTCGCACGGCGGCAGAACGCGCTGCTCGCCGTGGTCTACGTGCAGCCCGTGATGGCGGCCGGCGCCGCGCTCGGCGCGCCCGTCGGAGAGGTCACGGACGAGATCGCCGAAGGGCTGATCGCGGAGATCAAGGACGCCACCGAGCGGGTGAAGGACATCTTCTCGGTGCGGTGGGAGTTCCACACGTTCCGCGGGGACCCCTACAACAGCCTGGTCACCGCGGCCGACGAGCTCAAGGCGGACGCCGTGATCGTGGGCGCCTCCGAGCAGGCCGGGCACCGGATCGTCGGCTCGGTGGCGGTACGGCTGGTGAAGGCGGGGCGCTGGCCGGTCACGGTGGTGCCGTAAGCGTCGCTCGGGCGCCGCCACGCACGGTTGTCTCCCGCAGCCCGAACGGCCGAGGGCCGCATCCGTCGCGGCGGATGCGGCCCTCGGTCGTTCGGCGATATGTCGCTCAACTGCCCATCGTCAAGCCGTGCTTGGCGGCGCCCCGGCTGAGCGTGACGCGGCGGATGCGGTCGCGTACGTCCGTGTAGTCGGCACCGCGCTTGATCGCGGCGTTCAGGTTCACCACCCGGCCGTCGCCCGTGTCGAACCACTGCGGGATGAACTCCGCCTCGGACACCTCCCACCGGCCGCCGGGCTGCTTCGGCGGTACGAAGGTGAAGCGGCCGATCGTGCCCTGGTTGCCGCGCGGGTCGGAGGACCCGGAGTAGTTGATCATGTCGCCGGCGATCTGGTCGCCCATGCCGTAGATCACCCAGGTGCCGTTGACCTTCTCGTACGGCTGCGGGACGTGTGCGTGCGTCCCGATGATGAGGTCGATGTCCGGGCGGCCGCCGCTCTTCGAGGCGGTCAGGCGCTTGGCGAGGCGGAGTTGGCGGCCGTCGGGCTCGTCCTGCCACTCGGTGCCCCAGTGCGGGCTCACCACGACCACATCGGCGCCGGCCCTGCGTGCGGCGCGGGCGTCCGCGATGATCTTCTTCTCGTCGATCAGATTGAGCGCCCAGGGCTGCCCCTTGGGGAGCGGATAGCCGTTGGTGCCGTAGCTGTACGCGAGATGGGCGACCTTCGCGCCGCCGGCCCGCAGGATCGTGGGCCGCTTGGCCTCGGCCGCACTGCGGGCCGAACCCGCGTGCCTGACCCCCGCCTTGTCGAGGGCGTCGAGGGTGCGGCGGATGCCCGCGGCGCCCGCGTCGAGGGTGTGGTTGGAGGCGGTCGAGCAGGAGTCGTAGCCGGTCGCGCCCAGCGCGGCGGCGACCTGGGGCGGGGACTTGAACGCCGGGTAGCCGGTGTAGTCACCGTCGGCCCCGTACACGGTCTCCATATGGCAGATGGCCAGATCCGCCTTGGAGATCACCGGCTTCACGCCGAGCAGCATCGGGCGGAAGTCGTACCCGTCGCCGCCGGCGTCGGCGTTCGCCTGGCGGATGATCGACGCGTGCGGCAGGACGTCACCCGAAGCGGCCAGGGTGAACCCCCTGGCGGGAGCGGGCGCGGGACCGCCGGCGGCGGACGGGGCGGGCGGTTTCCTCGAGGACTCGGGCCCTGGCGCGGAGGCGGGCTGCTCGGTGCCGCAGCCCGCGACGGCGGCCGTCAGCAGCGCGGCGAGCGCCGCACGTGCGGTGTGTGCACGGAATGAACCAGTGCGTTCAGTCATCGACCGTGGCTTCCCTTGAGTGGTGGACGAGCCGGCGGAGAGCGATCGCAATCTCCGTACATGAATCCATCCGGGGCGTAACGGGAAGTCAAGGAGCTTTGCCGCGCCCATTACGAATATGGAACTACTTGGAGGAAACGGAAGCTAATCACCCGATTCCGGAACGATCGATTCCTCCCGGCCGCCCAGCCTCCGCGGGCGACCGTTCACCGCGCCGTTCGTCGCACCGCTCGTCGCACCGCTCGACCTGCACGGGAACCGTTCGGCGCACCGCTCGGCCGTCCGTTCGACTGCCGCCGCACGGGCGCTCCGCACGCTCACGCGTCGCGGTTACGTTCACGGCGACGCGGCGACCTACCGGAGGAGTCAACGGTGACCACCGCCATGGAGCACCCCACCCGCACCCCCGAGCAGGAACTGGCCGAACTGCAGGAAGCCCATGGACGCGCCCTGTTCGGGTTTCTGCTCGGGCTGACCTACGGCGACCGGCAGCGCGCGGAGGATCTGGTCCAGGAGACCCTGGTGCGCGCGTGGCAGCACCCCGAGGCGCTGCGCAGCGATCACGACTCGATGCGGCCGTGGCTGTTCACGGTCGGCCGGCGTCTGGCGATCGACGCGCGCAGGGCCCGCAAGGCCCGGCCCACCGAGGTCGGCGCGGACAGCATCGAGCTCGCACCACCCGTGGGCGTCATAGGCGACGGGCACGAGGAGCGGTCGGTGACGGCGCTCGACGTCCGCGAGGCGCTCACGACCCTGCGCCGCGAACACCGCGACGTCCTCGTGCAGCTCTACTACCGCGGGCACTCGGTGACGGAGGCCGCACAGGCGCTGGGCATTCCCGCGGGAACCGTCAAGTCCCGTTCGCACTACGCGCTTCGGCGGCTCAAGACCGTCCTGCCGGGATACGGCGCGGGGCCGCTGCACTGACACCCCGGGCGTGAGCAGCCTCACCCCCTGAACCTCCAGATCATGGCGGAGTCCGCTCCCTCACCGCCCTTAGTGTGAGGCGAGAACCAGGTGCGCCATGCCCCTTGTGCACCGCTCGCACCACAGGGCTCGTGACGTCCCTTCCGTCTGCCGACGGAGAGGTCGATTTCGAAACCACTGTGTCCAGTTGAGTAAAGCCGGACCCACGTGCGTGCCCGACGGTGAAGGCTGCCCTTCGGGGCTCGAAGGGGTCCCACAGGGGGCAGAGAAAGGGAGTAGGTGGATCGGTTGCTGCCCGACAGGAGAAACGGCAGGAGTACCGGCGAACTGGCCGTGCCGATGGCATGGCTGTACGCGGAGTACATCGCCGACGAACTGCTGCGCACCGGGGACCTCGTCCCGTCGAGCACCCTCGAGTACCGGGCCGGCCGGCAGACCCTCGCGCTCACGATCTATCTGTCCGACCAGACGGACGAGCTCTCCGGTATCCGGGTGGTGTCCCAGCTCGACGAGTGGCTCTCCTTGACGGCGTACGGCCATCCCTGGCAGGAGTGGGTGCGCGAGCGAATGGAGCGCCGCGTCGCCGAAGGCGGCGGGCCCGATCTGGCGTTGGCGACGGAGACCTGGGGGTGGCTGCAGCGCACCGAGCTGCTCGCGGCCGATCTGGACTCGTCGCTGCAGTGGCAACGCGTCGGGATCGAGGTCGACGAGGACGACCAGGTGTGGACGCCGGCCTGGGAACTGGGGCTGCCGCTCGGGCACTTGGCGATCCATCTGTTCTGACGACCACGGCCCCGCCCGCGGACTCAGCGGCCGGAGTGCACTCCGGCCCGGTACTTGGGCACCCGTACCGTGATCTTCATGCCGGCGCCGAGTCCGGTCTCGATGACGAGGCCGTAGTCGTCCCCGTACACCTGGCGCAGCCGCTCGTCGACATTGGACAGACCGACCCCGTTCGACCCGGCGCCCGGCGGCGGTTGCTCGCCCGCGAGGATCCGCCGGAGCAGCGTGGGGTCCATGCCGACTCCGTTGTCCTCGATGACGACGAGGGCCTCGGCGCCCTCGTCCTGCGCGGAGATGGAGATACGGCACTTGTCGCGGGAGTCCTCGAGGCCGTGCTTGACGGCGTTCTCGACCAGCGGCTGCAGGCACAGGAACGGCATGGTGACCGGAAGGACCTCGGGGGCGACCTGCAAGGTCACCTGGAGCCGGTCACCGAAGCGGGCGCCGGCGAGGGCCAAGTACTGCTCGATGGACCGCAGTTCGTCGGCGAGGGTGGTGAAGTCGCCGTGCCGACGGAACGAGTAGCGGGTGAAGTCGGCGAATTCCAGGAGGAGTTCGCGGGCCCGCTCGGGGTCGGTGCGGACGAACGAGGCGATCGCGGCGAGCGAGTTGAAGATGAAGTGCGGGGAGATCTGGGCGCGCAGGGCACGGATCTCGGCCTCTATGAGGCGGGTGCGGGAGCGGTCCAGTTCGGCGAGTTCCAGCTGTACGGAGACCCAGCGGGCCACTTCGGTCGCGGCGCGCACCAGGACGGCGGACTCACGTGAGCCGTAGGCGACGAGTGCGCCGAGGATGCCGTCCTCGCCCGTGAGGGGTGCGACGACCGCCCAGCGCAGCGGGCATTCGGGCAGTTCGCACTCGGTGTGCACGCTCAGACTGCGGCCGGAGTCGAGGAGTTCGCCGACGCGGCGCATGACGGGTTCGTTGTGGTGGCCGTGCCCCGGCCCGTCCCAGGCGAGCACGCGCTCACGGTCGGTCAGGCACAGGGCCTCGGTGCCGAGCAGGGAGCGCAGGCGTTTGGCGGCCTTGCGGGCGGTGTCCTCGGTGAGGCCGGCCCGCAGCGGGGGCGCGGCGAGCGAGGCGGTGTGCAGGGTATGGAAGGTGGCGCGTTCGACCGGGGTGCCGAGGTCCAGGTCCACTTCGCCGCGGCGGGCCGTGAAGCGGCCGATCAGGATCCCGGCCGCGAGGACGACGACGCCCGCCACGACCAGCGCCGCAATCCCGATCCCGGTCATCGCTCCCCCGGTTCCTGCTGCTCGGCGTCCGGACGCGCTTCCTGCTGCTCGGCGTCCGTACGCGCACGCCGCTTCCCGCGCCGCCCGTCCTGTTCGCCCTGCGGGACCACCCGCCGCTCGCCGTACTGCACTGCACGCTTGTCGGCGGCCCGCAGTTCACGCAGCGGCCCGTCCCCGCGCCGCCGCTCGGAGAGGTCTTCCGGCAGATGCAGCCGGGCCAGGGTGGCCGCGGTGCCCGGGGGGATGCGGGACGGGGTCAGGAGCGAGACGACGATCATCGTGAGGAACCCGAGCGGCACCGACCACACCGCCGGCCAGGCAAGGAGTGTGTGCGCCCAGCCCGCCGAGGGCAGTCCGGTGCGGGTGGCGAGGACGGCGGTGAGTGCCGCCCCTCCCCCGGTGACCAGGCCCGCCACGGCGCCGGGCGGGGTGAGCCGGCGCCACCAGATGCCGAGCACGAGCAGCGGACAGAACGACGAGGCCGATACGGCGAAGGCGAGCCCGACCGCGTCCGCGACCGGCACGTTGGTGGCGATCAGGGACACTCCGAACGGGGCGGCCACGGCCATGACCGCCGCGATCCTGAAATGCCCCACGCCGCGTGCCGGCAGCACGTCCTGGTGCAGCACGCCGGCCACCGCGAGCGTCAGTCCGGACGCGGTCGACAGGAACGCCGCGAACGCGCCGCCCGCGAGCAGCGCCCCGAGCAGATCGCCGCCCACTCCCCCGATGAGCCGTTCCGGCAGCACCAGCACGGCCGCGTCGGCGTCGCCGGTGAGGGCGAGTTCGGGGGCGTAGATCCGGCCGAGGGCGCCGTAGACCGGCGGCAGCAGATAGAACGCGCCGACCAGACCGAGTACGACCAGCGTGGTGCGGCGGGCCGCGCGTCCGTTGGGGCTGGTGTAGAAGCGGACGGCGACATGCGGCAGGCCCATGGTGCCGAGGAAGGTCGCGAGGATCAGTCCGTACGTGGCGTAGAGCCGGTACTCGTCCCGGTCGCCGGCGAGCGGCCGTGACCAGTTGGAGGTACCCGTACCGGTGTGTTCCTTGGTCTCCGGCACGGAGGTGCCCGCCTGGAAACCGAGCCGCGTGCCGCTCTCGACGCGGTGCGTGCCCTCGCCGAGTGCGACACGCTGCTTCTCGTACGAGGTGCCGTCGACCTTTCCGTCGACGGTGAGCGTGATGGGGGCGTCGAGCTCGATGCGGACGGTGTCGTCGATGCGTACCGAGGTGTGCTCGCGGAAGACGGCCGGAGCGTCGAAGGTGGCGCGCGGGGTGTTGTCGCCGAACCAGGCGACGATCAGGAACAGGGCCGGGACCAGCAGCGCGGTGAGCTTGAGCCAGTACTGGAAGGCCTGCACGAAGGTGATCGAGCGCATGCCGCCCGCCGCGACGGCGCCCGTGACGACGAGGGCCACGACGAGGCTGCCGACCCAGTCGGGCGAGCCGGTGAGGATCTCCAGGGTGAGCCCGGCGCCCTGCAGTTGGGGCAGCAGATACAGCCAGCCGATGCCCACGACGAAAAGGCTGGCGAAGCGGCGCACGGTGTGGGATTCGAGGCGGGCCTCGGCGAAGTCGGAGAGCGTGTAGGCGCCGGAGCGGCGCAGCGGGGCCGCGACCAGGATCAGCAGGACGAGATATCCGGCGGTGTAGCCGACCGGGTACCAGAGCATGTCCGGGCCCTGGAGGAGGACCAGGCCCGCGACGCCGAGGAAGGAGGCGGCGGAGAGGTATTCGCCGCTGATGGCCGCGGCGTTGAGGCCGGGCTGGACGGTGCGGGACGCGACGTAGAAGTCCGAGGTCGTACGGGAGATCCTGAGGCCGAGGGCGCCGATCAGGACCGTGGCGAGCACCACGACCGTCACCGCGGTCACCGCGTAGGTCTGGTTCAAGGGCGCACCGCGCGGATCTCGTTCAAGGGCTCAGCGTCCTTCGACGAGTCCCGTGAAGTCCCGCTCGTTGCGCTCCGCCCTGCGGACGTACCAGTGGGCTATGAGCAGCATGACCGGATAGACGCCGACGCCCAGGGACAGCCAGACCCACAGGGTCGGTGAGACCTCGGAGCCCGTCACGGACTCGGGGAGCATGAAGAGCAGGGGCAGGGTGCCGACGAAGAGGATGAGGACGCCGAGCGCGGTGAGCCCGGCCTTCAACTGGCTGCGCATCAGGGACCGTACATAGGTGGTGCCGATGGTCGTCTGCTCGTCGATCTCGGACCGTGCGGCGGTGTGCCCCAGCGGGCGCCGCGCCTGACGCGGCACACCGGTCACGGTCTCCCGGCGGGGGCCATCGGGGGCTGCTGGCATGGGCGGTGCGCTCTCTCGTCCGAGGTGGGGTGAACGGGAGTCTACGCAGGGCTGATGACCTGGGGTAGGGCTCGGTCAGGGTCGGGGGTGGAGCCCGCTCAGGGTCGGGGGTGGAGCCCGGTCAAGGTCTGGGATGGAGCCCGGTCGAGCAGTCCTGGAGGGCCACTTCGAGCTCGACATAGGACTCCTCGGCCCGCCGGAAGGCCAGTCGCAGCGCGGCCTCCGCACGCGGTCCGGTGAACGGGGCGGCGGCCTCATGGGCCTCGTCGAGGATCTCGGACCAGCGGGCCGCGGCGCTCTTGAGGCCGGCGAGGTAGCGCCTCGCCTCGGTCGGACTCGTCGGCGGCGCGGGCAGCGCCCGCAACTCCTCGAGCAGCGCCTCGACTTCGGATGGACCGGGCATTGCGGACTTCCCTCCCCGTAGACGGAGGTCAGGCTAGGCGCGGCGCGCCTGCCCGGACCAGCCGTGCGTCGGCGGACGGCGCCTTGGATGCGGTGAGCGGTCCGCTGCCTCGGTGGACGGTCGCCGGCCGCGCCTCCGGTTCAGCGCCGCGCGTGCCGCATCAGCAGATCCCGCAGCTCACGGGCGTGCCGGCGGCTCACCGCGAGTTCCGCGCCGCCGACGCGCACGGTGGTCGCGCCGGCGTCCAGGCGCAGTTCGTCGATACGGCCGAGCGCCACGAGATGGCGCCGGTGTATCCGTACGAACCCGCGCGCGGCCCAGCGCTCCTCCAGCGTGGACAGGGGGATGCGCACCAAGTGGCTGCCCTCGTCGGTGTACAGACGCGCGTAGTCGCCGTGCGCTTCGACGTACGCGATGGCGTCGATCGGGATGAAGCGGGTGACTC
Organism: Streptomyces mesophilus; assembly: GCF_011044995.1. Classification (GTDB taxonomy): domain Bacteria; phylum Actinomycetota; class Actinomycetes; order Streptomycetales; family Streptomycetaceae; genus Streptomyces; species Streptomyces mesophilus. Next base: position 53,413 of record NZ_JAAKZW010000002.1, on the reverse strand, counting down.
CGCCCAGTTCGACCGGGATCTGGTCGGGAGCCGAGTCGACGGCGACCGGAGCGGCCGGCACCGGGACCGTGGCCGTGGTCGTGGTCGGGGCCGTCAGATCGCTGACGCGGCGTACCGCTTCGGCGAGGCGTTCGCGGCGCACGGGCTTGAGGACGTAGTCCACCGCTTCGAGGTCGAAGGCCTGCACGGCGAAGCCTTCATGGGCCGTGACGAACACGATCAGCGGCGGCTTGGCGAAGCCCGCGAGCAGCCGCGCCACGTCGAGGCCGGTGAGCCCTGCCATGTGGATGTCGAGGAAGACGACGTCGATGGCCTCGTCGCCGTCCGGGCCCGCGTCCAGGGCGCGGTTGATCCGCCGCAGCGCCTCGGTGGCATCGGTGGCGCCCTCGGCGCTGCGCACCCGCGGGTCGGCGCGCAGCAGGAAGAGCAGCTCTTCGAGTGCGGGCTTCTCGTCGTCGACGGCCAGTACACGCAGCATGCGGCGGAGTGTATGCGGCTGCGTGCCCGGTGGACACGGGGAGGCGGGGAGCCGCTGCGGGACAGTTCACCGAATTCCCAGGGGTGTTGAGCAGGAACACCGAATGCCCCGTATTGCAGGGGGACACACTTCTCGCCGTATCCCCCACGGTGCGATACCCCCGTAATCCCGTACGAAGAGGAATGCCCATGAGCGCGCAGCACCAGGACGTCGCCGCCTATGCGCTGGGCGTACTGGAACCTGCGGACAGCCTCCATGTCGAGGAACATCTGGGCGATTGCCTGCACTGCGCGCTGGAACTCGTGGAATTCTCCCGGGTGGTGGCGCTCTTGGAGCCGCTGTCCTCGCGGGATTCCATTGCCTACCTGCAGGCGCCTCCCGCGCCGCTGCTCGACCGGCTGCTCGTCCAGGTGCGCGATCGCCGCCCTGCCCGCCGGCTCCGCTGGGTGGCCGCGGCGGTGGCGGTGCTCGTCGCGTTGCCGACGGGGGCGGCGCTGCTGCGGGAGGGCGGCCCCCGGGTGCTCGACGGCCGGGCGGGGGCGCTCACCGCGAGCGTGGCGCTGGACGAGCAGACCTGGGGCACCCAGGTGGCGCTGCGGATGGACCGGCTGGACGGGCCGCGCCGCTGCGAGCTGGTGGCGGTGGGGCCGGGCGGTGCGGAGCAGACGGTGCTCAGCTGGTCGGTCCCGCAAGGCGGTTACGGCTTCCCGGGGCGCGACGGCCATGAGCGCCCGCTGCTGGCCGAAGGCGGTACGGGGCTGCGGACCGACCAGATCCGGCGGTTCGAGGTCCGGACGCTGGACGGCGAACGGTTGTTGTCGATTCCCGCCGATTAGGGGCCGCTCGCCCTGCCAGAACGGCGGGCACGGCGGGCACTCCGCGCAGGTCCCGCCGCCGAGGCGCTACTTGAGCAGCCGGGACATCCGGCGGTCCGCCAGCGGCTTGCCGCCCGTCTGGCACGTAGGGCAGTACTGGAGCGAGGAGTCGTGGAAGGACACCTCGCGGATGGTGTCCCCGCAGACCGGGCAGGCCTCACCGGTGCGGCCGTGCACGCGCAGACCGCTCTTCTTCTCCGACTTGAGCCGTCCCGCGGCCACGCCCTGCGAGCGTTCCACCGCCTCGGCGAGCGTGGAGTGCATCGCCTCGTACAGCGTGTGCAGCTCGTCGGCGGTGAGCTTGTCCGCGATCTTGTACGGGGACATCCGGGCCACGTGCAGGATCTCGTCGCTGTACGCGTTGCCGATGCCCGCGATCAGGCTCTGGTCGCGCAGGGCGCCCTTGATGCGGCGGCGTTCGCCCTTGAGCAGCGCGGCGAAGGCGGCCTCGTCGAAGCTCTCCGCGAGCGGGTCGGGTCCCAGACGGGCGATTCCCGGGACCTCCTGGGGGTCGTGGACCACGTACACCGCGAGGCGCTTCTGTGTGCCGGCCTCGGTGAGGTCGAAGCCCCGGCCGTCGTCGAGCGCGACGCGCAGCGCGAGGGGGCCCTTGCCCGGTTTCGGGGGGCCGTCGGGCAGTCGGTCCTTCCACTGCAGCCAGCCCGCGCGGGCCAGGTGGGTGATGAAGTGCAGTCCGTCCAGATCGAGGTCGAGGAACTTGCCGTGCCGCGCGACCGCGGTGACCGGGCGGCCTTCGAGGGCGCTCAGCGGCGGGTCGTACGTCTTGAGCACACTGATCGCCACCGGCAGGACGCGTGCGATACGGGCGTCGCCGAGATGTTCGGTCAGGAAGCCCCTGAGGGCCTCCACCTCGGGGAGTTCAGGCATGCGTCCAGGTTGTCACGGGGCACTGACAGGCGCGTGCGGTCCGGGTCCGCTCCCCCATCTCCCGGTGCCTCTTGCCGGAGATCCAGGTGGCTCTTGCCAGCGTCTCCCATATCCGGGATACGATCCCGGATATGGGAGACGACATCGACGCACGCCTGGCTCAGCGCCTGGCCGCGCTGCGGACCGAACGCGGCTGGTCCCTGGACGAGTTGGCCACGCGCTCCGGTGTCAGCCGGTCCACGCTGTCGCGCCTGGAACGCGGGGAGATCAGCCCGACGACCTCGCTGCTCAACCGGCTGTGCGCCGCGTACGAGCGCACCATGTCGCGGCTGCTCACCGAGGTCGAGGGCGAGCAGGCGCAACTGGTGCGGGCCGGACAGCAACCGGTGTGGAACGACACCGAGTCCGGCTTCGTACGGCGCTCCGTCTCCCCGCCCCACGCGGGGCTGCGGGGTGAGCTGGTCGAGGGGACGCTGCGCCCCGGTGCGGACATCTCCTACGACGGCCCGCCGGTGCCCGGACTGGAACAGCACATCTGGGTGCTCGCCGGCGCCATGGAAGTGACCGTGCAGAACGAGACGTACGGCCTGGAGACCGGGGACTGTCTGCGGTTCCGGCTGTGGGGGCCCACGCGCTTTCGCTGCACTTCGGACGAGCCCGTGCGCTACGTCATCGCCGTGGTGCTGCCATGAGCGGCATAGAGCGGTTCTCGCCGCGCGAGCGCCGGGTACTCGCCGTCTGTCTGGCGGCCGGTTTCACCTCGCTGCTCGACCAGTCGGTGCTCAACATCGCGGTGCCCGCGCTGCGGGACTCGCTGTCCGCCGACGCCTCCCAGCTGCAGTGGATCGTGGCCGGGTACTCCCTCGCGTTCGGGGTCGCGCTGGTGCCCGGCGGGCGGCTCGGTGATGTGCACGGGCGCAAGCCGTTCTTCCTCGCCGGGATGGCGCTGTTCGCCGTCGCGGGGGTGCTGTCCAGCTGCGCGCAGGACGCCTGGCTGGTCGTCGCGGCCCGCCTCGTCCAGGGACTCGGGGCCGGCCTGGTCAACGCCCAGGTGATCGGCACCATCCAGGACGTGTTCACCGGGGCCGCCCGCGCCCGGGCACTCGGCATGTACGCGGTGACAGCCGGCCTGGCCACGGCGCTCGGCCCGCCCGTGGGCGGTGCGCTGATCGCGGCGGCCGGGGCGGAGCCGGGCTGGCGGCTCGCGGTCCTGCTCAATGTGCCCTTCGCCCTGGCCACGCTCGTCGCCGCCGGGCGCTTCCTGCCGCGGCCGCGTCCGGGCAACGGCGAGGCGGGACTTGATCTGCCGGGGGTGGCGCTGTTCGCGGGCCTGACCGTCCTGATCATGCTGCCCTTCATCCGGTCCACGGGGTACCTCGCGTACGGAGCCGGCGCCGCCGCGCTCGCCACGGCGCTGGTGCTCCAGCAGCGGGGGCGGGCCCGCTCCGGCCGCCGCCCGCTGGTCCATCCCGCCCTCACCCGCTCCGCGCCGTACGCACTCGGTACGACGGTGGCGATGACGCAGTTCGGCGCCTCGCTCGCCGGCGGCATGGTCCTCGCCGTCTTCCTCCAGGGCGAACTCGGGCTCTCCGCGATGACGGCGGCCCTGGTGATGCTGCCGCAGGCGCTCGGCATGGGGGCCACCTCGGCCTTCGCCTGGCGTGTGGTGCGCCGGTACGGCGAGCACCGCGTGATCACTTCCGGTCTGGCGCTCTCCGCGCTGGCCCTGCTGTCGGGCGGGCTTGCGACGCTGTACGTACCGGCCGGGCCGCTGCCCTGGGTCCTCGCCGTGTGCCAGCTGTGCGCGGGCGCCGCGACCGGCTTCACGGTCGCCCCGACCCAGGCCCAGGTGCTGCGGCACGCGCCGGCTCAGGCGGCCGGGGTGGCCGGCGGTCTGCTGCAGATGTCGCAGCGGATGGCCGCCGCGGTCTGCATCAGCGCGGTCTCCGGCCTGTATCTGCACGCTTCGGGCCCCGCCTCGGATCTCGCCGGGATGCGCCGGGCGTTCTGGCACGCGTCGCTCGCCTGCACGGCGATCGTCACGATCGGGCTGCTGGTCTCCGTACTGAATCGCCGTCTGAGCACCGCACCCGCGCCGCCGCAGGTGCCGCTCGCGCCGCCGCAAGGAAAGGAACTCACCCCGTGACGACGCAGGCCTCGACCCCCGTGCCGACGTCGGCCTCGACCACCTTGACGAGGCCGACCTCGACCCCCTTGGCGACGCCGACCGCCTCCGTCGAGCGCCTGTCCGCCGACGCCCTGGACGCGTGCGCCGACGAGCTCGGCGAGCTGCTCGCCGCGACCGTGGCGGGCGGCGCCTCGCTCGGCTTCCTCGCCGGTTTCGGACGCGAGGAGGCGGCCCGCTGGTGGCGCGGGCGCGCGGCCGAGGTCGCGGACGGAAGGCTGCTCGTCTGGGTCGCCCGCTCGGGCGGCCGGATCGACGGCACGGTCGGCTGCGTGCCGGTGCTCAAGGACAACGGCCGCCACCGCGGCGAGGTCGTCAAGCTGATGGTGGGGCCACACGCCCGCGGCCGCGGTCTCGCGCGCCGGCTGCTCGCCACGGTCGAGGAGTACGCGGCCGGGGCCGGGCTGACGCTCCTGGTACTGGACACGGAGACGGGCAGTGCGGCGGAACGGCTGTACCGGGCGGCAGGGTGGACCGAGACGGGGACGGTGCCGGACTATGCGGCGGACCCCTCCGGGAAACTCATGCCGTCGACCTTCTTCCACAAGACGCCATCCGCCGACCTGTCCGCCTGACCGGCCGACGGGTCGCGGACGACCGGCCGCTGATTACACACAACAACCCGACGCTGGTCACAGACAATCGCCGGCTAGTTGTAGCTGTAGCCCCCGCCGATCCGGTTCTTGCGACGGGCCTGACGGCCCAGGACCTGGTGGCCGCCGCCGTTGGGTATGTTGCCGAGCTTCTTGATGTCGACATGCACCAAGTGATGCGCCGCTCGGTTCGTGTCGGCGTCTGACATGGACTGAAGTGCGGGCGGCTGGAGCGGTCCGTCATCCCAGCTGGCCCCTGCTCGCGGTAGCGGTCAGCCCACCGTTTCGCAGTGGTGGGCGAGACTTGGAAGCGTTCAGCCGCGCGGCGCAGTGGCCATCGATTGTCGACCACGCACTGCGCCAAGCGCAGGCGGCCGGTTTCGGTCAGGGGTGCGTTGCGGTGGACCATGCCGGTCTTTCTGGCTCAGAGGATGACGATGGCCGGGTGCACGAGTGATGTCTCGTGCACCCGGCCGTGAAGTGGCGTCCGATCTGGTTCCCGACCGGAGGGGCGCTGTGAAGTCGGGAGCGCTCGCCGGTGGTGGTGTGAGAGGGGCGAGGCGCCCGCCGAAGAGCTGGTTCGGCGGGCACCTCGCCGCACTCAGGCCGGGTCGGCGGGCAGAGCCGAGTACGGGTGGGCTTCGACGCGCATGACCATCTCGGCGAGGTGCTCGATGATTTCGTCACGCAGTTCGTCGGCGAGAGGGCCGTTCTCGTAGGCGGCCTTCGCTTCGTCACTGCGGAACACCTCGATGTTCCACAGCACGTCGGGATCGGCGTCCTCGCGGAGCATGATGAACCGGTCGGAGGACCCCGACTTGTACATCCCTTCGGTGGCCAGCGCGAACAGCTTGTCGCCGTGCCCCGGCTTGGCACGCATCTTGATGATGTACGCGGGCTGGTCCTGCAGTGCTGCCATGTCTGTCTCCTTGTGCCGTGCAGGGGCGTCCGGCGCGAGCCGCCCCTCTGTCGCTGGAATATCGTTCCAGAACAAGTGTGGAACAGCGTTCCAATCATGTCAAAATGGACGTGTGACACCACCACCGACGCCCAAGAAGCCCGAGCGACGCACCACCCCCCTTTCCCGCGAGCGAATCGTCGATGCCGCCATCGACCTGCTGGACACGGCAGGCGAAAGCGGATTGACCTTCCGAGCGCTGAGCGAACGCCTGGCCACCGGCCCCGGCGCGATCTACTGGCACGTGGCCAACAAAAGCGAACTCCTGGTCGCGGCCACAAACCGCGTCGTCAGCATCGCGCTGGCCGCACAAAAGGCCGGGCAGCCGGGAGCGATACACGACGTCGCCCTCGGCCTCTACGACGCGATCGAAAAGCACCCGTGGCTCGCACCCCAGATCACCGCCCAGCTCTCCCACAACCCCACCGGCCCGGTGACGATCCTCATCTTCGAGGACATCGGCCGCCAGGTGTCCGCGCTGGACGTACCCGCGAGCAGCTGGTTCACCGCGACGACCGCCCTGATGCACTACATCCTCGGCGCCGCTGGCCAGAACGCCGCGAACCTCGCGCGCGCCCGCAGCCTCGGGCCGGACGCCGATCGCAGCGCCTACATGGACACCGTGGCGGGCGCATGGAAACAGCTCAGCCCCGAGGACTACCCCTTCACCCGAGCCGTCGCCGAACAAGGACTCGACCACGACGACCGCACGCAGTTCCTGGCCGGCATCGACCTCATCATCACCGGCGTCACGGCCGGCCCGCCCACCGCCTAGCAGCCGAGGGAAGGCCGAGCCCGCGTGCCGCCCAGCTACAGCGCGCCGTCACCAACCTCCGTGGGCAGAACAGCTAGTCGTACGCAGCCGACGGCGCCAAGGTCTGCGTCTCCCACGGCGGCGGGCGGTACCCGGTCCGCGTCCGCAGATGAGCGGCGTGGGCGAGGTGGTGGGCCGCGGCCGCGGGATCGTCGTCGGCGTGGGCGAGGGCCGCGAGCACGAGGCGGGCCCGGCATTCGGCCGGGCGCAGCCGGAGCTCCTCGGCCGCGGTGAGGGCGAGTTCGGCGTGGTCCGCCGCGATGGCGGCATCGCCCTGGGCGAGGTGGACGCGGGCGAGGCCGATATGCGCGTCGGCCTCCTGGTGGCGGTACTTCCGGCCGCGGCTCAGGAGCAGCGCCTCCTCCAGATGCCGGCCCGCCTGCCCCGGGTCCGCCGCCATCAGGTCCAGGCTGCCCGAAGTGAGCAGGCTGTCGATCTCCTTGGCCGTGTACCCGAAGGCGCGCGACATCTCCAGGGCCCGGACGGCGTGCGTACGGGCGAGGCCGAGGTGGCCGCGGTCGCGGTGCACACGGGCCAGGATCTCGTGCGTGGCGGCCTCGTTGTGCTGCTTGCGGTGTTCCCGGCACAGGCGCACGGCCTCGGTGGCGTCGGCCAGCGCGTCCTCGTAGCGGCCGAGACCGTGCAGGGCCACCGCGCGGCCGGTGAGCGGACCGATGCCGGCCACCGCGTGCTCGTGCTCCGCCGAGGTCGCGATCGCCTCGGTGCTGAAGGCGACGGCCTGCTCCAAGTCCCCCAGGTACGTGTGGGACTGGCCCGCGAGGTCCAGTACGGGGCACAGCTGCGCGGGCATCTCGAGGCCTCGGTATATCTGGATGCTGCGGTGCAGATGGTCGACGCACTCGGCCACATCGCCGCGCAGCCCGTGCTGGACACCGAGGTTGGCCAGGACCGCGGCCTCGCCGGGCGCGAAGCCGCCGTCGTGGTAGCGCCGGCGCGCGAGGTGGAAGTGGTCGAGGGCCGCGGCGAAGTCCCCGGCGTCCTGGGCCAGTGAGCCCAGGCTGAGCCGCATCGCTGCCTCGGCCAGCACATCGCCGGCCTCGATCGCCGCCCGCAGTCCGGCCGTTGCCGCCGTCCGCCAGTCGGTGTGGTGCTGGCGGTAGTAGAAGTACATCCGCAGCTGGTCGGCAAGCAGCCAGGCGGTGGCGCCGGGCCCCTCCTTCGCGGCGCGGGTGATGAGCGCGACGAGATTGGCGCGCTCCTCGTCGAGCCAGGCCGTCGCGCCGTGCCGGTCGGCGAAGCGATCGGATGCGGCACGTTGCCGGGGCAGTTGCAGCATCGCCGCGTAGTCGAAGGCGGTCGCGGCGTCGGCGGTGGCCAGATACCAGTCGCACAGCCGCTGCCGAGCCGCCGCACGGTCCGGATCGGCGGCGGCGTGCTCGGCCGCGTAGAGCCGCAGCAGATCGTGGAACTGGAACCGGTCGGCCGCCGTGCGCTGGACGAGTCCGGCCGTGGCCAGCTGGTCGAGGAGTTCCTCGGTGTCGTACGGGGAGACCGGTCCCAGGAGCGCGGCGGCCGCCTCAGCGCCGAAGTCCGCGCCGGGGTGCAGCCCGAGGAGACCGAAGAGCCGGGCCGCCTCGGGGGCAAGGGTGGCGTACGAGTGGTCGAAGGCGCTGCGCACGGCGGCCTGGCGGTCGCCCGCGATGGACAGCTTGGCGAGACGTCCGTCCTCGGCCAGTTCGGCCGCATACGCGGCCAGGGAACGTCCCGGTCGTGCGGCCAGGTTGGCGGAGGCGATGCGCAGGGCCAGGGGAAGCCGGGCGCACAGGTCGGCGAGCCGCTCGGCCGCCGCCGGTTCGGCCCGTACCCGCTGCTCGCCGAGCGCGCCGGTCAGCAGATGGTGGGCCTCGCCGGGATCGAGGACGTCGAGCGGTACAGGGCGGGCCGCGTGGCTGGCGATGAGGCCGCGCAGATCGAAGCGGCTGGTGATCAGCACCGCCACTCCGGCGGTACCGGGCAGCAGCGGCCGGATCTGCTCGGCGTCCGCGGCGTCGTCGAGCACGAGGAGGACGCGGCGGTCGGCGGTCCTGCTGCGGAAGGCCGCCGCGCGGTCCTCCGCCGACTCCGGGATCGCGGCCGGCTCCTGCCCCGAGGCGCGCAGCAGTGCGGCGAGCACCTCGGACGGGTGGCGCGGCCGTTCACCGGTGCCGAGGAGCCGTACGTACCACTGTCCGTCGGGGAACACCGGCCGCAGACGGTGGCCCAGGTGTACGGCGAGGGCCGTCTTGCCCACGCCGGGCGAGCCCGAAAGGACCACCGGGCGGGCGGCAGGGGTGGTGAGCAGCTCCTCCAGGCGCCGCACCAATGCGGCCCGTCCGACGAACCCCCGTACGGCGAGAGGCAGTTGACACTGCACGGACCAGGTGGCCGCCTCCGCCGAAGGCGACGCCGCCTGCTCCCCCGGGGCCGTGAGCGCCGCGTCCCCGGCGAGGATCGCCTCGTGCAGTTCCCGCAGCCGGCCGCCGGGGTCGATGCCGAGCTCCTCGCGCAGCAGCCGGCGCACCCGCCGGTAGTGGGCGAGCGCGTCGGCCTGCCGTCCGCAGCGGTACAGCGCGAGCATGTACTGGGCGGCCATCCGCTCGTCCAGCGGGTGGGCGGCGCAGCGCGCGGACAACTCGGCCTGGAGCTCGGCGTGTTGACCGAGCCGCAGCATCAGGTCGGTGCAGTCGAGATCGGCGGCGAGCCGCTCCCTGACCAGGGCCTCCCGGGTGGCGTTGAACCAGGGGGCGTCGGCGCCTTCGAAAGGTTCGCCGCCCCAGAGACCGAGCGCTTCCTCGTACGCGGCCAGCGCGATGGCGTCGTCGGCCTCGGCGCGCGCCGCCGCGAGCAGCCGCCGGAAGCGGTGCACATCGATGGCCTGCGCGTCGGCAGTCAGCACATAGCCGCCCGGCAGGCGGTCGATGGCGCAGGGCAGCAGGCGGCGCAGCCGGGACAGATAGCTGTACAGCGTGTCCTTGGCGCGCTTCGGCGGAGTATCGGCCCAGACCCGCTGGACGAGCTGGTCCACCGGTACCGCGCGCCCCACGTCCATCAGCAGTGCCGCGAGCACGGACCGCTGCCGTGCGGGCCCCAGGTCCATCTGTCTGCCGTCGGCCACCGCCTCGATGCCGCCGAGCAGTCGAAACTCCATCGCCCAGCCCCTGTGTCCCGCGCCGCACCCTCTTGGGGGCGTTCCCCGCTGGGGATTCTAGATCCTTGCAAGGTCTGTTCAGGGTCTGTCGAGCACTGTGGTGGTGAGCACGGGGGCCGCCGCAGGAACGCCCGCGGCTGCCGCATCGGGGGGCGGCGGCCGCGGGGGCGCTGACACGACTCGGGGGAGAGTGCACCGCCTTGAAACAAGTTCTCGCAGCAGCGGCCGCCGTGCTCGTCATGCTGGGCGCGGTCGGCTGCGCAGCGGAGGCGGCCGATGTGCCCCAACGTGCCGACCTCCCACGGAGGTTGACGCACGCGGAGGAGATGCTCGTCGACCGGGCCCGCGAGGCGCTGATCGAGAAGTGCATGGCCGAGACGGGCTTCACGTATCGGCCGGTGCCGGTTGCCTCGCTCGCCGAGCGCAAGATGGGCGGCTACGTGCTCGACGACGTGACCTGGGCCCGTCGGCACGGGTACGGCACCCGCCTCTCCGAGGGGCTCGCGGATGTGCAGCGCAACGACCCCAACCACGCCTACGCCAGAGGGCTCCCGAAGGCCGAGCGTATCCGCTACTCGAAGACCCTCGACGGTGACCCGTCGGGCGGCATGCTGACGGCCGAGCTCCCGGCGGGCGGAACGGTGCGGACACCTCGGGACAGTTGCGTGGCCGAGGCGAAGGGCGAGCTCTACGGGGACTTCCCCGCGTTCTTCCATGCCGAGAAGGCCGCCACCGGCCTCGTACCTCTGTATGCGCCAGAAATCCTGAAGGACCGCCGCTTCGTCAACGCGCGCGAGGAGTGGGCGTCGTGCATGAGCAAGCGCGGTCACGACTTCGCCGATCCGGCAGCGGTCCGGGAGCGCCTGCCCCAGCTGACCCACGGGGTGAGCCGGGACAAGGCCCACGTCATCGAGGTGGAACTCGCCGTGGACGAGGCCGAATGCGCCACGAAGGAGACGGCACTGGTTCGTACGGCACGGGCCTTGGAGACCGAATACGTCGACGGCCTCGACGAGTACCGCGACGAGCTCACCGATTACCGGCGCATGCAGCACGGGGCCCTGAAGCGAGCCCGGGAGCTGTGCGCCGAGTACGCATGCGTCCCGGGCCGCTGACGGCCCCGGACTGATCCGATCACCCGCGACACCACCCAATGGAAGAGGAGTGCCCCATGCGCAAAACCTTTGCCCTGCTCGCGGCAACGACCCTGGCCGGGCTCGGAGCTCTGCTCCCTGCGACGAGCGCCCAGGCGGAGTCATGGCAGTGCGACAACAAGTGGCACAACGCGTCATCGGGCTACTTCTACGCGTACGACTTCAAGAACTGCGGCACCCAGCTCGGCCGCGCCGCCGGCAATGACAACGACTGGGGTGACCTGTCGGGCAACTTCACCAACTATGACGCCAACCAAGCCGAGTCGGTCCTGCACAAGGGCACATCCGGCCTCTCCGTCGCGGTGTACGACGCCGAGAATTACGGGCGCGGGGTCGCCTGCATCAGAAAGGCCGAGTTCTACGCCAGCGATCTGTCCGACAACCGCTTCAGCACCTACGGTCCAGGCACCGGCCGGGCACTGGTGGCCAACAACATCGAATCGCACCAGTGGGTCACGGACACCTACTGCGCCAGCACCTTCCTGAGCTGACGCGGTCTTGAGGGGAAGCGGGCGACCCCTGCTTCCCCTCCCTCCGTCAGCGCATCTCCTTCTCGAACCACGCCACGTCCCAGTACCGCCCGAACTTGCGGCCCACCTCGCGGTGCGTTCCGGCGGGCTTGAAGCCGAAGCGTTCGTGCAGCTTGAAGGAGGCCTCGTTGGGGACGGTGATCCCCGCGTACGCGCGGTGGACGTCCTCCTCGGCGAGGAGCTCGAAGAGGGCGCTGTACAGCCGGCTGCCCAGGCCGCGGCCGCCGTACTCGGGCGCGAGGTAGACGCTGGTCTCCACGGAGGTGAGGTACGCGAGCTTGGGGCGGAAGGCGCTGCTGGTCGCGTAGCCGACGATCTTGCCGTCCTCCTCCGCGACGAGCAGCCGGTGCGGGCCCTGCGCGGGGTGGGCAAGGAGCCAGTCGCGGCGCTGGACCACCGTGACCGGGTCGATGTCGAAGGTGATCGGCGTCTCGACGATGTAGTGGTTGTAGATCCGGGTGAGCTCTTCGAGATCGTCCTCGTGCCCCGGCCGTATCCGCGCCGTCGTGCTCTGCTGCATGCGTGCCTCCTCGACCGCCGACGGTACCGCAGCGCGGGGGCCTGCCGCGAACTCGTTTGCCCAGGTCAGAGGTGACGCGCGGAGACACGATCGTGGGGGTGTGGACATCTCACCCCCGGCGGGATGTCAGGATGGGACGCATGACAACCAAGGTCTATTTCGACATCGACATCGACGGCGCCCCCGCCGGGCGGATCAACTTCAACCTCTTCGACGACGTCGTCCCGAAGACGGCGGAGAACTTCCGCGCGCTGTGCACCGGTGAGAAGGGCTTCGGCTACAAGGGCTCGCCGTTCCACCGCGTCATCCCCGAGTTCATGCTCCAGGGCGGTGACTTCACCCGCGGTGACGGCACCGGCGGCAAGAGCATCTACGGCGAGAAGTTCGCCGACGAGAACTTCACGCTGAAGCACGACCGTCCGGGTCTGCTCTCGATGGCCAACGCCGGCCCGAACTCCAACGGTTCGCAGTTCTTCGTCACCACCATCGTGACGGGGTGGCTCGACGGCAAGCACGTGGTGTTCGGCGAGGTCGCCGACGAGGACTCGATGAAGCTCGTCAAGAAGATCGAGTCCCTGGGCTCGGGCAGCGGCCGCACTCGCGGCTCGATCACCATCGCCGACTCCGGCGTGCTCTGATCGCTCGTACGCGCCTTCGGTGGCCCCGGTCCGGACGTTCGGACCGGGGCCACCGGCATGTCCGGCCGGTGCGTCAGGCCCCGTCCGCCGCGGCGACCCGCAGGTCAGCGGCGCTCGCGATGAGCACCTCGGCCCGCTGCGTCAGGCCGTTCACCGTGACCGCGAGCGTCACGCTGCCCGGCCGCAGCGCGGTGAGCTCGCCCGTGTCCGGGTCGTACGCGGCCACGTGCCGGCGCCGGGCGTCGTCCGGGTCGCCGATGTGCACGTTCGGCGATCCGGTCCAGTCCGCGCTCACCGGGAAGGCGACCGGGACCTGACGGGTGCCCTGCGTGACCGTCGCCTCGACGTCCCCGCTCTGTCCGGGCGCGAGTGTCTGCGGCGCGGTGAGGGCGAGCGAGTCCGCGTGGGCGCGGGTCTGCACGGAGATCCAGTCGGGGCCGCCCTGCCACGGCCGCTGCCGCGCCTCGGCCTGCTCGCCGCGCGTCACGCGGTCGACGCCGACCAGGGACCAGCCGGTGAAGCCGCCCTTGTCCGCGGGTCCCGCGGGGTTCTTCCCGGAGTTGCCGTTGATCAGATACGGCACCGAGTCGACGTGCGCGGCATGGAACACCCCGACATGGCTGCCGATGAACGCGGCGCCCTTGCCCGACGTACGGCGGAAGTCACCGAGCCACTGTTCAAGCAGCGCGGCCTCCTTGCGGTCGCCGAGCTGACTGCCCTTCTGCGGGGTCGGGTCGCGCGGCGGTACGTGCTGGATCACCGTGACCGAGGAGACCGAGGGATCCTCCGCCGCCTGGTCGAGTGCGGCACGCAGGGCCTTGATCTGGGCGAAGCCGCCGCCGCGCAGCGACAGGCTGGAGGTGTCGAGGGTGACGAACCGGGTGCCCTCGTGGTCGAACACCCGCTGGGCGGGGCCGAATTCGGCGGTGAAGTTGTCGATCTTCCCGCCCATCACCTCGTGGTTGCCGGGCACGTAGTACCAGGGCACGGTGTCACCGAGTTCCTCGGTGAGGATCGTGCGGGCGAAGGCGAGGTCGGCGGGGGCGCCCTCGTCGACGAGGTCGCCGTTGATGACGAGGAAGTCCGGCCGGGCCGCCTTGATCTCGCGCAGGGTGCGGCGGGCCTGCTGAACGATCGGACTCCCGGGCTCACGGGCCACGAACTGGGCGTCGGACATCACCGCGAACTGCCAGTCGCGGCCCTCCGTCTCGGCTGCCGAGTCGATCAACTCGTCGGCCACGGTGGGCTGTTCGGGCACCTCCACGCTGGGTGGCACCTGGGCGGTGAGCTCGTCGATGACGACCTCTCCGGTGTACTGCTTGGCCGCGGTGGCCTCCGCCAGATAGAAGCGGAAGACGGACAGCGGCATCGGCGTGCTCTGCGGCACGGTGAAGGTGACCTGCTGCCAGCCCGTCCAGGTGACGTACGGGCCGCGCAGCACCAGGTCGGATCCGGCGCCGTCCTTGAGGTGCAGGCTGGGCCAGGCGCCCTTGCCGTCGCCCTTGATCCACAGCTTGAACGACTGTGGACTGCCGGGGACCGCGATGCGCTGGGGCGGGGTCAGATAGGCGGCGCGGGTGGCGGTGGAGAGCGAGAAGTCGTACGTCACCTTGAGGCCGGTGCCGGTCTGTCCGTCGGGGGTCGGCTCGGCCTTTCCGGCGGCGCGGGCGTGGCTGAAGGTCCAGTTCGCGGCGTCGTCGAAGGCGGCGACGGGCTGCTCGTCGAGGCCGATGCTGACGACGAGCAGGGTCTCCTCGCCCTGGACGGTGGCCTTGATCTGGCCGGCGCCTTTGGCGCTCAGGGGTGTGACGGTGAACGCTCCGCGTCCGTCGTCGCGTATCTCGAACTGCGCCCGGTCGTAGTCGAGCCGCACGTCGCGCGGCTCGATGGGCGCGCTGGTGCCGTGCACGTCATAGCCGACGAGCCCGAACGTGCCGGTCGCCGACGCGTCCGCGAGGCCGACGCGGCGGGTGGTGGGTTCGATACGGGCGAGGTCGTCGACGACCGTCAACTCGGTGCTGCCGTGGGCGGATCCGCTGCTCGCGCGGACCTCGGTGGTGCCGCTGCGGCGGGCGGTGAAGAGTCCGTCGTCCGAGACGCGGCCGATGTCCGCGCGCTCGGCCCGCCAGTGCGGCCGGCCCGCGGCGGGCCCGTAGGTCTCGTCGTGTCCGGCGGCGGTGAGCACGCGGCTGAGACCGGGGAAGACGCGCTCGGGGTGGCCGCCGCGCACGGGGTCGGCGGTCGGTGCGGCGAGCGCGGGTGTGCGGGTCTCGACCCAGTAGCCCTCGAGGCGGCCGGTGCCGTCGGGCGCGGTGAGCGCGAGGCCGTTGGGGACGGTGCGTTCGCTGCCGTCGGAGGGGCTGTTCTCGACCTGGAGCGCGTCGCTGCCCGGCTCGCGGGCGATGAGCGTGGAGGAGCCGCCGCCGTCGAGGTTCAGGGCGTTGTGCGCGCCGGCCTGTTTCATCATCACGCCGAGTTCGGTGAGGGTGACGCCGCCGCTGTCGGCCTGGCGGCCGTCGACGGTGAGGATGTGCATCCGGCGGCCGTCCGCGGAGAAGCCGACGGCGGTGCGCGGGGCTGCGGTGTTGTTGCCCTGGCCCTCGTGGTTCTGGGCGACGCCGTCGACGACGAGGAGTTCGCGTCCGCCGACGGCCGTGCGCGGCACTTCGCCCTCGGTCCTCGGCCGGTACGCGATGCTCACCGCGTCCCCGGCCCGGAGACCCTTGAGCACCTCGGCGCCGGCCTCGCGCCCGACGAGCACGGTGGCACCCGCGGCGATCGGTCCGCTGCCGACGCGGTCGCTCACCGAGACGACCTTGCCGTCCTCGACGAGTGCCTCGGCCACAGGGGTCGCCTTGTCGACGGTCAGTGCGCGGTCGGCTGTGCCCCAGGCGTCGGTGTACGCGCCGATGCCGCCGGCCGGTACGTTCGCGGCGTTGTACGCGGCGAGCGCGTGCTCGCCCTGCGGGACCGTCAACGTCCCCTCGAAGTAGACCTCCAGGACCCTGCCCGCATCCTCGGGCCCGATCCCCACGGCGCGATGCGCGCCCGGCGCGGGCGACTGCACGAGCTGCCCGTCCTTGATGCCGGCGCCTTGCGGGGCCCCGGTCTCGTTGATGTCGAAGAAGTCCGCGTTGAGGGCGGCGACGGTCCGCCGGCCCTTGCCCGGGTCGTGCGCGGCGGCCAGCTCGGACACGGTCCGCCGCTCGGCGACCTTCCCGGAGTGCAGGTAGTCCGCCTCGGTCCCCTTGCCCAGATCCACGCTCAGCGCGTCGACCCGCAGCCATTTGTCCGACTCGAGTCGGTCGTACGAGGTGAGCGCGACGCCCGGCGCGATGGGCCGGGCGCTGCGCGCGGTCTCGATCCCGTCCCCGTCGACGATCGACCGCACCCCGGCGCCGGGTCCGCTCGCGGGCGGCGGTGCGACGGGCCGGCGTATCTCCGCGCTGTTCGCGGGTCTGGGATCGGTCCCGGAATCGGCGACGGCGGGGGTGAGAGCCCCCGCCGTCATGGCAGCTACGGTCGCCACCAGCGCGACCCAGCGCCCGGCTATGCCTGAAGCCACAACTACTCCTGCGTGACGGCGAGTTGCCCTGGGGGCAGATGTCGCGCGTCAGCATCGTCGTGGTCACATCGGGGCGCTAGGGGCCGGAGGGAACGGGACGGGAAACAGGTGCGGACGGCTTGATTACGCCGTGCAGAGGTTGAACCTGTGGCGACGCGTCAGCCGTCGGAGGGGCAGCCGGGCGCGTACTCCCGCACGAGCAGCGGCGGTTCGGGCTCAGTCGCGGTTCGGGACTGTGAACTCGCACCAGACGGCCTTGCCGCTCCCCCGGGACTCCACGCCCCAGACGTCGGCGAGGCGGTCGACCAGGAGGAGGCCGCGGCCCGAGACGCCTTCCTCGCCGGCTTCGCGGCGGCGGGGCAGGGCGCTGGAGGTGTCCTCGACCTCGACGCGCATCCGGCGTTCGACTCCGGACAGGACGCGCAACGTGATGATCGCGGCCCCTTCGGTGTGCATCAGGGCGTTGGTGACCAACTCGTCGGCGACCAGCTCGATTTCGTCGGAGCGGTCGCGGGCGCCCCAGGCGCGTACGGCCGCGCGGACCATATGGCGGGCCTCCCGCAGCGCCATCGGGTCGTTCGGCGCGACATGCTGCTGCAGCCGGCCGCCGGACTTGGGGGCGGCGGAACCCCGGCGGCGCAGCAGGAGCAGGGCCGCGTCGTCGTCGCCGCCGCGCCGGTCGGCGTCCTCGACAAGCCGCTCGGCGAGCGCCTCGAGGTCGGCGGGCCCCGACGCGACCTGCGCGGTGAGGGACTGCACGCCCTCGTCGAGGTCGTGCCCGGGCTCTTCGACCAGGCCGTCGGTGCACAGCAACAGGGTCTGGCCCGGGTCGAGTTCGAGGGTGGTGACCGGATACTCCAGGCGCCCGAACTCGGCGGAGAGACCGAGCGGCAGGCCCCCGGCCACGGGCGCGCGCCGGCACGTGCCGTCCTTGGCGCGAAGCAGCGGATCGATATGGCCGGCCCGTACGAGCTGGACGACTCCCGTGGTGAGGTCCGCCTGGACGTAGAGGCAGGTCGCGAACCGGTCCGTGTCGAGTTCGTGCAGGAAGACGGAGGCGCGGGCCATGACCGTGGCGGGCGTGTGCCCCTCGGCGGCGTACGCACGCAGCACGATCCTCAACTGGCCCATGACCGCGGCCGCATGGGTGTCGTGCCCCTGGACGTCGCCGATGACCGCGCCGACCTTCCCGCCGGGCAGCGGGATCACGTCGTACCAGTCACCGCCGATATCCCGGCCCAGCTTCGCCGAGCGATAGCGCACCGCGATCTCCGCGCCGTCGACGGCGGGGATGGAGCGCGGCAGCATCGCCTGCTGCAGACCCGCGGCGAGGTCCTTCTCCTGCTCGTAGAACATGGCGCGCTGAAGCGACTGCGCGATGCTGCTGCCGAGCGCGACCAGGAGGTTGCGTTCGTCGGCCGTGAAGCCGGTCTTGTCCTGGTAGAGCAGCCCGAGCGCGCCGATCGGACGGGCCTGCGCGATCAGCGGCAGATACGCGGCCGACGTGATGTTGAGGTGGCTGATGTGCGGCCACAGGAGGGGATAGGAGTCCGCGAAGTCCTCGCGGCTCTCGATGAACCGCGGCGCGAGCGTCCGCACGACTTCGCTCATCGGGTACGACTCGTCGATCCGTGTGAACCGCGTGCCGGGGACGAACGCGCCCGGCGGGCCCTCGGCGATGAGATGGATACGGCCCGCCTCGACCAGGCCCATGACCAGGCTCGCCGCGCCGAGGTTCGCCAGGCCCTGGGTCTCGTCGAGTACGTCGATGACGTCCTGCACGGTGCGGGCGTGGGCCAGGGCCGCCGTGGTGCCCTCGACGATGCTGGTCTGGCGGCGGGTCTCGGCGTCGTGCTCCATCCGGATCCGGGTTTCGAGCAGTTCCTCCTCGGCGTCCCGGATGATGCCGAGGATCCGGCGCGGCCGTCCGTTGTCGTCGCGGCAGATGTAGCCCTGGGTATGGGTCCAGCGCAGCGAGCCGTCCCTGCGGCGCAGCCGGAAGTAGGCGCCGTAGGTCCGGCTGCCGTTCTTGAGCGCTTCGGAGACCACGGCGTCCAGACGGTGGGCCTCGTGCGGCGGTACGCGGACACCCAGCGCCTCAGGCCGGCTGTCGTATTCGTCCGGGGTCACGTCGAAGACGTCATGGGCTGCGGGATCCATGTACATCTGGCCGCTCTCGAGATCCCAGTCGAAGCTGCCCGTGCGGTTCAGCGCGAGGATCGTTTCGGGCGGCGCAGGCCAGCGGTCCGGCTCGGACATGCGTCCACTTTGCCACGGTTTGCCCGTACCGGTGCGCTGGGCGTGCGGGGCCCTCAGCGGACCCGGCGCTCCGCGGCCCTCGTGGCCGAGTCCGCCAGGCGCGGCAGATGCAGCTCCCGGTGGATCGCCGCCATCCGCAGGGCGAAGACAAGACCGGCGGCGACCACGGTGCCGAGCGTGTCCGATGCGCCCGCCCAGTGCAGCAGGAGGTACCCGACGGCGCCGGCGAGGGCGGCGGTCGCGTACACCTCCTCGCGAAGGAGCAGCGGCGGGAACTCTCCGCACAGCACATCGCGTACGACTTCACCGGTGACACCCGTGAGCACCGCCAAAATGATGACCGCGAACGGGGTGACCCCGGCGTCGAGCGCGGCCCGCGCCCCGATCACGGTCACCACGGCGAGGCCGATCGCGTCCACGGTCATCAGGGAGCGGTGGGGCAGCTCCCAGCGCCGCAGATAGAGCATCGTGGCGACGGCCGTGCAGCTGATCACGGTGAGCAGCACCCAGTCGTGCGTCCAGTACAGCGGGTGCCGGCCGAGGATCAGGTCGCGCAGGGTGCCGCCGGATATGGAGGCGGCGAAGGCCAGGACGATGCCACCGAAGGGGTCCATGTTCGCGCGGTGCGCGGCGAGGACACCACTGGCCGCGAAGGAGGCGACTCCGACGAGGTAGAGGACGTGCAGCACGGAGCTTCCCCCTGGAAACGGCGTACGGGCAGGAGTTCCGAGAACACCACGCGCCGCCTTGTCCATGCTTCGTCCTTCCGGCCGGGGTGTCCGGCCGGAAGGACGAGATTCGGTGTACGGGTTCGATCCGGGGGCCGTCAGGCCCGATCCGGGGCCGTCAGGTCCGATCCGGGTGCCGTCAGCCGGTGAAGGACTCCGGCAGGGTCGGGTCCGGGATGAACGGGGTGTCAGGACCGGGCTCGACATCGGGGGCGTCCGGGACCGTGTCGGGCCCGGTCTGGTCACCGGGGCCGTCGGGCACGGTCTCGTCCTGCGGCAGGCTCGGGATGTCCGTACGGTCCGTCGGCTCCTGCGGCGGGTTCTCGCCGCCGTCCGGCTGCGTGACGTCACCGCCGTCCGGCGCCGGTGTGTCGGTGTCCGGCACCGGGACGGGCAGCGGGATCGGGCATCCGGCCGGGATGGTCGGCGTCGGCGCACCGGGGGCGGTGGGCGTCGGGGAGACCGTCGGGCAGTCGGTCGGGCTCGGCGTATCGCTGGTCTCGTCGCCGTCGGGCGTCGCGCTGTCGGACTCCGCCGGGTCGGTGCCCGTCGGGTCGTCCGTCGGGTCGTCCGGATCGGTGGTCGGGTCGTCCGGGTCGGTGGTCGGGTCGTCCGTGGGCGGCTCGGTCGTCGGGTCGTCCGGGTCCGTCGGGTCGATGTCCGTGGGGTCGGGCGTGGGCGTGGGCGGCGGGACGATCTTGTCCTTGTCGCCGTCGTCGCCGATCGGCCGCTCGATCCAGGTGTTGTTGGTGATGTTGATGATCGTGATGTTGTTGATCACGGTGGTGGACGGCTTGACCACGATGACGTTCGTGGGGTGGTAGCCCTGCCACGGCTGACCGTGATGCGTCGCGTCCTTGTGCAGAGCGGCGGGCGGCGTCAGCGGATTGCCGCAGGCGCAGCGCACCCGCGGCAGGCCCCGGTTGTCGACCAGCACCGCGCTGCCCGCCTGGAGCACGGACTGGAAGCTGGTGGCCTGTCCGCCGCTGTAGCCGTGATTGGTGACGCGGGTGTCGACCCGCAGCTGTACGGGGGTGAGGCCGCGCAGCCAGCTCGGGACATCGCCCTGCGAGATCCCCTCGACCTGCGCGAACGCGCGGGCCTTGGCCTGGTCGGCGGTGAGGAAGCGGACCTGCTGCTCGACATCGCAGCTGCTGACGGACTGCGTTCCGCCGTACAGACCGGGCGTCGAACCCTGGTAGCTCCTGACCCCGGCCTGCGAGGGCGAGGCGGACTGGGTCGGCGACGGTTGCGGCGTACGGGTGACAGGGGGCGGAGTCTCGGTGACCTTCGCGGTCGAGTCCGTGAAGGGATCCGGGCCGGCCGCGGCGACGGGCTGGAGGAACAGTTCCTTGTCACTGCCCGTATCGCCCGCGTCGTTCTCGCCGCCGCTGGAGCAGCCCGCGACCAGCAGGGCTCCGGATATCGCGAGGGCTGTGACATAGCGCCTGGTCGGTGAGTGCACGCCGTTCTCCCGCCTGTTTTCTGGCCGTACGTCCCTCATTGTGTGAATCGCGTTTTGGGCCCCGCAACCCACAATGGAGAGGTGGAGTGGTTCACGGCGCCCGACTACTGGCTCGCCCGCCTCGTCTTCCAGCGGGTGCTCGCCGCCGTGTATCTGCTGGCCTTTCTCGGCGCGGCCCTGCAGTTCCGTGCGCTGATCGGTGAGCGGGGCATGCTGCCGGTGCCCCGGTTCGTGGCGCGGGTGCCGTTTTGGCGGGCGCCGAGCCTGTTCCAGCTGCGCTACTCGGACCGCCTGTTCGCGGCCGTCGCCTGGACGGGAGTTCTGTGCTCGCTCGCCCTCCTGGCGGGCTTGGACGCCGAACTGCCCCTGTGGGCGGGCATGGTGCTGTGGGCACTGCCCTGGCTGCTCTATCTCTCGATCGTGAACGTGGGGCAGACCTGGTACGGCTTCGGCTGGGAGTCGCTGCTTCTCGAGGTCGGCTTCCTCGCGGTCTTCCTCGGCCCGCACGATCTGGCCCCGCCGCTCCTGGTCCTCTTCCTGCTGCGCTGGGTGCTGTTCCGGGTGGAGTTCGGCGCCGGGCTGATCAAACTGCGCGGGGACGCGTGCTGGCGCAAGCTGACCTGTCTGGACTACCACCACGAGACCCAGCCGATGCCGGGCCCGCTGAGCTGGTTCTTCCACCATCTGCCCAGGCCCTTGCACCGGGTCGAGGCGGCGGCGAACCACGTCACCCAACTCGCTCTGCCGTTCCTGCTGTTCACTCCACAGCCCGTCGCCTCGTACGCGGCGGCCGTCATGGCCCTCACCCAGCTGTGGCTGGTCCTGTCCGGCAACTTCGCCTGGCTGAACTGGCTGACGATCGCGCTCGCGGTCTCCGCGATCGACTTCACGCCGGTGACGGGCGCACCGCCCGCGCTGTCCCGGCCTCCTCTCTGGCACGAGGTCCTCGTCCTTGCCGTGACGGCGCTGGTCCTCGTCCTGAGCTACCGCCCGGCGCGCAATCTGCTCTCCCGCCGCCAGGTCATGAACACCTCCTTCGACCCGCTCCATCTGGTCAACACCTACGGCGCGTTCGGCACGGTCGGGCGCGTCCGTCAGGAGATCGCGGTCGAGGGCACCGAGGAAGCGGTCCCGCTGCCGGACGGGGCCGGCTGGAAGGAGTACGGCTTCCACGGCAAGCCAGGTGAACTCACCCGGCTGCCCCGCCAGTTCGCCCCGTACCATCTGCGGCTCGACTGGATGATGTGGTTCGCGGCGCTCTCCCCCGCGTATGCCCGCAGCTGGTTCGGACCGTTCGTGGAACGGCTGCTCGACGGCGACCGGGACACGCTGCGGCTGCTGCGCCACAACCCGTTCCCCGACGCGCCGCCGCGCTTCGTCCGGGCGCGCGTGTACCGCTACCGCTATACGACCTGGGACGAGCTGCGGGCGACCGGGGCGTGGTGGCAGCGGGCCTACGTACGGGAGTTCCTGCCGCCGACGCGGCTCGACACGCCCCGGAGCACCGCGGAGACCCCGGACCCCTCAGGGCGCTGAGAGCCCGTGGATCAGGGCGCTGAGAGCCCGTGGGTCAGAGCGCTGAGAGCCCGTAGACCCGCCTCGCCGTTCCGGCGAAGATTTCCCGACGCTCGCTCTCGTCGAGGCCGGCGGTCAACTCCCGCGCGGTGTCGAGGACTTCCCCGTACGAGGCCGCGAGCCGGCACACCGGCCAGTCCGAGCCGAACATCAGCCGCGCGGGCCCGAAGGCCTCCAGGGCCGTCTCGGCGTACGGGCGCAGATCGCGCACCGTCCAGCGCGCCCAGTCCGCCTCGGTCGCCAGGCCCGAGAGCTTGGCGACGGTGTTGGGCAGTGCGGCAAGGGCCCGCACGTCAAAGGCCCAGGGCTCCAGCCCGCCGTCCGCGATCGCCGGTTTGCCGAGGTGGTCGAGGACGAAGGTCAGCTCGGGAAGTCCCGCGGCCGCCTGCACGCAGGCCGCCAGCTGGTGCGGTTTCACCACCAGGTCGTACGCGAGGCCCGCGCCGGCGACCGCGACCAGTCCTCTGCGTACGTCCGGACGCAGCAGCCACCCGGGGTCGGGCTCGCCCTGGACCTGGTGCCGGATGCCCACCAGGTGTGCGCCGCCCGGGAGTTCGCGCAGCCGTGCCAGTTCGTCCGCGACATCCGGGGCGGTGAGGTCGGTCCAGCCGACGACTCCCGCGACCAGGTCGCTCGCGGCGGCCAGGGCCAGGAACTCGGGGGTCTCGTCCGCCACGGTGACCGTCTGGACCAGGACGGTGGCGGAGACCTCCGCCGCCCGGGCCTCCGGTTCCAGGTCGGCGAGGGTGAAGTCCCGGCGGATCGGGGCCAGTTCGGGGCCGGTGATCCAGTCCTGGTCGCGGACCGCGAGGTCCCACACGTGGTGATGCGCGTCGACGAGGGTCACGGCAGCTCCCGCACCATGGTCGTCACGGCAGCTCCCACACAACCGGCAGCGAGGCGTCCGAGCCTTCCGCCGAGTAGTCGTGGATCACGTCCAGGAGCTCGGCCATGCGGGCCTGCCAGGCGATGTTGACCGGCAGCTTCTCCAGTGCGGCGAGCAGCGCGGCGTAGTCCTCGCATTCGAGGAGGTGGAAGAGGTCCGTGCCGCTGCGCCAGATCGTCCAGGAGTGCGCGCCCGCCGCCCGGATCGCGGCGACGAGTTCCCCCGGCACCTCGCGATGCGCGGCCTCGTACTCGTCGATCCGGTCCGCACGGACCCGGGTGTGCAGCGCGACTCTCATCCGGCCGCCGCCTCCCCGGGCACCGGCACGTCTTCGGCGAGCAGCCCTTCGGTCTTGAGCTCGGCCCAGAATCCGGCGGGCACCGGCGTGGCGAACTGCTGTGCCGTATCCCGCACTTGGTCGGCCGAGCGCATCCCCACCAGGACGCCGGCGACCGCCGGATGTCCCAGGGGGAAGGCGAGCGCGGCCGCGCGCAGCGTGGTGCCGTGCTGTTCGGCGAGCTCCTTGATGCGCCGGGCCCGGGCCAGCAGGTCGTCGGGCGCGGTCGAGTAGTTGTACGTGGCTCCCGGCCGCGGTTCGGCGAGGATCCCCGAGTTGTAGACGGCCGCGGCGATCACACTCCTGCCGCGGGCCTCGGCCTCGGGCAGCAGCGCCTTGAGCGCGATCTGGTCGAGGAGGGTGTAGCGCCCGGCGGCCAGGACCACATCGGTGTCGGTGTCCGTGATGAAGCGGGTCAGCATTTCGGCCTGGTTCATTCCGGCGCCGATCGCGCCCACCACGCCTTCGGAACGCAGTTGCTCCAGCGCCGGATAGCCCTCGCGGAACGCCCATTCCTCGTGGTCGTCGGGGTCGTGCAGATAGACGATGTCGACCTGGTCGAGGCCGAGGCGTTCCAGACTGCTCTCGATGCTGCGCCGGACGCCGTCCGCGGTGAAGTCCCAGACCCTGCGGTGCGTCGCGGGCACCGCGAAGCCGCCGGCCGCGAGATCGTCGCCGCCGCCGTCGTACGGCTCGAGCAGCCGGCCGACCTTGGTGGAGAGGGTGTAGCTGTGGCGGGGCTGCTCGCGCAGCACCTCGCCGAGGCGGCGCTCGGAGAGGCCGAGACCGTAGTGCGGGGCGGTGTCGAAGGTGCGGATCCCCGCGTCCCAGGCGGCGGTGATCGCCTCGTACGCCTGCTGGTCGGGCACCGGCGCGAAGAGTCCGCCGATCGGGGCGGCGCCGAACGACAGGCGCGAGACCATGACGTCGGTCGAGGCGAGGCGGGAGGTGGCGATCATGATGTCACCGGCCGGAGCCTGAGGCCCTGCATGCCGCCGTCGACCGCGAGCGCCACTCCGGTGCTCGCGCCGGCGGACGGGCTCGCCAAGTAGGCGATGGCCGCGGCGACTTCCTCGGCCGTGACGAGCCGGCCGGTGGGCTGGCGGGCTTCGAGAGCGGCGCGCTCGGCGGCCGGATCCTCGGCGGCGCCCAGGAGCCGGCCGACCCAGGGGGTGTCGACCGTGCCGGGGTTGACGCAGTTCACGCGGATGCCTTCGCGGACGTGATCCGCGGCCATGGCGAGGGTGAGGGAGAGCACCGCCCCCTTGGAGGCGCTGTAGAGCGCGCGCTGCGGCAGGCCCGCGGTCGCGGCGATCGAGCAGGTGTTGACGATGGCCGCGTGCCGCGAGGCGCGCAGATGGGGCAGCGCGGCGCGCGTGGTGCGGACCATGCCGAGCACATTGACGTCGAGGACGCGGTGCCACGTCTCGTCGTCGTTGTCCTCGACGGTGCCCTGGGCGCCGATCCCCGCGTTGTTGACCAGGATGTCCAGGCCGCCCATCTCCTCGGCGGCCGCGGCCACCGCTTCCCGTACGGAGGCGTCGTCGGTGACGTCCGCGCGCCGGGCGAGCAGCGGTTTGTCCACCGACTCCGGGGCGAGGTCGAGGACGGTGACCTGCGCTCCGCGTGCCGCGAGGAGTTCCGCCGTGGCCCGGCCGATGCCCGAGGCGCCGCCGGTGACAAGGGCCTTGAGCCCGTCGAACTCGGTCATGCCGCTGCTCCCTTCCGCTGCAGAAGATCATGGTGGTGCGGGTCCGGTGTGGGAAGGGCCTCGGCCCAGTACGTACCGTCCGGATAGCGGTAGCGCTCCAAGGACTCGGGGTGCATGGCCGCGGAGAAACCGGGCGCGGACGGGGCAACGTAGTGGCCGTCGCTGATGACGACCGGGTCCTGGAAGTGCTCATGGAGATGGTCGACGTACTCGATCATCCGGTCGTCGGTGGTGCCGCTGAGCGCCACGTAGTCGAACATCGCCAGATGCTGGACGAGTTCGCACAGTCCGACGCCGCCGGCGTGCGGGCAGACGGGGACGGAGAACTTGGCGGCGAGCAGCAGGATCGCCAGGTTCTCGTTGACGCCGCCGACGCGGGCCGCGTCCAGTTGCAGGATGTCGATCGCGCCGGCCTGGAGGAGCTGCTTGAAGACGATGCGGTTCTGTACGTGTTCACCGGTCGCGACCTTCACGGGCGCGACCGAGCGGCGGATCTCGGCATGGCCGAGCACGTCGTCCGGGCTGGTGGGTTCCTCGATCCAGTACGGGTCGTACGGTGCGAGCGCCCGGGTCCAGGTGATCGCCTCGTCCACGTTCCAGCGCTGGTTGGCGTCCACGGCGATGCGGAAGTCCGCGCCCACGGCGGCCCGCGCGGCGGCCATCCGGCGCAGATCGTCCTTGAGGTCGGCGCCGACTTTCAGCTTGATCTGGGTGAAGCCGTCGGCGACGGCCTCGCGTGCGAGACGGGCCAGCTTCTCGTCGGAGTAGCCGAGCCAGCCGGGCGAGGTGGTGTACGCCGGGTACCCGCGCACCCGCAGCCGCGCCGAGCGCTGGTCCGCGTCCACCCGGCCGCGCTCCAGGAGGGCGAGCGCCTCGTCCGGGCCGAGCACATCGGCGATGTAACGGAAGTCGATCTGTGAGACCAGCCAGGCCGGTTCGGCGCGTGCCAGGAGCTGCCACAGCGGCAGTCCCGCGCGCTTGGCGGCGAGGTCCCAGACGGCGTTGACGACCGCCCCGATCGCCATATGCATGACGCCCTTCTCCGGGCCGAGCCAGCGCAGCTGGCTGTCGCCGATCAGGTCGCGGTTCAACGAGCCCGGATCGGCGCAGAGTTCCTCCACCGGCCGGCCGACGACATGCGGGCGCAGGGCTTCGATGGCGGCCACCTGGACGTCGTTGCCGCGCCCGATGGTGAAGGCGAACCCGTGCCCCTCGCGCCCGTCGCCGGCGTCGGTGCGCAGCACGACGTAGGCGGCGGAGTAGTCGGGGTCGGGGTTCATGGCGTCGGAGCCGTCGAGCTCGGCCGAGGTCGGGAAGCGGATGTCGAAGGTGTCGACTGCCGTGATACGAGCGGGTGTTGGCGTCACGGCTCTCTCTTTCATCAGACCTCTGAGGCAGCACGAGTATTCATCGGAGGTCTCCAGCTGCACAAGACCTCGCAGCCGCCAAGATCCGGTGACTTGCTCGCGAAGAGGTCGGATCACCCTGGCCTGTCGGGTCGTTCAGGACCGTCAGTCGACCTTGAGCACCCGGACATGCCGCCCGGCGATGCACGGGCGCACTCGCGCCGCGCAGCCTCGACGGGGAGCGCCGGACGCGGCACAGTGCTGGCCTGAGGGGCGGGATCATCGAGAAGCGGGCGGCGGCGCCGTACGCGCGGGGCGAGGAGCGACAGTGAGCAGTTGGGCAGGGCAGAGTGCCGAACAGATCGCCGCGGCCGTACGGGCGAAGACCGTCACACCGCGCGAGGTCGTGGAGGAGCATCTCGCGCGGATCGAACTGCTCGACGCCCGTGTGGGCGCCTTCCGCAAGGTCCGCGCACGCGAGGCGCTCGCGGAGGCGGAGGCGCTCGCCACGCACCCGGATCTGGTCCGACTCCCGCTCGCCGGCGTACCGGTGGCGGTCAAGGACAATCTGCCCGTACGCGGCGAGTCCACCCGCAACGGGTCGGCCGCCACGCCGGACGCACCGGCCACCGAGGACCATCCGACGGTGGCGCGCCTGCGGGCCGCCGGCGCGATCGTGGTCGGCCTCACCAACGTTCCCGAACTGTGCGTGTTCGGTACGACGGACGGGGTGCACGGCACGGCCCGCAACCCCTGGGACACCTCGCGCACGGCCGGCGGCTCGTCCGGCGGGAGCGCGGCCGCGGTGGCGGCCGGGATGGTGCCGCTCGCGCTCGGCAACGACGGGATGGGCTCACTGCGGATACCGGCCGCGAACTGCGGCGTGCTCGGCGTCAAGCCCGGCGACGGAGTGGTCCCGCGCGAGCTGGGCGGCGGCTGGTTCGGGCTCTCGGAGAACGGTCCCCTCGCCACGACGGTCGCCGACGCCCGCCTCATGCTCTCGGTTCTCTCCGGCGCCCCTCCGCGGCCGGCCGCCGGCACGGACCGTCTCAAGATCGCGGTCTCCGTACGCAGTCCGCTGGCGGGCGTACCGGTCACCAAGGCCTGGCGGACCGCGGCGCAGGAGGCGGGCAAGGCGCTGACCGGGGCTGGCCATCGGGTCGAGGCCGCGGATCCGCCGTATCCGCTCTGGCTCGGCGCGTCCGCGCTCGCGCACTGGACGGCGGGCACCCATGTGGACGCGCGGAGCCTGGACCGTAAGCAGCTGACCCGCCGCACCCGTACGCATGCGGCGCTCGGCCGTCGCTCACTGGCCCGGGTGGAGCGCGGCGAGGGGCGGGCCCGGCTGCGTGCGCTGCTCGAGCCGTTCTTCGAGGAGCACGACATCCTGCTGACCCCGGCACTCGCCCGCCGGGGTCCGGCCGCGGCGGCGTGGCACGAGCGGGGCTGGCTGCGCAACATCAGCGCCAACACCCGCTATTCGCCGCTCACTCCGGTGTGGAACCTCACGGGCTGGCCCGCGCTTTCGGTCCCGTTCGGCGTGCTCTCCTCAGGGCTGCCCTGTGCGGTGCAGCTGGTGGCGGCGCCACACCGGGAGGCCGAACTCCTGGACCTGGCCGCGGTGTTGGAGTCACTGCGCCCGTGGCGGCGGCACGCGCCCACGCCTTGAGCCGAGGATCGCACCCACCGCGTGAGCCGAGGGTTGCACCCACCCCGCGAGCCCAGGTCCGGGCGCGCACACCAGGTACGTGCGCGCGCCCGGACCCCGGTGCTTGCCTCAGTCCACGCTCGGCAGAATGTGCGGCTCGGCGAGGTCGTCCTCGTACCCCGCGAGGCGGATCGGCGCCGACCGCGCCCACACCTCGAGGCTGCCCAGCTGGTCCCCGCGCCGGCGGCCGGCTCGGTCGCGCCGTTCCTTGGGGGCCAGTTGCTCACTCTTGGACTTGTCTGGTGTCACCGCGCACTCCTTATGTGTCGCGTAACCCCCGGTCGTACCGGCAACGCCCGCACTCCGGGGCGCCGCGGCCGCCCGGTAGGGGCATCGTCTCGGCCAGTTCGGTCGCGGTGGCGCCGGTGTCTCCTGCGGGGCTCACCGTGGTGACCGGCTTGCCCCAGGACGGACCCAAGGGTGTGGGTGGAACCCGTTGTGACGGTCCGTCCCGACCAGAGTAACCAAATGAGCGCGCCCCCGCTCTATGGGGAGGCAAAGTCTTGGTACAACCCCGGGGATACGGCGCAAAACGTCGGTGCAGTTTCCCGATTCCGGCCGGATCAGGCTCTCGGCTGCGCACGGTTCAGCCCCTGTTGGCCTCACGGTCAGCCCGGCCTGCTCTCCTGGCACCGCACGCACAGCCCACAAACCGCGCCGCATACCCCACAAGCCGCACACCCCACCCCGCAATCCGCACCGCACACTCCACCCCGCCGCGTCGCGCCCCCGCCCGCGGTCGGGGACCGGAAGGAGCCGCCATGGAGTCGCGCACCGAGTCGCCGACGGTGACGAGCGTCCGCACCTTCGACGAACCGACGAGCATCCGCACCATCGACGAACTGATGACTCTGCTGCACGCCTGCCGGGGCGCCTGGGACACCCCGGACCGCAGCGGCGATCCCGTCGATCTGCACGACCACGCCCTGCAGACCGCCGCACTCCTGCGCCGCTCCCACCCCGCCGACAAGGAGCTCCAGGTCGCCGGGCTCGTGCACGACCTCGGTCATCTGCTGCGGCCGGGCGACGACGCGGCGCACGCCGACCACGCCGCCGCGGCGGTGGGCCCGCTGCTCGGTCACCGGGTGGCGGAGCTGGTCCGGCTGCACGTACCCGCCAAGCGCTACCTCGCCGCGACCGAGCCCGGCCGCCCTCTGTCCCAGCAGAGTGCGCTGACGCTACGGGCACAGGGCGGGGTGATGACGCACGAGGAAGCGGCGGCGTTCGCGGCCCACCCGTATGCGGAGGATGCCGTCACGCTGCGGCAGGCCGACGACGCCGGGAAGGTGGTCGGTCTCGACGCCGGGGTCATGGAGGACTGGCGGCCGGTGCTCGAGCTGGTGGCGGGTGCGGTCGGGCGGCCGACCGGGTCGCGCACGCCCAGGTGACAGGGCCGGCTACGCGCGGCTTCCAAGTGCACGGCTCTCCCTCTTGACGCCCCGTCATGTCACCGTACGCGGATGGCATCTCAAGGAGCGGAACGCGAACTCGACGGCAGGGCAGCCCTGGTGACCGGTGCGACGCGCGGGATCGGCCTCGCCGTCGCCCACCGGCTCGGGGCGGCGGGTGCGGGCGTGTGTGTCACGGGGCGCGATCCCGACGGGGTGCGGCGGGCCGTCGATGACCTGGACAAGTCCGGGGTGAGGGCCGTCGGTTGCGCGGGAGACGTGGCCGACGCGGACCACCTCGCGGCCTGCGTACGCCGGACCGTCGAGGCGTTCGGGCGCCTAGACATCCTCGTGAACAACGCCGCCACGAACCAGCCGTACGGTCCCCTGATGGACGCCGACCCCGACCACTGGACCGCGGCCTTCGCCACCAATGTCGAAGCCCCGCTCCGGCTGGTCCAGTTGGCGTGGCGGGCCTGGATGCGCGAGCACGGCGGGGCCGTCGTGAACATCGGCACCGAGGGCACCCATGGCGTCGGACCGAACGTCGGCGCGTACGGCACGAGCAAAGCGGCCCTGGCGCACCTCACCCGCCAGCTCGCCGGTGAACTCGCCCCGGGGGTACGGGTGAACGCCGTCTCCCCCGGCCTGGTGCGCACCGAGATGGCCCGCTTCGTCTGGGAGGGCGCCGAACGGCGGATCGCGGACGGGCTGCCGCTCGGCAGGATCGGCGAGCCCGAGGACATCGCCGAGGCGGTGCACTGGCTGGTCTCGGACGCCGCGCGCTGGGTGACGGGCACAGACCTGCTCGTGGACGGCGGTACGCGGGTACGGACGGCGTCCGGATCAGCCGCCGGATACGCCGTCCACGACCAGCTGCGGGCGGCGGGCGGAGGAGGCACCGACCACTAGAAGGTCCGGGCGGAGAGACGCCGTTCCCTCTCTGCAGCACCGGCCGGTCGAGCCCCAGCCTGCTTCGCTGCCACGGAGCGGGCCTCGGCCGTTCGGCCAGAGTTCAGCAGCTGCCGCCTACCACTTGCCGGGCGCGTAGTCCTTCAGGAAGACCCCGTACACGTCCTCGCCCGCCTCACCGCGGACCACCGGGTCGTACACCCGGGCCGCGCCGTCGACCAGGTCGAGGGGGGCGTGGAAGCCCTCCTCGGCGAGGCGGAGCTTGTCGTAATGCGGACGCTCGTCGGTGATCCAGCCGGTGTC
This sequence comes from Streptomyces mesophilus, assembly GCF_011044995.1. Classification (GTDB taxonomy): domain Bacteria; phylum Actinomycetota; class Actinomycetes; order Streptomycetales; family Streptomycetaceae; genus Streptomyces; species Streptomyces mesophilus. The sequence goes on along the minus strand of NZ_JAAKZW010000002.1, from coordinate 22,449 downwards.
GACGGAGGTCATCAGGATGCGGTCCGTCTCGAACATCTCGGCGGCACTGGTGCGCGTCACCATGTTCATCGCGGCCTTGGCGGCGTTCGTGTTGGGGTGGCCCGCGCCCTTGTAGCCGCGGTTGAACACCCCTTCCATCGCCGACACGTTGACGACGTACGCCCGCCCCGAAGCGGCCTTGCCCGCGGCCTCGGCCATCGAGGCGCGCAGCTTGCTGATGAGGATGAACGGCGCGGTGTAGTTGCACAGCTGGGTCTCGAGCAGCTCCACCGGGGAGATCTGCTCGATGGACTGCACCCAGGTGTTGGTGTCCACGACGTCGGGCACCAGACCGCCCGCGTCGATGGCGGTGCCGTCGCGGTGCTTCTCGATGCTGGCGTGACCGCCCACGAGCGCGAGGTCGGCGACCTGCTGTGCGTCCATACCGGAGATCCCGGCCGGCAGGGCCTGGATACCGTCCACCGCACCGGAGTTGAAGGCACCGATGACGTGGTACGGAGGCAGCTCACCGGCGGGCAGCGGCGCGCTCTCGCCGTCGACCAGGGCGGCATACGCGGAAGGCAGCCGGCGCACGGTCTGCGTGGCGTTGTTGATCAGGATGTCGAGCGGACCCTGCTCGGCGACCTGGTCGGCGAGCGAGACGGCCTGCGCCGGGTCGCGCAGGTCGATGCCGACGACCTCGAGACGGTGGATCCAGTCCGCGGAGTCGTCCATCGCCTTGAAGCGGCGGATGGCGTCCTTGGGGAAGCGCGTGGTGATCGTGGTGTGCGCACCGTCGCGAAGCAGCCGCAGCGCGATGTACATGCCGATCTTCGCGCGGCCGCCGGTGAGCAGCGCACGCTTGCCGGTCAGATCGGCGCGGGCGTCGCGCTTGGCGCGGTTCTCGGCGGCGCACTTCTGGCACAGCTGGTGGTAGAACGCGTCGACCTCGACGTACCGCGCCTTGCAGACGTAGCAGGAACGCGGCCGCTGCAGTATCCCGGCGATCTCGCTGACCACGGACGAGCTGGGCAGCAGCCCCTGGGTCTCGTCGTCGATGCGCTCGGCGGAACCGGTGGCCGTCGCGTGCGTGACCTTGCGGTCGTGCTCGGTCTTCGCGGCCCGGCGCTCCTGGCGGCGGCGCTGCTTCACGGTGCGGTAGATCCCGGCGGTGGCCCGGCGGACCGCGATCGCGTCGGGGTGGTCGACCTCGATCTTGTCGAGCTCGTCGAGCACGGCGAGACAGATGGCGAGCCGCTCCGGATCGATGCCGGGGCCGAAGTCCTGGCTGTCCGGGGTGTCAGTGGTCACGGTCATCGCCGCTGCTTCCTCGTACGGGTGGGGGCGCACCGGCGCCATGAAGATTCCAAAAGAGGGATTTTACGGAGTGGAGGCGTTGCTCTCCAAACCGCTTCCCTCTTCGCGAACCCACCGCATCCGCGGGATCACTCCCAGCGATACCCGCCTCAGACCCCGGCCACCTCTCCAAGACCCCGCACTTCGTCGTGCAGGGCCTGCGCGAACAGCTCCAGGTCCGGCACCGCCCGGCCGTCCGCGACGAGCCCGTAGTGGACCCGCCCCCGGTACGTGGAGACGGCGACCGCGAGGGACTGGCCCTGGGCGAGCGGGGCGAAGGGGTACACCTCGGCGAGGGGGCAGCCGGCCAGGCGCAGGCCCAGGCTCGGCAGCGGGACGCTCGTGACGAGGATGTCGAAGAGCAGACGCGCCGACTGGGCCACGAGCGGACCCCCGAGCCGGTGCCCCAGGGGCGGAACGTGGTCCGCGAGCAGCGCCACGGCCCCGGCGCCGCGGTGCGCTCCGTCGTCCTTGCTGCGGTTCATGGCGGCGCGGACCGTGTCGAGGCGGCTGAGCGGGTCGGCTTGGTCGACAGGGAGTCGGATCAGGAAACCGGAGAGCCGGTTCCCCTGGGGCTGGTGCGCACGGGGGCGGCGGCGCGAGACCGGTATCAGAGCGCGCGGGCGCACTTCGTCGGCCGGCTCACCGCGCCCGGACAGCCAGCGACGCAGCGCTCCGGCGACGACGGCGATCAGTACGTCGTTGACCGTGCCACCGGCCTTCTTGCGGATGCGGTGGATGTCATCGAGGTCCAGCACCGCTCCGGCCGTGCGCCGGGTCCCGGTCGCCTCCGAGGCGAGGGCGCCACAGGACCGTACGTCCCAGGTCGCGCGGGCGACCGAGGCGCCGATGTCGAGGGCCTGGCCGAGAGCGCCGGCCTGGCGGCGCAGCGTCCGCGGCAGCGCTCCGGGCAGGTCGGCGAGCGCGCCGAGCAGACCACGCCCGGGCTCCTCCGCCGGCTCGGGGCGCGCGGGGCGCGGCACCACGGACTGCGGGTCCATCACCCCGGCGGCCAGGGTCAGCGCGCGCAGGCCGTCGGCGAGCGCGTGGTGAAACTTGAACAGCACCGCGAAGGACCTGCCGTCCGCCCCCGGCAGGACATGGGCCTCCCACGGCGGGCGCGAGCGGTCCAGGGGACGCTCCATGAGCGCGCCGGCCGCCGCGTGGAAATCGCCGGTACGGGGCGCCAGTTGTACGTGGTGGGCGGGGTCGAAGTCGGTGGCGGGCTCGCGCACCGCTCCCCCGGCGCCGAACCACACGTCCCGGATCCGCATCCGCAGCCCGGGCACCTGGGGTGCACGGGCCGTGAGGAGCTCGGCCGCGTGCTGGGCGGCCGAGGCGGAGTCGCAGGTGAAGACACCCAAGGCGCCCAGATGCATGGGGTGTTCGGGCGATTCGATGTTCCAGAAGGCCAGGTCGAGGGGGGCGAGCGGATCGGTGAGGGTAGCCATGCCCAGCTCTCGCGTCGACAACGGAAGCCAGCAGTCAACAGCTTGTTGACGACTACGGTCAAGCACGTCCGGAATACGGAACGTTACGGGCGCATCAATTCTCGCACCACCGCTCACCTGCCCCACAGGGACCACGTACGCATGCCCACGACCGCGGCCCGCCCCCTGCGCAGGGCAAGGAGCGGGCCACAGATCAGCTCAGGCGCACTGCGCACCTCCCGGCGCCGACGCGTCCCGGATCAACGCCTCATGTGCCGCCTTGATCCGCTGCTCGTCCGCCTTCATCACCCTGCGGTCGTAGGTGAGCAACCCGTTCAACTCGCCCTCGACATCGGTGATCTGGGTGTACACGGCCCCGTTGCCGCCCTGGCAGGCCAGCGTCCGCACCTTGTCGAACAGCCCGAGGTATTCGTCCGTGTACTTCGCCCGGTCCACCCCCACGTAGGTGTGGCGGACCGGCCACGCATGACCGGGCACGGCGAGCCCGAGGCCGCCGTACTCGCCGCTCACCAGCGCCCGCTTGCCGTCCGGCGCCGGCAGCAGCGGGCTGGGGTAGCCGTGGGCGTCGGCGATATCACCGTTGCCGCCGTCCACCGCGCCACAGCAGTTGAGCCCGCTCATGTTATTTACCAGTCGGCTCGGGTCCCAGGACTTGGCCTGGTCGGCGATGCGCGCCTGGTCGTACTGGCCCCAGCCCTCGTTGAAGGTGACCCACATGATCACCGACGGGCTGGAGACATGCTGGTCGATCATCTTCTTCATCTCGTGCTCGTACTGCGCCCGCGAGGCCGCGTCCGGGGTGCGCCCCGCCGTCATGGACGGCATGTCCTGCCAGACGAGCAGCCCCATCTTGTCGGCGTGGTGGAACCAGCGGTCCGGTTCGACCTTGATGTGCTTGCGCACCGAGTTGAAGCCGAGGTCCTTGTGCTTCTTCAGGTCGTACGCGAGGGCCTCGTCGCTCGGCGCGGTGTGCAGGCCGTCCGGCCAGAAGCCCTGGTCGAGGGTGGCCATGGAGAAGACCGGTTTGCCGTTGAGCAGCATCCGGGGTGTCCCGTCGACCGACTTGACCTCGATCGACCGCATCCCGAAGTAGCTCGTCACGCGGTCGCCGCCGACGGTGACCTTGAGGTCGTAGAGGTGCGGGTCGTCGGGTGACCACAAGTGCGGGTCGGGCACGGGGACATGGACGGTGCTGCCGGACGCGCCACGGGCCCGTCCGACCTCGCGCTTCCCGTCGTACGCGACGGCGGTGACGGGCACTCCCTCGCGTACGCCCTGGATGTCCACCGCGAGGCGCTCGCCGGCCACGTCGGGGATCAGCTTGAGCCCCTGGGCGTGGTCCGCGGCCACCGGCTCCAGCCAGACCGTCTGCCAGATGCCGGACGAGGAGGTGTACCAGATGCCGGACGGGTCGAGGCGCTGCTTGCCCAGCGGCGGGTTCTCGGCGCCGGTGGCGTCGGTCGGGTCGTAGACGCCGACGATCAGCTCCTGACTGCTGCCGGGCTTGAGCGCATCGGTGATGTCGGCGCTGAACCGGTCGTAGCCGCCCTTGTGTTCGGTGACCTTCTTGCCGTTGACGTACACGACGGACTGCCAGTCGACCGCGTCGAAGTTCAGCTTGATCCGCTGTCCCTTGTCGGACCAGTTGGACGGCACGCTGAAGGTGCGCCGGTACCACATGCGGTCCTCGTGGCGTTCGATGCCCGAGAGCTTCGACTCCACGGGGTACGGGACGAGAATGCGCTCGCCGAGACGCTTGCCGAACGGCGGCTGTTCACCGGCCGAGGCGCCGGCGAACTCCCAGGTGCCGTTGAGGTTCTGCCAGTTGGCGCGCTTGAGCTGCGGGCGGGGGTACTCGCGCCAGGCGTTGGACGGGCGGACATCCTCGCCCCACTGGGTGGTGAGCTGGTACTCGGAGTCGTTGGTGCCGCCGCTCCAGAAGGCGCCGACGGCTTTGCCGTCCTTGGCGCTCAGGCCGCCTTCGCCGTCGTAGCGGACGTCGACCTGGCCGCCCTGGCCGACGACGGGTTCGTCGAGGGCGATCAGGAGCTTGCGCGGGTCGGCGGGGTCCACGGTGGCGGTGCCGAGCGGCCATTGAGCGCCGCCGATCACGGCGTCGAGGTGATCGGTGAACTCCGCGGGCGGGGCGGCCAGTTCCTGGATGAAGTCCAGGCGCAGCGTGCGGCCGGAGGCGAGGACGGATCCGCCGTACGCCCCGTCGTAGTCGAAGCCGTCGGGGAGCCGGAAGGCCGACTGCGGGATCGGCTGCTTGGCCTGGCCCGGCTGGATCCAGTTGACGTGCAGGTTGGAGCCGCCGTAGTGCTCGAAGTACTCGACCTTGAAGTCGTACGCGGTGCCGGCGGTCAACTCGACTGCCTGGGAGGTCTGTTCCTTGTCCCAGTCGTCGACCCAGTGGTCGATCGCGAGCTTGCCGTCGATCCAGAGCCGGAAGCCGTTGTCACCGATCATGGTGAAGGTGTGGGCTCCGGTGCGCTCGGGGACGAGCTTGCCGGTCCAGCGCACGCTCGCGTCGTCGGAGCGGCCGGTCGCGGCGGCGAGGCGCGATTCGAGGTTGTCGAAGTCGAGGTTCGGGTCGAACCCGGTGGTCTTGAGCTCCGCGAAGTCGAAGGCTCCGGGGGCTGATTGCGTGTAGTACTCGCCCTTGAGACCGGGCGGCTTGACGGGGTCCTCGGCGGCCTGCGCCGCGGGGAGCGCGGTCAGTCCTGCGAGTCCCAGCAGGGCAGCGAGCAGTAACGCCAGTCGTCTTCTCACTCGCACTTGATCCTCCATCTCGAGCGGTTCGTGAGGAAGGGTGGCGGGTCGTCGGATGAGTCTGTACAACGTTGGAAGGAACGGCAGTTGGCATGACAGCACGGCACCGACCGGCTGTCCAGGGTCATGACAAAAGGCCAGTACACGCGCCTGTACATCGATGCAACGGCGAGAAGTACGTTGTCGCAGGCAGCGGCCAGGGGCGCCCGCCCCGGAGGGGAATCACGTGAGGGTGAGCCTCAAGGACGTCGCGGAACGCGCCGGCGTCTCGATCAAGACCGTCTCGAACGTCGTGAACAACTACCAGCACGTCACACCGGCGATGCGCGAGAAGGTCCAGCGCGCCATCGACGAACTGGGCTACCGGCCCAATCTGACCGCCCGCCACCTGCGCAAAGGCCGTACCGGCATCATCGCGCTCGCCGTGCCCGAATTGGGCAACCCGTACTTCGCCGAGCTCGCGGGCGCCGTGATCGACGCGGCCGCCGAGCACGACTACACCGTGCTGCTCGACCACACCCGGGGAGATCGCGAACAGGAGATCCTGGTCAGCCAGGGCTTCCGCGCCCGCGTGATCGACGGCCTGATCCTCAGCCCGCTCGAGCTCGAGGCCGACGATCTGCGCGCCCGTACCGACGACGTCCCGCTGGTGCTGCTCGGCGAGCGCGAGTACGACCTGCCGTACGACCACATCGCGATCGACAACGTGGCCGCGGCGCGTGCGGCGGTCCGCCATCTCCTGGGCCTCGGCCGCACCCGTATCGCCTTCCTCGGCGCCCGCACCGACACCGCCAACCGGCCCGCCCACCTGCGACTGCAGGGCTGGCGCGAGGAGTTGACCGCCGCGGGTCAGGCGGCACCCGACGGCCTGGTCGGACCGGTCGGCGGCTGGGACCGCGCCGACGGAGCGGTGGCCATGGCGCGGATGCTGGACGCGGGGATGCGGCCCGACGCGGTGTTCGCGTACAACGACCTGGTCGCGATCGGGGCGATGCGGGTGCTGCACGAACGCGGGCTCCGGGTGCCCTGGGACGTGGCGGTGGTGGGCTTCGACGACATCGTCGAAGGGCACTTCGGGGCCGTCACGCTGACCACCGTCGCACCCGACAAGCACGCCATCGCGCGCCTGGCCGTCGAGTCCGTGATCAGCCGTCTGAGCGGCGCCGCGGCGGCGAACGGGGAGCCGCGGGGACGTGAACTCACCGCCGAATTCCGGCTGGTGGAGCGTGAGAGCACGCTGGGGCGCCGATGAGCCGGTCATCGAACGAGCGTCGAAGGGCGCTCGCGCGAAGGGTTTACAGCCTCCTTCCAACGATGTAAACAATCCTCGGAACCACTCGGCGCACCCCGTCCACCACCGGCCGGGGCACGCCGGACCATCCGCACCGGACCGCGAGTTGACCGCACCAGCCGATCTCCCACGCGAGCCTGAGCGCCGCGGGGCCGCGCCGTAATGGGGACTCCATGAAGCCGACCGTTCGTCTGCGCCGTAAGACCGATCGCCGTAAGTCCACCCACACCCTGCTCACCGCCGGACTCTGTCTGAGCCTGGCGCTCGCCGCCGGCTGCGCCAAGTCCGAGGACGACCCCTCGGACGCCAAGGACACCAACGCAGGACAGGAGGTCGCCGAGCCCTCCGGCGACCAGAAGATGTGCGACATCGAGACCTTCGGCGGCAAGAAGCTGGACCTGAAGGGCGCCACGGTCGGCTTCTCGCAGTCCGAGAAGGAGGCCAACCCGTTCCGTATCGCGGAGACGGCCTCCATCAAGGCCGAGGCGAAGGAGCGCGGGATCAAGCTCCTCACGGCCAACGCCCAGTCGCAGTTCTCCAAGCAGATCAGCGACGTCCAGGACCTGATCACCAAGGGCGCGGACGTCCTGGTGATCGCGCCGCTGAACTCCGACGGCTGGGGCCCGGTCCTGCGGACCGCCGCGCAGAAGAAGATCCCGATCGTCACCATCGACCGGAAGATCAACGCGACGGCCTGCGAGGACTACGTCGCCTTCATCGGCTCCGACTTCGTCGAGCAGGGCAGGCGCGCCGCCGACCAGATGATCGAGGCGACCGGCGGCAAGGGCGAGGTGGCGATCCTGCTCGGGGCGCCCGGCAACAACGTGACGACCGAGCGCACCAAGGGCTTCAAGGACCGCATCGCGGAGAAGGCCCCGGACCTCGAGGTGGTCTTCGAGCAGACCGGCGAATTCGCCCGCGAGAAGGGCCAGTCGGTCACCGAGAACCTGATCCAGTCCAACCCGGACATCACCGGGATCTACGCCGAGAACGACGAGATGGGCCTGGGCGCCGTGAACGCGCTCAAGAGCGCCGGCAAGAAGGCCGGCGACGTCCAGATCGTGACGATCGACGGCACCCGCAACGCGGTGCAGGGCATCGTCGACGGCTGGATCTACGGGGTGGTCGAGTCCAACCCGCGCTTCGGTCCGCTCGCGTTCCAGACGCTCGACAGCTTCACCAAGGGTGAAGAGGTCGGACAGGACATCGTTATCAAGGACACCGAGTACTCCGAGGAGAACGCCAAGTCCGAGCTCGGCAAGGCGTACTGACGATGAGCGAACCCGTCCTGTCCGTCCAGGGCGTCACCAAGCGGTTCCCCGGGGCGCTGGCCCTCGACGGGGTGGACTTCGCCGCGTATCCCGGCGAGGTGCACGCCCTGATCGGCGAGAACGGGGCCGGCAAGTCCACCCTGATCAAGGTCTTCACCGGCGTCTACCACCCGGATGAGGGCCAAGTCCGCTACCAGGGCGAGCCGGTGGACTTCGGGACGCCGCTTCAGGCCCAGCACGCCGGGATCTCCACGATCTACCAGGAGGTCAATCTCGTCCCCCTGATGAGCGTGGCCCGCAACCTGTTCCTCGGCCGCGAACCCCGCAACCGCTTCGGACTGATCGACTTCCGGCGGATGCACCGGGAGGCCGACGAGGCGCTGCGCGACCTGGGCGTCCGCGTCGACGTCACCCGCGCCCTGCGCACGCTCGGCGTCGGCGCCCAGCAGATGGTGGCCCTGGCCCGTGCGGTCCAGGTGGACGCGCGGGTCGTGGTGATGGACGAGCCGACCTCGTCGCTCGAACCGCGCGAAGTGCAGACCTTGTTCCGGGTGATCCGGATGCTGCGCGACCGCGGCATCGCGGTGGTCTATGTCAGCCATCGCCTGGAGGAGCTGTACGAGGTGTGCGACACCGTCACGGTGCTCCGCGACGGAAAGCTGGTGCACACGGGCCCGATCGCCGAGCTCGACCGGCTGCGGCTCGTCTCGCTGATGCTGGGCCGGGCGATGGGCGAGGTGCAGAGCGAGGGGCTCACCAAGTTCAGCGGCGAGCACGACGCGGGTGGCGAACCGGTCCTCAGCGCACGGGGGTTGAGGATCCGGCACACCCTCCACGGCGTCTCCCTCGATATCCGCCCGGGCGAGGTCGTCGGTCTCGGCGGGCTGCTCGGCTCGGGCCGCAGCGAGACCGCGAAGGCCGTGGCCGGTGCGCTGCCGCCGGACGAGGGTGAGGTCCTGGTGGCGGGTTCCCGTATCCGTACGGGATCGACGCCTGCCGCCATCCGCGCGGGCATCAGCCTGCTGCCCGAGGACCGCAAGGCCGAGGGGATCGTGCCGGGTCTGTCGGTCCGCGAGAACATCGCGCTCGCCGCGCTGCCGGGCCTGTCCCGCTTCGGTCTGGTCGACGAGGAGCGGGTGGACCGGATCGTCGACACGTTCATGAAGCGCCTGCGGATCAAGGCCTCCGGTCCGCACCAGAAGGTCGGCGAGCTGTCGGGCGGCAACCAGCAGAAGGTGCTGCTCGCCCGCTGGCTGGCCATGCAGCCCAAGGTGCTGCTGCTCGACGAGCCGACCCGCGGAATCGATGTGGGCGCGAAGGCCGAAGTGCAGAAGCTGATCGACGAGTTGGCCGAGGACGGGCTCGGAGTGCTCCTGATCTCCTCCGACATGGAGGAGCTGATCGAGGGCTCGGACCGGGTGGTGGTCCTGAAAGACGGCGCCGTGGTCGCCGAGCTGACGGGCGACGAGGTGACCGAGGACCGGCTGCTCACGGCGATCGCCGCACAGCCCCAGGACCTGGAGGGCGGTCGGCGATGACCCAACTGGCCCTGCGCGGTGAGTCGTTGGACCGCGCCCGCATGATGCGTCTGCTGCAGGACTACGGCGTGTACGTGGGCGTCGTCGCCCTCCTGCTCGCCAACATCGTCCTCACCCCGCACTTCGTCTCCGCCGAGAACTTCCGCACCCAGGCCGTCCAGGTGGCCCCCGTCCTGATCGTCGCGCTCGGTATGGCGCTCGCGATCGGCAGCGAGGGCGTGGACCTGTCGGTGGGGTCCGTGATGGCCCTGTCCACCTCGCTGGTCTCGCTCTACCTGGGATACGGGCCGGCGGTGGCGATCCTGGTCGCGGTGATCGGCGGCATGGTGGTGGGTCTCGCGAACGGCTCGCTGATCGCCTTCATCGGGGTCCAACCCATCGTCGCCACCCTGGCGTTGATGGTGGCCTGCCGGGGGCTGGCGAATGTGTTCCTGCCGCAGCTCAAGGACGTCCGCGACCCCACGATGGCCTCGCTCGGCAGCGGCAGCGTCCTCGGCATCCCGTATCTCGTCCTGATCGCGGTCGCGCTCGCGCTGCTCGTCGCGTTCACCGTCCGCCGCACCACCTTCGGCCGCCAGCTGCTCGCCATCGGCGACAGCCGGCCCGCGGCGCAGCTCGCGGGGCTTCCGGTCCGCCGGGTGCTGATCATCGTGTACGTGGTGTCGGGCGCCCTCGCCGCCATCGCCGGTGTGCTCGCGACCGCCCGACTCACGGCCAGCGATCCGACCTCGCTGGGCAATCTGATGGAGCTGTCCGCGATCACGGCCGTGGTCGTCGGCGGCACATCGCTGAGCGGCGGGCGGGTGCGGATCGGCGGGACCGTGGCCGGTGCCGTGCTGATCCAGCTCCTGACCGCCACCCTCATCAAGCACGATCTGCCGCCGTCCTGGACGCAGATCGCCCAGGCCGTAGTGATCATCGCCGCCGTCTATGCGGCGCGGGAGCGGGGAAGGCGATGAGTACCGAGATGAAGAGCCCCGTGGTGGACGCTTCGCTGCCGGAGGAGGAGCCGCTCGGCGCGAGCCGCGGCGAACGCCTCACGGCGCTGGCCCAGCAGCACGGCGCCCTGGTCGCGCTGCTGCTCACCGTCGTGATCGCCTCGCTGAGCTTCGAGTCCTTTCCGACCTCCGACAACCTCGGCAATGTGGCGGTGGGTTCGGCCTTCCTCGCGATCATCGCCCTCGGTATGACCTTCGTGATCGTCACGGGCGGTATCGACCTCTCGGTGGGGTCGACCTTCGCGCTCGGCGGAGTCCTGGCCGCGTGGGGTTCGCAGTACGGCACGCTGGTCGCGCTGCTCCTTCCCCTGGCCGTCTGCGGGCTGATCGGCCTGGTCAACGGACTGCTGATCGCGAAGGCGCGGCTCGCGCCGTTCATCGTGACCCTGGCGGCGATGCTGCTGGCCCGCGGCGTCCTCCTGAACATCACGGACGAGGGCTCCACCACCTACCTCGTCGAGGAGAAGTCGTTCCTCGCGACACTCGGCGAGGAGAGTCTCCTGGGCGTGAGTCTCCTCGTGTGGATCACGGCCGTCCTGTTCGTGATCGGCGCGCTCGTGCTCCGCCGCAGCCGCTTCGGCCAGTACGTGTACGCGGTCGGCGGCAACGAGGACGCGGCCTCCCTGATGGGCGCCCCCGTGGCCCGTACGAAGATCGCCGTCTACACCCTGTCCGGCCTGTGCGCCGGACTCGCGGGCGCGCTCAACGCGGCGTATCTGATGTCCGGTGTGACGATCCTCGGCATCGGCATGGAACTCGACGCGATCGCGGCGGTGGTGATCGGCGGAACACTGCTCACCGGCGGCTTCGGCTTCATCAGCGGCACCCTCGCCGGTGTACTGCTGCTCCAGGTGATCAAGAACATCATCAACCAGATCGGCTCCCTGGACTCCTCCTACCAACAGGTGGTCAGCGGCGCCTTCCTCGCGGTCGTCGTGATCGCCCAGACATGGCTGGGGCGGCGGCGACGGATGCTGTGAGCCGGGTCGCCACCCGCTACCATCCGTGCGCATGACGATGCGGGGGTGGCGGCTGGGTGTCGTGGCGGTGGTGGCGGCGCTGTGCGTCTCCGGAGCCGGAGGACCGCAAGTCATCCGCACGGCGTCCGACCTCGGCCCCCTGCCGGCCGACCGCTACGACTACACGTCGCAGGACTACCAACGGGAGCTGCGGGCAACGGCGTTGCTGGTCCGGCAATGCATGGCGGAGCACGGCCACCCGGATTTCCCGCTCGATCCCCGCCACTCCGGCGATCCGATCACGCTCACCATGGTCGCCACCGACTACGGCGCCCTGGATCTCCGCTCCGCTCGCCGCTGGGGCTACGGCTGGGATCCGGCGACGTCCCTGGTGCCGCAGCCGAAGGGCCGCGGGATGACCGACTCCGAGTACGCGGACTTCCCCGGCTGCGGCACCGAGGCGAATCGGCGGCTGATGCGCGGCATCGACGTCAAACGGGACTGGCTGTACGCCGGCACCCGGGCGGTCGAAGTCGACAAGGCCGTGAAGCGTGACCCGCGCCTGCATGCCGCGTGGGAGGAGTGGTCCCGCTGCATGGCAGAGCAAGGATTCACGCGCTACCCCGACCCCGTGGCGGCGTACACGGACGACGCCTGGCAGCGCGGCCGTGACGGCAACACCCGGCAAACACCGCGGGAACGGGCCACCGCCACCGCGGACGTGCAGTGCAAGCTCCGCCACGGCACGGCCGAGCTCTGGCACGCGGTGCGGGCGCGGGCGCAGACCGCGGACATCGCCCGCCACCATGACCGCTACACCGCCGGTCTGCGGGCGCTGCGGACGCACCGGGCCACCGTCGGCGAGGTGCTCCGGGACCTCGGCTGACCAGGCGCGGACGCGTCGATGCGCTTGCGGTGCGCGCCCAAGCCCCTTACCCAAAGCCGCTATTCGACCCGCTGCCCCTTCCCCAGGGCGATCACCCCGGCCTTGGAGACCGTGTAGAGCTCCTGGTCCCGTTCGGGGTTGACGCCGATGGTCGCGCCGGGTGGGACGTCCACGTTCTTGTCGAGTACGGCGCCCCGTACGACCGCGCCGCGCCCCACGCGGACGTTGTCGTGCAGCACCGAACCCTGCACGACCGCACCGGCCTCCACCACCACGCCCGGGGAGAGCACCGACCCGGTGACCTGGCCGCTGATCACACAGCCGGGGCTGACGATGGACTCCCCCGCGATCCCCCCGGCCACGAACTTCGCGGGCGGCAGCTGGCCGGAGTGGGTGTAGATGGGCCAGCGGCGGTTGTAGAGGTTGAAGACCGGGTGGTCCGAGATCAGGTCCATATGGGCTTCGTAGTACGCGTCCAGGGTGCCCACGTCGCGCCAGTAACCGTGGTCGCGACCGGTCTCGCCGGGGACGTGGTTGTCGTCGAAGTCGTAGAGCTGGGCGACCCCGCGGTCGGTGAGCATCGGCAGGATCGAGCCGCCCATGTCGTGCTTGGAGCCGGGGTCCTCGGCGTCCTTCTGCAGGGCGTCGACGAGGGTCTTGGTGGTGAAGAGGTAGTTGCCCATCGAGGCGAAGACCTCGTTGGGGCTGCCGGGAAGTCCCGGCGGGTCGGTGGGCTTCTCCAGGAACCGCTCGACGCGGGTGCGGTCCTTGGCGGGCGTGATGATGCCGAAGGACGAGGCCTCGGCGCGCGGCACCCGTATGCCCGCGACCGTGACGCCTGCGCCGGACTCGATGTGCTGGTTGAGCATCTGGCGCGGGTCCATGCGGTACACGTGGTCGGCGCCGAACACCGCGATGTAGTCCGGCTGTTCGTCATGGACGAGGTTGAGGGACTGCAGGATGGCGTCCGCGCTGCCGGAGAACCAGCGCGGGCCCAGACGCTGCTGGGCCGGCACGGGGGTGACGTAGTTGCCGAGCAGGCTGGACATCCGCCAGGTCGTCGTCACATGCCGGTCCAGGGAGTGCGACTTGTACTGGGTCAGCACGCAGATCCTGAGGATGTCCCCGTTCACGAGGTTGGACAGCACGAAGTCGACGAGGCGGTACATGCCCCCGAAGGTCACCGCCGGTTTCGCGCGGTCGGCCGTCAGCGGCATCAGCCGCTTGCCCTCCCCACCGGCCAGGACTATTCCGAGCACCGAAGGTCCGCCACGCATCGCCGCCCCCAAGTTCGCCGACTTCACTGCCTCGTACGACCGTTCAGTACCGCCTCGTACAACTCCGCCGTCCGTCGCGCCACCGCGTCCCAGCCGAAAGCGCCGACGGCCCGCTGCCGTCCGGCCGCGCCCATCCGGGCCGCGAGCCCGGTGTCCCGTACGAGGCCGTTGAGCGCGAAGCCGAGCGCGTACTCGAATCCGTCCGTGTCCTTCTCGTCGTACGGCACGAGCAGCCCGGTGTCCTCGGTGACCACCTCGGGTATCCCGCCGACCTTCGAGGCCACCACGGGCGTCGCGCAGGCCATCGCCTCCAGGTTGACGATGCCGAGCGGCTCGTACACCGAGGGGCAGGCGAACACGGCCGCGTGCGTGAGGAGATGGATGACCTCGGGCCGCGGCAGCATCTCCGGGATCCAGTGCACGCCCGAGCGGGTGCCGCTGAGCTCCTCGAACAGGGCACGGAACTCGCGGTCGATCTCAGGGGTGTCCGGGGCGCCCGCGCACAGGACCAACTGGATGTCGGGGTCCAACTGCCGTGCGGCGCGCAGCAGATGGGGCACGCCTTTTTGGCGGGTGATCCGGCCGACGAACAGGACGTACGGCCGTCCGGGGTCGATCCCGTGCCGCAGGAGCGCGTCAGGAGACGGACGGGGCCGGTACAGGCCGGTGTCGATGCCGTTGTGGATGACGTGCACCCGGTCCGGGTCGATCGCCGGATAGCTCTCCAGGATGTCGGTGCGCATCCCGTGCGACACGGCGATCACGGCGTCCGCCGTCTCGATCGCGGTCCGCTCGGCCCAGCACGACAACGCGTAGCCGCCGCCGAGCTGTTCGGCCTTCCACGGGCGCAGAGGCTCCAGGGAGTGCGAGGTGATCACGTGCGGGATGCCGTACAGCAGCTTGGCCAGGTGTCCGGCGAGGTTGGCGTACCAGGTGTGGGAGTGCACGAGGTCGCGGTCGGCGACGGCGGCGGCCATCGACAGATCGACGGAGAAGGTCCGTAACGCGTCGTTGGCGCCGGCGAGCTCCGGCCAGGCGGCGTGCCGCGTGACACCGGCCTCGCGCCCCTCACCCCAGCAGTGCACCCGGACATCGGCCAGGGCCCGTAACTCCCGTGCGAGGAACTCCACATGAACCCCGGCACCGCCGTACACATCCGGCGGATACTCACGGCTGAGCAGTCCGACCTTCACCCTCAGCCCTCCGGCTCCTGCGACGGCGGTCCCTCGTACGGCGATGGCGCCTCCTCATGGTCACCCACTTCGGCGGGTTGCGGAAGAGCCCGGTGGCGTACGGAAACAACAGTCGCCGCAGACGCCCCCGCCGGGGATCCGGTAGTAGAGGCAGCAGCTGCGGCGGCGGAGGCCCGCTTCGGTGAAGGTTCCGGTGCCGCTCAGGCGGGGGTCCTCGAAGAGGACTTCGGTCAGGGCGCGGGCGCGCACGGCCGCGTGCGGATGTCCTGTGCGCTGGGCCCAGCGGTGGAGCTCGCGGGCCGCGCCGGCCAGGGCGGAGCCCGCGTTCCCCCACAACAGGGCCTCGGAGATACGGAATTCGGCGCGCACGGCCGCGGCCAGCGGGGCCAGATGCTGGTCGAGGACGGTCGCGACGAGGTCGGTGGCGGGGCGGGAGGCGACGCCGGGGCGGGCGGCGTCGGCACACTCATTTCCGATCAGGGCGAGGTCGTCGGGGGCGGAGGCGTCGGGGTCCCAGTGCAGCCGTGCCGGGTCCAGGTCGGGGATGCGGCCGTGCAGTGCGGCCGAGCCGAGCGCGATGGACCACAGACGCGCGGCCAGGCCGAGTTGGGCGATGGACACGGCGATACGGGGCTCCTGTGCGCCGATCGCCGACGCCACCTTGCCGACGCGGAAGGCAAGCGGTTCGCGCCGGCCCGCAAAGAGCGCGGCGAACGTGGCGCCCTCGGACGCCGCACCATCCGTGCGCAGAGGGAAGAAGCCGCCGACCGAGGCGACCAGGCCGAGGTCGGCGGGAGTCAGGGGCTCGGGCATGGCGTTCATGCTCGCAGGGCGGGCCGGGCGCCCGCAGAGCGGGGGCGGCGGCAGCGGCCTAGGACGCTCGCACGGCGGGGCGCGCTCGCAGAGTGGGTAGGACGCCCGCACGGTGGGGCGCGCACACGCGGAGCGGGGTGTGGTCGGAGCCGGCCGCCGCCGTACGTCACTCACAGGTGGGGTTCCTCCACCGTCCCCGGTGTGGCGGCCCGGCACGCTCCCCACCATGACGCCATGACCACGCACCCGCATGACTCCACAGCGCCCCACCGCCACGGCCGCCGCGCCTTCCTCGGGCTCGGCGTGGCCGCCGTCCCCCTGGCCGCCCAGCTGCCCGCCCCGCGCCCGACGGACCGGGCGCGCGTCCCCCGTACCGCGGCACAGGCGCTGCGCCGGCTCCGTACCGGCAACGCGCGCTATGCCGACGCCCACGCACGCCACCCCCACGAGGGCCGCAGCTGGCGGCGGGCGGTGGCGGTCGCCCAGCATCCGTTCGCCGTCGTGCTCGGCTGCATCGACTCACGGGTCCCTCCCGAGCTGGTCTTCGACCAAGGGCTCGGGGACCTGCTGGTGATCCGGACGGCCGGACACGTCCTGGACGAGGCGGTGCTCGGCAGTGTGCAGTACGGCGTTGCGGAACTCGGCGTACCTCTTGTGGTCATCCTCGGGCATGAGCGCTGCGGCGCGGTGAGCGCGGCGGTCGCACAGGTACGCGACGGCGGACAGGTGACCGGGCATCTCGCGCCGGTCGTGAACGCGATCGCGCCGGCCGCACGGGCGACCCGCTTCGGGCCGGGTGACTGGGTCGACAACGCGGTGAAAGCGCACGTCGACCGGGTGGTCGCCCAGGTCGGGGCCGATCCTGCGCTCGGTCCCGCCGTGGTCGTGGGGGCGCGTTTCGACCTCGACAGCGGCCGGGTGCGGTTCCGGCGGGCCTGACCCGGCAGCCGCGGGCGCCCCACGGAGCACTCCCCTCGCAGGTCACCGAAGCCCACCCAGGGGACTACACACAGTTCCGCGTACTCCAACGGCAGTACCTCCGAATGCGTGCTCAGGGACGACGACCGGGCGGAATGAAAGCGTCATCGTGGGTGTTATGAACCCCGACCGCTTGCCGCACGAGAACGCCCGGAGGGACACATGAGTGCCCTCGCGTTGTCCGTGCTCCTGTCGTTCGTATCCGCCATCGCCTATGCCGGCGGAGCGATCGTCCAGGAGCGCGTCGCCACGACCGGACGCACCCACTCGTACGCCCCGCTGCGCAGCACGGGTTGGTGGCTCGCGGTCGTCCTCAACGGTCTGGGCGGACTGCTGCATGTGGTCGCCCTCGCCTACGGCCCGCTGAGCGTCGTCCAGCCGCTCGGTGCGCTGACCATCGTCTTCGCCCTGCCCATGGCCGCGCTGTTCGTCGGCCGCAAGGCCGGTTCGACCGCCTGGCGCGGGGCGATCATGGCCACCGTCGGTCTCGCGGGCATGCTGGCCCTGACCGGCTCCAGCGACTCGCACGCCATGGACGGCACCGAGCAACTGCTCGTCGCGGTGACCACGCTCAGTGCGCTGGCCGCACTGGCGGTGGCCGCCCACGCGGTGCACCGGCACCCCGTGATCCGCAGCGTGCTGCTCGCGGTCGCCTCCGGTATCTCCTTCGGCATGGCATCGGTGTTCACCAAGAACGTCACGGTGGACTTCACGCCGGGCAGCGTCCTGCACGAGCTGCCCGGGCTGATCATGATCGCCGTGCTCGCGGTCGGCGGTCTGCTCCTGTCGCAGGCCTCGTACCGGGGCGCGGGCCTCGCGGCGCCGCTCGCGGTGCTCACGGTCGTGAACCCGGTGGTCGCGGCGGCGGTCGGTCTGACCCTGTTCGGCGAGTCCTTCCGGTACGGCCTGACGGGCACTCTGCTCGCGCTCGGCTGCGGTGTGGTGGCGGCGGGCGGGCTGATCCTGCTGACCACCGAGCGCATCGGCCAGGCCTCGTCCACGACGCAGATCGTGGCCTCGTCGGAGGATGTCGCCCCGGAGCCCGCCGCGGACTTCGCGGACGGCGTCGGCGACGATCTCGCCGACGACCTCTCCACGGCCGACCTGCTCGTCCCGGAGAACGTCCTGGTGCAGGACACCGTCCAGGTTCCCGACACCGTGCATGTGCCCGACATCGTCCAGGTGCCGGACTCCCCCGCCTCGCTCTCGGCCGAAGAGGTCGTACGGTCCCTCGCCGCCGAGGACGAGAACGGCACCGCGTCCGAGCGCCGGGGCGTACGCGCACTGCCCGGCATCCCGGGTCAGCCGCCCGCGGTCGCGTACGACGCGCAGGACCACGGCCACGACGACGTGGCCCGCCGGCACGGCGGACCCTGCGACCGCATGATCAGATCTTGACGCCGCCCGCGCGCAGATAGCCCAGCGGGTCGACATCGCTGCCGTATTCGGGCCCCGTCCGCACCTCGAAGTGCAGATGGGGCCCGGTGCTGTTCCCGGTGGAACCGGAGCGGGCTATGCGCTGGCCCGCGTTCACTGTCTGGCCCTGCTTGACGACCAGCGCGGACAGGTGCGCGTACTGCGTGTACCGCCCGTCCTCGTGCCGTATCACCACCTGGTAGCCGTACGCGCCGCCCCAGCCGGCCGTGACCACCTTGCCCCGGGCCACCGCCTGGACCGAGGTCCCGGTGGGCACGGGGAAGTCGACGCCGGTGTGATAGCCGCTGGACCAGGAGCCGCCGGCCGCGCGGTACGGGGTGCTGGGGCCGGCGGCCACGGGGGCGGTACGGCGCGGTGAGGTGCTCTGGCCGCTCGGCTTGTTGTCCGCCGGCTTCGCGTCGGACTTGCCTGCATCGGACTTGCCCGCGGACTTCGCGGGCTCGGTCTTCTTCGCGGGCCGCTCGGTCTTCTTCTTCGGCGGTTGCTCGGCCTTCTTCTTCGGCGGTTCGGTCTTCTTCCCCGGCTGCCCGGCTTCGTCCGGCGAGGCTTTCGGAGGCCGGGTGGAAATCCCGCCCGCCTGTCCGTCGAGGGTCAGCCGCTGGCCCGGCAGGATCAGATCCGGATCCGCGCCGACCACCTTGCGGTTCGCCTCGTACAACTGCCGCCAGCCGCCGCGCACTTCGCGCTCCTGGGCGATGGCGGAGAGGCTGTCCCCGGTCATGACCGTGTACATCTCGGTGCGCCCGGCCTTGGACTGGGGCGTGGTCTCGGGCTTGGTGTCCGCCCGGTCGGCGGATCTCTTCTGCGGGGCGCTCTCCCGCGGTGGCGTCTTCTGCGCCGCCTTCTGAGGCGCCGTCTTGCGAGGCGCCGCGGCCTGCGCGGGCTCGATGTCCGGGGACTCACCGCCGCGGGTGAGACCGGCGCGGACCGAGCAGACCGGCCAGGCACGCGGACCCTGCCCCTTGAGCACCTTCTCCGCGATGGCGATCTGCTGGTCCTTGGTGGCGAGATCGGCACGCGGCGCATAGCGCGTGCCGCCGTACGCCTCCCAGGTGGACTGCTTGAACTGGAGCCCGCCGTAATAGCCGTTGCCCGAGTTGATCGCCCAGTTGCTGCTGGACTCGCACGCGGCGACTTTGTTCCAGGTGCCCACATCGGCCGCGTGCGCGGGGGCGCTGCCGATCAGCGGCAGTGCCATCGAGGCGCCGCCGATCGTGACGGTCAGCGAGGCGCGGTTGATCCTCGTGGGCTGGTGACGGCGATGACGGCCCGGCATGGTCTCCCCCAAACGACACGCGTCAAGGCCCGCAAACGTAATGGTGCCGAACAGGCCATGACAAGAGGGTCTTCAGCCGCCTCACCGACAAGTACGGCCACGGCGACAAGTACGGCCACGCCGACAAGTCCGCCGCCAACCGCCCCAGTTGATCAACCGCGCCCATATACCCCTCAGTCGCCTCGGCCGGCCCTCAGCCTCCCGGGCAGCCACCGCAGTTGTACGGCCTGCTGGTAGGGGCCGCCGCCCTCGTGGTCGTTGAAGTCGTACACCTCGATCGTCTTGTCCTCGCCGGCATACGCGTTGAAGGCCGCGAACACCGTCGACGGCGGGCAGGTCTGGTCCTCGAGCGCGGCCGAGAACAGCGCGGGAGCCCGGCCCCTGGCCGCGAAGTGCACCCCGTCGAAGTAGGAGAGCGTGCGCAGCGCGTGCGCGGGATCGGCACGGCGGGCCTTGAGATAGCTGCCTATCTCGCGGTACGGCATCCGGTCGGTGAGCGAGACCGCCCGCGGGAAGTCGCACAGGAACGGCACGTCGGGGGAGATCGCCGCGAGGTCGGGGACGAGTCCGCCGACCGCGATCGTGACGCCGCCGCCCTGGCTGACGCCGACCGCGGCGGTGCGCGAGGCATCCACCAGGGGGTGGGAGCGGGCGGCTTCGACGGCCCGTACGGCATCGGTGTAGAGGCGGCGGTAGTAGTAGTCGTGCGGGTCGTCGATACCGCGGGTCATATAGCCGGGGTACGCGGGTCCGCTGCCCACCGGGTCGGCGGTGGCGCCTTCGGCCCAGCCCGCGCTGCCCTGTCCGCGGGTGTCCATCACGAAGTGCGCGAACCCGGCCGAGGCCCACAGGAGATGCATATGGGGAAGGCCGCGCCCGCCGCCGTATCCGATGTATTCGACGACCGCCGGAACCGGCTCGCTCGTATCGGCCGGAAGGACCAGCCAGCCCTTGACCGCATGCCCGCCGAAACCGGCGAAGGTCACGTCGAACACATCGACTCCGCTGAGGCCGGTGTCCACCGGCTCGAAACGCGCGTCGAGCTCGTGCTCCCGGGCTTCGGCGAGGGTTTTCGACCAGAATTCATCGAAATCGTCAGGGGCCGGGAATTCCGCACGGTAGGCGCGGAGTTCATTGATCGACATATCGAACAAAGCCATACGGACACCACTCCCCAACAGATCATCGGACAGGCTGTCGGGAAGATATCGCAGTGCCACAAGCGATACTGACGTCACGGCAGCACTTCCGAAACAGGCCCAGGAGCTACAGGCATGAGCACTTCAGCCCAGATCGGCGTCACGGGACTTGCGGTCATGGGCCGCAACCTCGCCCGCAATTTCGCGCGCAACGGCTACTCCGTCGCCGTGCACAACCGCACCGCCGCGAAAACCCGCGCGCTCGTCGAGGAGTTCGGGGACGAGGGGACCTTTGTGGCCGCCGAGAGCGCCGAGGAGTTCGTCGCCGCCCTGGAGCGCCCGCGCCGGCTGGTCATCATGGTCAAGGCCGGAGATCCGACGGACGCGGTGATCCGTGAGTTCGCGCCGCTCCTGGAGCCCGGGGACATGATCATCGACGGGGGCAACGCGCACTTCGCGGACACCCGCCGCCGCGAGAAGGAGCTGCGCGAGCAGGGCATCCACTTCGTCGGCACCGGCGTCTCGGGCGGCGAGGAGGGCGCGCTGCTCGGCCCGAGCATCATGCCCGGCGGCTCCGTCGAGTCGTACGCCACGCTCGGCCCGATGCTGGAGAAGATCTCCGCGAAGGCCGCCGACGGCACCCCGTGCGTCACGCACTGCGGCCCTGACGGCGCCGGGCACTTCGTGAAGATGGTGCACAACGGCATCGAGTACGCCGACATGCAGCTGATCGCCGAGGCGTACCACCTGCTGCGCGAGGTCGCGGGCTACTCCCCCGCGGAGATCGCCGACATCTTCCGTACGTGGAACCAGGGCCGCCTGGACTCGTACCTCATCGAGATCACCGCCGAGGTCCTGTCCCATGTGGACGCGGCCACCGGCAAGCCCTTCGTGGACGTCGTGCAGGACCAGGCCGAGCAGAAGGGCACGGGCCGCTGGACCGTGCAGATCGCGCTCGACCTGGGCGTACCGGTCTCCGGGATCGCCGAGGCGGTCTTCGCGCGCTCGCTGTCGGGCCACACCGAGCTGCGGGAGGCCTCGCGCGGCCTGGCCGGGCCCTCGGTCACGCCGCTCGGCGACGCCGAGAAGGCGGCCTTCGCGGACAAGGTGGAGCAGGCGCTGTACGCGTCCAAGATCGTCTCGTACACGCAGGGCTTCCACGAGATCCAGGCCGGCTCCGAGGAGTACGACTGGAACATCGACCTGGGCTCCGTGGCCGCGATCTGGCGCGGTGGCTGCATCATCCGGGCCGCGTTCCTCGACCGTATCCGCGCGGCCTACGACGCCCGTGCCGATCTGCCGTCGCTCCTCGCGGACAAGAGCTTCGCGGAGGAGATCGCGGCGGCGCAGGACGACTGGCGCGCGGTGCTGGTCGCGGCCACCCAGCAGGGTGTGCCGACGCCGGGCTTCTCGGCGGCGCTCGCGTACTACGACGCGCTGCGCGCCGAGCGGCTGCCGGCGGCGCTGACGCAGGGGCAGCGGGACTTCTTCGGTGCGCACACCTACCGGCGCACGGACCGTGAGGGCTCGTTCCACACGCTGTGGGGCGGGGACCGGTCGGAGGTCCCGGCCTGAACCGGGGCTTCCCGCACGTGAGTTGAGGGGCGGCAGCCGTGACGGCTGCCGCCCCTCGGCGCACCGGCGGTGCTTGCTCCGCGCGGTGCGGCCGTACTCAGGACGCGGGTCCCGGCGCAGGCTCCGGCTCCGGTACGGGGTCGGGGCCCGGCGGCTGCGGAACGGGCGACGGGGCCGGCTCCGGATCGGGCGACGGGTGCGGGAACGGGTCGGGCAAGGGGCCCGGGTCCGGGGGCGGCTCGGGGTACCCGGGGTCCGGC
>NZ_JAAKZW010000029.1 GCF_011044995.1 Streptomyces mesophilus | reverse complement strand
TGTGCCGCTTCACCAGGAGCGTCTGGGGTGCGGCTCGGGCTCGGGAGGGTTCGGAGGGGGCGGAGCTGGCGGAGTCGGCGGTGTGAGGGATGTGATCGGAGAAGAGCGGCTGAGGGCCGCCTACCACTGTCTCTCCGGCGGCCCGCCCGACCCCCTGGCCATTGGGCCTGAATCGCCCGCCATTGCGCCCGGATATGGTCCACCCGCAACCCATGCCCGTACTCGGACGCCGCGCCCGCCGCCGCCCGCACGTCCATGTCGGATTTCCGCCAGCCAAGCCCGCTGCCTTGTACGAAGCTGTCCGTATGCACACCGAGACCGAGCGCTGCCTGCGAGCCGTCCAGTCCAAGGACGCACGCTTCGACGGATGGTTCTTCACCGCCGTGCGCACCACCGGCATCTACTGCCGGCCGAGCTGCCCGGTGGTCGCGCCCAAGCCGCAGAACATGACCTTCCTGCCCAGCGCCGCCGCCTGCCAGCAGGCCGGCTACCGGGCCTGCAAACGCTGCCGCCCCGACGCCACCCCCGGCTCCCCCGAGTGGAACCACCGCGCCGACCTCGTGGCCCGCGCGATGCGCCTGATCGGCGACGGCATCGTGGACCGCGAAGGAGTCCCGGGCCTCGCCGCCCGGCTCGGCTACAGCACACGCCAGGTCGAGCGGCAGCTCCAGGCCGAGCTGGGCGCGGGCCCCCTCGCGCTCGCCCGTTCCCAGCGGGCGCAGACCGCGCGGCTCCTGATCGAGACGACCGCGCTCCCGATGGCGGAGATCGCCTTCGCGGCCGGCTTCGCCTCGATCCGTACCTTCAACGACACCGTACGAGAGGTCTTCGCCCTCACCCCCGGCGAGCTGCGCACCCGCGCGAGCGGCCGCCTCGCCGAGAGCGCGCCGGGCGTCCTGAGCCTGCGGCTGCCGTTCCGCAAGCCGCTCAACCCGGACAACCTGTTCGGGCATCTCGCCGCCACCGCCGTACCCGGCATCGAGGAGTGGCGGGACGGCGCGTACCGGCGCACGCTGCGTCTCCCGTACGGCCATGGCGTGGTCGCCCTGACCCCGGGGCCCGACCACATCGCCTGCCGGCTCTCCCTCACCGACCAGCGCGATCTCACCGTCGCGATCAGCCGCTGCCGCCGCATGCTCGACCTCGACGCCGACCCGGTCGCGATCGACGCCCAGTTGAGCACCGACGAGCTGCTCGCGCCGCTGGTCGCGAAGGTGCCGGGGCGGCGGGTGCCGCGCACCGTGGACGAGGCGGAGTTCGCGATCCGCGCGGTCCTCGGCCAGCAGGTGTCCACGGCCGCGGCCCGCACCCACGCGGGCCGCCTCGTCGAGGCGTACGGCGAACGGATCGACGACCCCGAGGGCGGTCTCACCCACCTGTTCCCCGACCCGGAGGCGCTCGCCGGAATCGACCCGGAAACCCTGGCTATGCCCCGTACCCGTCGGACCACCCTGCTCACCCTGATCGGCCAACTGGCCGAGGGCACCCTCCAGTTGGGCCCGGAGTGCGACTGGGACGAAGCGCGGGCACGCCTCGGCGCGCTGCCGGGGTTCGGCCCCTGGACCATCGAAGTGATCGCCATGCGGGCGCTCGGCGACCCGGACGCCTTCCTGCCCGGCGACCTCGGCGTCCGCAAGGCCGCCGAGGGGCTCGGCCTCCCGTCGACCCCGGCCGCGCTGACCGCACGCGCCGCGGCCTGGCGGCCCTGGCGCGCCTACGCGGTCCAGCACCTCTGGGCCACCGACACCCACCCCATCAACTTCCTCCCCGCGTAAGGAGATCCGCGATGCGTACCCACACCGTGATCGACAGCCCCTACGGCCCGCTCACCCTGGTCGCGACGGACGGCGTGCTGTCCGGCCTGTACATGACCGACCAGCGCCACCGCCCGGCCGAGGAGACCTTCGGGCTGCCGGACGACAGCGGCTTCGAGCCGGTCGTCGAGCAGCTCACCGCGTACTTCGCGGGCGACCGCACGGACTTCGACCTGCCGCTCCACCTGGACGGCACGGAGTTCCAACGCGCCGTATGGGCCGAGCTGTTGAAGATCCCGTACGGCGAGACCCGCTCCTACGGCGAACTCGCCGAAGCCCTCGGCAACCCCGCCGCCTCCCGCGCCGTCGGCCTCGCCAACGGCAAGAACCCGATCGGCATCATCGTCCCCTGCCACCGCGTCGTCGGCGCGAACGGAAGTCTCACCGGCTACGGCGGCGGTATCGAGCGCAAGCGCCAACTCCTCGACTTCGAGCGGCAGGGAGCGGTGAACGCACTGTTCTAGCCGGTGAGTTCGCCGAGCAGACGCGGGAGCGCCTCACCGATCGGCTCCCGTACGACCTCGGCCGCCATCACGTCGTACGGAGTCGGATCGGCGTTGACGATCACGAGGCGCGCACCGTGCTCCGCGGCGATCCCGGCGAGCGAGGCGGCGGGCTGGACCTGGAGGCTGCTGCCCACCGCGAAGAACACCTGGCACGCCTTCGCGATGCTCATTGCCTCACCGATCACCATCGGGTCGAGACGCTCACCGAACATCACGGTCGCCGACTTGAGCACCCCGCCGCACGACCGGCACGCGGGGTCCTCCTCGCCGGCCTCGACCCGGGCGAGCGCAACCTCCATCGGCGCCCGGTCGTGGCAGCCGATGCACACCACTTCCCGTGCGGTGCCGTGCAGTTCGAGCACCTTGCGGTCGCTGAGCCCGGCGCGCTGATGCAGCCCGTCGACGTTCTGCGTCAGCACCCGCACGGGGATCCCGCGCTCTTCGAGCCCGGCGATCGCGCGGTGCGCGGCGTTGGGCTCCGCGTGCCGGGCGGGGCCGCTCAGGCGCATCTGCCAGGCGCGGCGCCGGATCTCCGGATCGCTCACGTAGTAGTCGTACGTGACGAGCTTCTCGGCCTCGGGATCGCGCCGCCACAGCCCGTTGGGCCCGCGGTAGTCGGGAATCCCGGAGTCGGTGGAGATGCCGGCGCCGGTGAGGAGCGCGACGAGTGGCTTGGTCATGGGGCGAGGGTACGGAGCGTGGGGTGCCAGGGGCGAGCGGGTTTCCCCGGGGCTCACGTGGGTCGGATGCCGGGCGGAGCGAAGCCCGTATGCCCTCATCGGCGCCGCCTGCACCAGGAGACAGCCCCGCCTCTGCTGAACTGAGGGGCATGAGCCGCATGATTGCCCGCAGCCGGCACGAGACGCACCGTGCAGCGACCCCGCTGGAGCTGCTGTTCGACCTCTGCTTCGTCGTCGCCGTCGCCCAGGCCAACTCCCGCCTCGTGCATGCCTTCGCCGAGAGCCACTGGCAGCAAGGGATCACCGGCTATCTCGCCGTGTTCTTCGCGATCTGGTGGGCCTGGATGAACTTCACCTGGTTCGCCTCGGCCTACGACACGGACGACGCCCTGTACCGCGTCGTGACCCTCGTCCAGATCACCGGTGTCCTGATCCTGGCGGCCGGAGTCCCGCGCGCCTTCGACGACGGCGACTTCACCCTCGCGGTCATCGGCTACGTGGTGATGCGTCTGGCCCTGACCTTCCAGTGGCTGCGCGCCGCCCACGGCAGTGCCGATCCGGCCGAGCGCCGGGTCGCCCGGCGGTACGCGGCCGGCCTGGTGCTGACCCAACTCGGCTGGATCGGCATGCTGTTCGTGCCCGACGCGGTCCGCGGCTATGTGTTCGTGGCACTCATGCTGGCCGAACTCGCCGTGCCCGTGGTGGCGGAACGTGACTGGGCCACGCACTGGCATCCGCACCACATCGCCGAGCGCTACGGCCTGTTCACGCTGATCGTCCTCGGCGAGACGATCGCGGGGGCGACCATCGCCGTGCAGCAGGCCGTCGACGGCGACGGACACGGGAGCCTCGACGGGCTGGTCCCGCTCGCCGCGGGTGGGCTGCTCATCGTGTTCTGCGCGTGGTGGATCTACTTCGCGGTGCCCATCCACGAGCACCTCGCCTCCAACCGGCAGGGCTTCGTGTGGGGCTACGGCCACTTCCTGGTCTTCGCCGCGGCCGCCGCGATCGGTGCGGGCGTCGAGCTGGCCGTCGAGCAGACGGTCGGCGAGGCGCACCTCTCCGAACGCGCGGCCACGGCGGCCGTGACCGTGCCCGCGGCGCTGTTCTTCCTCGTCGTATGGCTGCTGCACGCGCGCCACTTCAAGCGCACGATGGTCCAGCAGCTCACCCTGCCCGCCGGCGCGCTGGCCATCCTCCTGTGCACCCTTGCCGGATCCGCCGGGGTGCCGCTCGCCGGGGTGGCGGCCGCACTCACCGTGGCCGTGGGGCACACGCTCAGCAGACGGGGTGCGCAGGCCGTGGCGGCCTGACCGGTGGCGGGGCCCGGAAGGCCCCGCCCCAGCCCGGTGCTCGGATCGGAAAACCGCGCGTGAGCAGCTCAGCTCAGGAAGCCGGGCGCTGGCGGCTGTGCTCAGGAAGCCGCCCGCTGTCGGTGCAGCCCGGGAAGCCGCCCGCTCTGTCGGCTCAGTTCAGGAAGTCGCGGGCGATCTGCTCGGCCACCCGCTCCAGGATCGGCCCCGCCTCGGCGATGCACTTGGCCACATCTGGCTCGACCGACGTCAGCGGGTACGCCCGCCGGATGCCGGCCCTGCCCAGGGCCTCCGGCGGCAGCGCGAGCCGGCCGCACACGGCGACGACCTCGACACCGGCCGCACGGGCCGCCGCGGCGACGCCCGCCGGGGCCTTGCCGTGCAGGGTCTGCTCGTCGAGCGAGCCCTCACCCGTGATCACCAGCGTCGCGCGCGACAGCGCGGGCGCGAAGCCGAGCACGTCGAGCATGACCTCGATCCCGGGACGGAACCGCGCACCGAGCGCGACCAGCGCGCCGTAGCCGATACCGCCCGCGGCGCCCGCGCCCGGGGAGGCGGCGAGCTCGGCGGCCTTCGGGCCGATGGCCTTCTCCAGGACCTGCGCGAAGTGCGCGAGCGCGGCGTCCAGGGCCTCGACGTCCTCGGGCGTCGCGCCCTTCTGCGGACCGTAGACCGCCGGCGCGCCCTTCGGTCCGGTCAGCGGGTTGTCGACGTCGCTCGCCAGGACCAGGTCCACCTCGGCGAAGCGCGGGTCGATGCCCGACAGATCGGCGGAGGCCAGATCGCGCAGCGGACCGCCGCCCGCGCCGACCGGCTCACCGGCGTCGTCCAGGAACGTCGCGCCGAGCGCGGCCAGCATGCCCGCGCCGCCGTCGGTCGTGGCGCTGCCGCCGACACCGAACACGATCGTGCGCGCGCCCGCGTCGAGCGCCGCGAGCAGCAGCTCGCCGGAGCCGTACGTGGTCGAGGTGAGCGGGGCGAAGACGCCCTCGGGAAGCAGCTGGAGACCGGAGGCCTCGGCCATCTCGACCACGGCGGTGTCGCCCCGTAGCGCATAGGCAGCCGTGACCGGAGTGCCCAGCGGGCCCGTGACCTCGGCCTCACGCCGCTCGAAGCCGCCCGCGACCGCCGCCGCCACCGTGCCGTCGCCGCCGTCCGCGACGGGCAGCGCCTCGACGGTGAGATCGGGCACCACACGGCGCAGCCCGGCCGCGACCCGCTCGGCGACCTGCACGGCCGTGAGCGAACCCTTGAACTTGTCCGCGGCTATCAGCACCCGCTCCGTCGACGAGTGAGTCGCCGAGTGAGCCGTCTCTGCAGCGTCCGCCACCTTGGTTCCCCTTGCTTTCGGGCCTTGCTCGCGTCAAGGCAGTCGCGCCGCCCCGACCTTAACCGGAGGGAGGGGCCCCTGCCCATGGCCACCCGTACCGCGAGACGGCGCGCCCAGGCGAAAAACACCACTATTTCCGACCATAGTGGGGCGCCATGAGCACGGAAACGATCGATCAGAACGGCCCCACGGACCCGCCGGGTCCGCCGGGACGCACGGATCCCGCCGAGCCCGGCGGCCCCGCGGAAGCGCGTGAGCCGGACCTCACGGTCGTCGGTATCGGGGTCGCGGTCGTCGTCGCGGTCGTGGCCTGGGCCGCGATCGGCAAGAACTCCTTCGACAGCGCCTCGTCGACCGCGCTTGCCTGGGTCCTGGACAACTTCGCCTGGCTGTTCGTGATCTCGGCGGACATCTTCCTGGTCCTCTGCGTCGTGATCGCCGTCAGCCGCTTCGGCCAGATCCGCCTCGGCCGGGACGACTCCGAGCCCGAGTTCACCAACCTCGCGTGGATCGCGATGATGTTCAGCGCCGGCATGGGCATCGGCCTGATGTTCTACGGGGTCGGCGAACCGCTCCAGCACTACCTGAGCCCTCCGCCGGCGGCGGCCGGTGTCGAGCCGCGCACGGACGCCGCGGCCGGTACGGCGCTGCAGTACTCGTTCTTCCACTGGACGCTCACCCCCTGGGCGATCTACGGCATCGCCGGCCTCGCCCTCGCCTACGCGGGCTTCCGCAAGGGCCGCGGCAACCGCCTCAGCTCGGTCTTCGTCCCGCTGATCGGCGCGCGGCGCGCGGCAGGCTGGCCGGGCCGCCTCATCGATCTGCTCGCGGTCTTCGCCACGGTCTTCGGCACCGCGACCAGCCTCGGCGTCGGCGCCCTCCAAGTGGCCAAGGGCCTCAACCTGACCACGGGCGTCGAGGACTCCACGACACTCGAAGTGATCATCATCGTGGCGCTCGGCGCGGCCTTCGTCGGCTCCGCGTTCTCGGGTCTGCACAAGGGCGTCAAATGGCTCTCGACGCTCAACATCGTGCTCGCCGCCTGCCTGATGACCTTCATCTTCGTGATCGGCCCGACCGTCTACATCCTGGACGCGATCCCCGCGAGCGTCGGCAACTACCTGATCAACCTGATCCCCATGGCCACCCGCACCGGAGCGTTCACCGACAGCTCCTGGCTGGGCAGCTGGACGATCTTCTACTGGGCGTGGTGGATGTCCTGGGCGCCCTTCGTCGGCACCTTCATCGCCCGGATCTCCCGCGGCCGTACGATCCGTGAGTTCCTCGTCGGCGTCCTGCTCGTGCCCAGCGCGGCGACCGTCGTGTGGTTCTGCGTCATGGGCGGTACGGGCATCCGGCTCGACGCCACCGGCGAGGCCGACATGGCGGGGAAGATCTCCGACGGGCCCGAGGCCGCGCTGTTCACCATGCTCGACGCGCTGCCGATCGGCACCGTCACCTCGTGGATCGCGATGATCCTCGTGATGACGTACTTCGTCACCAGCGCCGACTCGGCCTCCCTGGTGATGGGTTCGCTCACCAGCCGCGGGGCCCTGCACCCCAAGACCTGGCTCGTGGTCGTCTGGGGTGTGCTGATGGCGGCGGTCGCTGCCGTGCTCCTGGTCGCGGGCGGCCTCAACTCCCTGCAGAGCGCGACCATCCTCGTCGCCCTGCCCTTCGTCATCGTGATGCTCGCCCTGTGCTGGGCCCTGCTCAAGGAGCTCCGCGAGGACCCGGGCGCGGGACCGCCCCGCCACCACGCGCTGCGCGGCATGCGCGACGCTGTCAAGGCGATGGTCGGCGACGCGATCACCGAACAGTCGCCGACCCGCCACCACCGGCTGCGCCGGGCCGTGAAGTCCCGCAGCCAGGACGAGGACTGATCACATGAGACGTACGCAGGCGGTGGCCGCGGCCGCCGTGCTTTCGGCCCTCTCCCTGACCGCCCCGGCCGCAGCCGCACCCCCTCCCGAGCCGCTGATCAGGACCGGTGACATCGATGTGCTCGAGGACGTGCTCGAGCACATCAGCGTGCCGCTCGGCGAGGGCGGCAGGGCGGTGCACCAGCTGTACGGGGCGGAGAAATGACCCTGGCGCCCATGGCGCCGACGGTGGTTACAGTGCCGGGATGACGACAGCTGACTTTGCCACGTACATCGCCGGCCTCCCGAAGATCCTCGCGGGCGCGGCGATGCTGCTGCGCGACGAGAGGGGCCGGGTGCTGCTCGTCGAGCCCAACTACCGCGAGGGCTGGGCGCTTCCGGGCGGCACGATCGAGTCGGACCAGGGCGAGACCCCACGGCAGGCGGCCCGCCGCGAGACGCTCGAGGAGATCGGGCTCGACGTCACCCCGGGCGCACTGCTCGCCGTGGACTGGGCCCAGGGCCCGGACCGACCGCCGATCGCGGCGTACCTCTACGACGGCGGCGTCCATCCCGAGGAGACCTTCGAGACGATCACCCTCCAGACCGAGGAACTCGACTCCTGGCGCCTGACCCCCGCCCCGGACCTCGACTCTTACCTGCACCCCGCCTTGGCCCGCCGTGTGCGCGCGGCGCTGAGGGTGCTGACGGAGGGACGGGGACCGGCGGAGCTCGAGAACGGGTTCCCTACTTAGCCCCGGCCCGCCGCAGGCGCCCCCTCACGACCCCACCGCCAACCGATGCGCATCCAAAGCGAGCGTCATCTCCGTGAGATCCCGCGGCCGCGACAGATCCCGCCCCGTCAGCTGCTCGAGCCGCCGCAGCCGGTTGAAGACCGTGTTGCGGTGGCAGTACAGCCGCCCGGCCGCCCGCCCCGCGGACCCCTCGCAGTCGAGCCACGCGTTCAGCGTCTCCAGGAGCACGGCACGGTCCGCGGGATCCAGTGAAAGCAGCGGGCCGAACACGTCCTTCACCAGACGGCCCGCCAACTCCGGCTGCCCCACCACCAGCGCCGTCGGCACCCGCCGGTCCAGCCGGACGATCGCCGTCGAATCGGGCGGACAGGTACGCAGCGCCAGCTCGGCGAGCCGCCGCGCCCGCCCCAGCTCCGCGAGCCCGCCGACCACGGGCGAGATCCCGCCGGGCCCGGTGCACCCCGCCTCCAGCAGACCGGACAACGCGTCGAGACCCACCGACGTGTCCAGCGCCGCGACCCCCAGCTCGCAGTCCGCCCGCATCCGCCAGACGAACCGGACGCCCGTCGCCCGTATCAGACGGTGCAACGGCTCGCTGCCGTCGCGCCGGTCGAGCGGCAGCACGACCACCGCGTACCGGCCCTGCTCGGGAAGATCGAGGCCGGCCGCCGCGCGCGAGGTGAGCTCGGGCGCGTCCTGGCCGTCGAGCAGCGCGTCGAGCAGCGCCTGCAACCGCTCGTCGGTACGGCGGCGCAGCTCCAGCTCCGTGGCGCGGTAGGCCTCCGAGAGCGTGTCCTCCTGGTCGTTGACCGCCGACCAGACCATCGAGGCCGACTGCATCAGGACAGGCAGCCGTTCCGGATGCCCTCGCTGGGCCTCGGCGAGCAGCTCGTCCCAGACCAGCCGGCCCGCCTGGCGGTACGCGTGCACCAGGAGGTTCAGCGGCAGCCCCTGCTGGGCGCTGCGCCGGCCCATCGACTCGGCGTACTCCAGGTCCCGCCGCGGCGAGTGCTTGGGTGCGCAGAGCGCCTCGATCCCGATCCGCATGGCCGTCTCGGCCTGCTGCCAGTGCTGGTCGTAGGGGATGACGTGTTCGTAGGTGGGGGAGTGGGCGTCGAGCAGCCGAAGATGCCCGTCGACCAGGTCCTGAAGGCGCGTGAGAAGCGCTTCACAGGTCTCGGCCAATACCTTCCACTCCTGCTTGGTGCGAGGTCCTCGAGCTGCCATGAGCGCCGAGGATGCCACCTGGATCCCCGGGCGGATAGGCCCCTGACACGGGGTCTTGTGCTGCAGCACAACGGCCGGGCGCCTCGCCTGGTCATGGGCAACGTTTCATTACTGACCCGTAGACATACCGGCTGGTCGGTGCTGATTCTGTGCCGACCCCAAACCGCGTCGCCCTGGATGGGCCCGCCTCTGAAAGGGGAGCCATGCAAGGTGCCGCACTTACCGTGCGCGACCTGTCGGCGTCCTACGGACCTGTGCGCGCCCTGCGCTCGGTCTCGCTCGACGTACCCGAGGGCGGTGTCGTCACCGTGCTCGGCGGCAACGGCGCAGGGAAGTCGACGCTGCTGCGCGCCATCTCCCGCACTCTCGCCTTCCACGGCGGCTCCGCCACCGGGACGGTGCAGTTCGACGGAAAGCCCGTACATGCGCAAGGAGCAGACCGGATCGTCGCCCAGGGGATCTGCCAAGTCCCGGAAGGGCGGCAGGTGTTCGCCCGGATGACCGTCGAGGACAATCTGCGCGCCGGCGCACTCGGTTCCCGCGGCGACCGCGGGGCGAAGTCCGCCGCGCTGCGCCGCGTCCACGAACTGTTCCCGGTGCTCGCCGACCGCGCCCACCAGCGCGCCGGCCTGCTCTCCGGCGGCGAGCAGCAGATGCTCGCGGTCGGCCGCGCGCTGATGGCCGAGCCGAAGCTGCTGCTGCTCGACGAGCCCTCGCTCGGCCTCGCGCCGATGATGGCGACCCGGATCGCCGACACCGTCCGAGAGATCAACTCCCAAGGGGTCTCGGTCCTGTTGGTCGAACAGAACGCCGCGCTCGCGCTCAAGCTGGCGACGACCGCGTACGTCCTCGAGGTCGGCGAAGTCACCCTCTCCGGCGACGCGGACGAACTCGCCGCATCGGACGAGGTGCGCCGCCGCTATCTCGGCGTCGTCGACGAGGACGCCGCGGCCGACGCCTCGCAGGCGGCCGCCAAGCATCCGGTCCTCGCGCGCTGGGAGGACGTCCGATGAGCGCCCCCGCCGTCCCCGCACTCGAAGTGCGTGCCCTGACCGTCAAGTTCGCGGGACTCACCGCACTCGACGCCGTCGACTTCACCGTGGCGCCCGGCACCGTGCACGCGGTCATCGGGCCCAACGGCGCGGGCAAGTCCACCTGCTTCAACGTCCTGTCGGGCGTCTACCGGGCCACGTCCGGCAGCGTCCGCTTCGGCGAGCAGGAACTGACCGGCGAACCTCCGCACCGTATCGCCGCGTTGGGTATCGCCCGCACCTTCCAGAACCTGGCCCTTCCCCCGCTCGCCACGGTCGCGGACTCGCTGCTGCTCGGCCGCCACCGCCTCACCCGTACCGGCTTCGTGGCCTCGGGTCTGCGGCTGCGGTCCGCCGTACGCGAGGAGGCGCGGCACCGCGAACGGGTGCGGGAGATCGCCGCGTTCGTCGGGATCGAGGAGCACCTCGCCAAGCCCGCGGGCTCTCTCCCGTACGGCCTGCAGAAGCTCGCCGAACTCGCCCGCGCACTGTGCATGGAGCCTCAACTCCTGCTGCTCGACGAGCCGGTGGCCGGTATGACCGCCGACGAGCGGCGGCGTACGGCGGGGGTGATCGCGGGTGTACGCGACAGCCTCGGTATCTCGATCGTCCTCGTGGAGCACGACATGGGCATGGTCATGCGGCTCGCCGACTCGGTGACCGTCCTCGACTTCGGCAAGCGCATAGCCGACGGCACGCCCGCCGACGTACAGAACGATCCGGCAGTGGTACGCGCCTACCTCGGCCAGAGCGAGGAGACCGCGTCATGACCACCTTCATAGAACTCCTGCTCAACGGCGTCTCGATGGGCTCCGTGTACGCCCTGATCGCGCTGGGCTTCGTGGTCATCTTCAAGGCCACCGAGGTGGTCAACTTCGCGCACGCCTCGCTGCTGTTGGCGGGCGGTTACGTCACCGCCGTACTCCACGAGGACATCGGGTTCTGGCCGGCGCTGATCGTCGGGATCGCGGGCGCGGCCCTGGTGGGAGCGGCGATCGAGTTCCTGGTGATGCGGCGCTACCGGGGCAAGGACCACAGCGTCCTCGCGATCGCCACGATCGGTGTCGACATCCTGCTCGTCACCGATCTGACCCGCCGTATCGGCACCGATGTGCTCGCCGTCGGCGACCCCTGGGGCGACTCGCTCCTGGAGATCGGCCCGGTGACCATCGCGCACACCCGGATCGCCGCGTTCCTGGCGGCCGGGCTGCTGATCACGGCGTTCCTGCTCGCGTTCCGCTACACCTCATGGGGCGTGGCGATGCGTGCCGCCGCCGAGAACGCGGAGACCGCCGCCCTGATGGGCATCCGCCTCGGCCGGGTCTCGCTCGGCGCCTGGGCGGTGGCGGGCGGACTCGCCGCCGTGGCCGCGCTGTTCCTCACCGTGTTCCCGACGCCCGGCCTCGAACGCGCCACGTCGCTCGCCGCCCTGAAGGCCTTCCCCGCGGCGATCCTCGGCGGCCTCGACTCCACCACGGGCGCCCTGGTCGGCGGTCTGATCGTCGGTGTCACCGAGTCGCTCGCGACCGGCTACCAGAGCGATCTCACCTTCCTGGGACGGGGACTCGGCGAGCTCGCGCCCTATCTCGTCATGGTCGCGATCCTCCTCGTCCGCCCCGCAGGCCTGTTCGGTACGAAGGAGCTCGCCCGTGTCTGACGTCCTCACCAAGCCGGCCCCCGAGGTGCCGCCGGTGGCCCCCAAGCGGAAACTGCCCGGCCCACGGCTGTACGTATGGATCGCGGGCTGCGTCCTGCTGATCGTGCTGCCGTTCTACCTGGAGCGGTTCTGGCTTCAGGCCGGCCTGTTCGCGATGGCCGCCGCCATCGGCGCGATCGGGCTCAACCTGCTGACCGGCGCCACCGGCCAGCTCTCCATGGGCCACGCCTTCTTCCTGGCCGTGGGCGCGTACGGCTACTGCGCCTTCGCCGGGAACGGCGACGACGGCCTCACCGGGCTCGGTCTGCCGACCGGGATCGCGATGATCCTCGGCGTCGGGCTCGCGGGCATCGCGGGCGGCGTCTTCAGCCCCATCGCGGGCCGGCTGCGCGGCGCGTACCTCGGTATCGCCACGCTCGCGCTGATCTTCATCGGCCAGCACGTGCTCTTCAACGCGCACGATCTGACCGGTGGCTTCAACGGACGTGACGTACCGTCCCTCAACCTCTTCGGGCTGCACTTCGACGACAGCGAACTGCTCGTCGCCGGCGTGCCGTTCGGAGCCTCGGAGAAGCTCTGGTACCTGGGGCTCGTGCTGCTCGCCGCCGGCGGACTGTTCGCCCGCGGAGTGCTGCGCGGGCGTCCGGGACGGGCCATGAACGCCATCCGCGACCACCAGATCGCGGCCGGCGTGATGGGAGTGCCCGTCGCCCGCTACCGGGCCTCGGTCTTCGTGCTCTCGTCCATGTACGCGGGCCTGGCGGGCGTTCTGCTCGCCATGGTCTTCCAGCGCACCGTGCCCGAGTACTTCGGCATGGTCCTCTCGCTCGAATATCTCGCCATGATCGTGATCGGCGGCCTCGGTTCGGTCTCCGGTGCCGTCGTCGGCGCGGTCTTCGTGTCCTTGCTGCCCCAGATCCTCACCCGCTACAGCGACTCGCTGCCGCTGGTCTCCGACGCCGGCACGGGCGGAGTCAGTCCGGGTGAGGCCGCGAAGTACCTGTACGGCGCCGCCCTCGTGGCCGTCGTGCTCTTCCTGCCGGGCGGTCTCGTCCGCCTCGCCGCCCGGCGTTCGAAAGCAACACCAGGGGAACCCTCCGGCTCTGAAGGGAACGACCGATGACAACAGCGCGTGCACACAGGAGGAAGGCCACGGCGGCAGCGATCGCCGCGGTCCTGGCCATCGCGGGAGCTGCGGGCTGCAGCTCCAAGGCGAAGGACAAGGACGACGGCAAGGCGGGCGCCGGGGGTGTGAAGACCGGTGTGGGAGTCACCGACAAGACCATCAAGCTCGGCGCTCTGACCGACATGACCGGTGTGTACGCCACGCTGGGCAAGAGCGTCACCCAGGCCCAGCAGCTCTACGTGAAGCAGACCAACGCCGCCGGCGGCATTTGTGGTCGCAAACTGGAACTGACGGTTCGCGACCACGGCTACGACCCGCAGAAGGCCGTCGCGGGCTACACGGAGCTGGAGCCGGAGGTGCTCGGCTTCGCCCAGTTCATCGGCTCGCCCTTCGTCGCGTCCGTCAAGCAGCGCATCGACGCGGACAAGCCCCTGGTGCTTCCGCAGGCCTGGTCGGCCTCGCTGCTCGGCTCCCCGTACGTGCGCGTCCTCGGCTCCACGTACGACATCGAGACGATCAATGCGATCGACTTCCTGATGAAGGAGAAGGGCGTCAAGAAGGGCGACAAGATCGGTCATGTCTACTTCGAGGGCGACTACGGCGAGAATGCCCTGTCCGGCTCGAAGTACATGGCCGAGCAGAACGATCTGACCGTCGTCGAGCAGAAGATCAAGCCGACCGACAACGACATGACCGCGCAGGTCGCCGCGCTCAAGAAGGCCGGCGTCAAGGCCATCGTGATCAGCGCGGGCCCGCGCCAGGCGGCCTCGCTCGTCGGCGTCGCGGCGGCCGGCGGCATGAAGGTGCCGATCATCGGCAACAACTCCGCGTACGCCCCGCAGCTGCTCGCCACCCAGGCGGCGCCCGCGCTCGAGGCGATGTACTTCGTGTCGACGCCTTCGCTGCCCATCGGCGACGACGCGGAGGGGCCGAGCAAGCTGGCCGGTGACTACGCGGCCGCGTACCCGAAGGACGCCCTGGACAACGGCGTCGTGGCGGGCTGGACCGCCGCCACGACCATGGGAGAGGCGCTCAAGCGGGCCTGCGAGAGCAAGGACCTCACGCGCGAGGGGGTCGACAAGGCGCTCCTGACCATCAAGGACTGGGACGCGGGCTTCGGCGTCCACAACTTCACGGACCCGAACGCGCCCTCGTCCCTGGAGAGCGTCATCATCAAGCCGGACAAGGCCGCGAAGGGCGGTTCCTCGGTGGTCCGCGAGGCCGAGGTCTCGGAGGCCGCCCAGGGCTTCAAGCGCTCCTGACCCCACGTACGCCGAGCACAGGGCCCGAACCACTACGGTTCGGGCCCTGTGCCGTCCCGGGAGTACGAGGGCCGCTGACGGCCGCTGAGGGGGCAGGACGCCCTGCTCCCGGGCAACGCGAAGGGCCCCGAACCGATACGGTTCGGGGCCCTTCGTCACGTACGAGCCAGGGAAGCTGCGCCGCAGGCTAGGGAAGCTGCGCCGCCCGGGCCTCGCGCCGGTTGTCCCGGAAGTTGTTCACCCGGCGGGCCGTGGCGAACAGCGGGATGACCGCACCGAGCACGAGCTGCAGCGCACAGCCCGTCTGCAGGAGCAGCTGGCCACCGGGAGCGTCGAACGCCCACGCCGCCAGCAGGCCCATGCTCAGCACGATCCACGACAGCATCGCGACGGCCAGGCGGCCCCGCGGCTTCGGGTACTCGACCCGGCTCACCATCAGCCAGGCCGTACCGGCGACCGCGAGCAGCGTCGCGACGAACGGCAGCTCGAGCAGCACGATCGAGACCACGGTCAGCGCACCGAACGGCGAGGGCATGCCCTGGAACGTGCCGTCCTTGACGGTCACGCACGAGAACCGCGCAAGCCGCAGCACCACCGCCAACAGGACCACGATCGCGCCGACCGCGGCCACCTTCTGGTGGGCGCCGTCCGTCACCATGCCGTAGACGAGCACGAAGTACGCGGGCGCGAGCCCGAAGCTGATCAGGTCCGAGAGGTTGTCCAGCTCGGCGCCCATCGGCGAGGAGCGCAGCTTGCGCGCCACCAGGCCGTCGAACAGGTCGAAGACGGCGGCACACAGCATCAGGATCACGGCCGTGGCCGCGCTGCGCTGCGCCATGCCGACTTCTTCACTGCCCGTGAAGTGCGGGATGAGGATGCCGGTGGTGGTGAAGTACACCGCCATGAACCCGCAGGTGGCGTTCCCGAGGGTGAGGGTGTCCGCTATTGAGAGGCGGAGCGACAGAGGCATTTCCTCCTCGTCGTCCTCCTCGGCTTCCGGGACCCAGCCGGCCTGTGTATCAGGATCAACCACGGTCAATGCGAGTCACCCCAGCCACGGTCTTCTGCCCCACTTCCACATCCACCTCGATGCCCTCGGGCAGGTAGATGTCCACGCGCGAGCCGAAGCGGATCAGGCCGATGCGCTCGCCCTGCTCGACCTTGGTGCCCTGCGGCACGTACGGCACGATGCGACGCGCGACCGCTCCCGCGATCTGGACCATCTCGATGTCGCCGAGCTCGGTGTCGAAGTGCCAGACAACGCGCTCGTTGTTCTCGCTCTCCTTGTTGAACGCCGGGACGAAACCACCGGGGATGTGCTCGACCGACGTCACCGTGCCCGCGAGGGGCGCGCGGTTGACGTGCACGTTCAACGGGCTCATGAAGATCGCGACGCGGGTGCGCCCGTCCTTCCACGGCATGATGCTCTGCACCACACCGTCGGCCGGGGAGATGACCCGGCCCTGAGCGATCTCGCGCTCGGGGTCGCGGAAGAACCACAGCATGCCCGCCGCCAGAGCGGTGGCGGGTACGGCGACGGCCTTCGCGGCGCCGGAGCGGCGCGAGCGGACGAGGCTGAGAGCTGCGGTGGCGACGGTCGGCAGAAGCCACGGCGACGCTCCGCGAGCAAGGCGTACGCCGCGGCGGCTGTCGCTTGGTGCAGAGTTCTGGCTGTGGGGCATGGATGACCTTCGTAGCGGATGATGCCGCGCTGTGACGGGGGACGGCGGCTTTCCCGGGATGGTAGCGGTTGCGCACCGCAACTGGGCAAGCCAGGAAGCCGAGTCGGAGGCCGAACAGCGCTCACAGGGTGTGATCTTCGCCCTTGATGAACCATCCCAAAAGGGACGTTCAGCCCTGAACTCGATATTCCTCGAGCAGCCTGCGACCAATGATCATTTTCTGGATCTCGGCGGTACCTTCACCGATCAGCAGCATGGGGGCTTCGCGGTAGAGACGCTCGATCTCGTACTCCTTGGAGAACCCGTACCCACCGTGGATACGGAACGCGTCCTCCACGACTTCTTTGCAGTACTCGGAGGCGAGGTACTTCGCCATCCCTGCTTCGAGGTCGTTTCGCTCGCCGGTGTCCTTTTTGCGTGCTGCATTCACCATCATCGCATGCGCCGCTTCGACCTTGGTGGCCATTTCGGCCAGCTTGAACTGAATCGCCTGGTGGTGGGCGATCGGCTTCCCGAAAGTGTGGCGTTGCTGGGCGTACGAGACGCCGAGTTCGAAAGCACGTTGTGCGACGCCACAACCACGCGCTGCGACATTCACGCGGCCGACCTCGACCCCGTCCATCATTTGGTAAAAACCGCGGCCCGTCTCACCACCCAGGACGCGATTGGCCGGAATTCGCAGGCCGTCCATGATGAGTTCGGTGGTGTCGACCCCCTTGTACCCCATCTTGTCGATCTTTCCCGGAATGGTCAGACCCGGTCGGACCTCGCCGAATCCCGGCTCCTTTTCGATCAAGAAGGTCGTCATCGACTTATGGGGCGCAGTGCCCTCGGGGTGTCCTTCGTCACTTCGTACGAGCACGGCGACCAAAGTTGACGTTCCGCCATTGGTCAACCACATCTTCTGGCCGTTCAGGACGTACTCGTCACCGTCCTTGACCGCCTTCGACGTGATCGCCGACACATCCGAGCCGAGGCCGGGCTCGGACATCGAGAACGCGCCCCGCACCTCGCCGGCCGCCATCCGCGGCAGGAAGTGATCCCTCTGCTCCTGCGTGCCGTGCTGCTTGAGCATGTACGCCACGATGAAGTGCGTGTTGATGATCCCGGACACGGACATCCAGCCGCGCGCGATCTCCTCCACGCAGAGCGCGTACGTGAGCAGCGACTCGCCCAGGCCCCCGTACTCCTCGGGGATCATCAGGCCGAACAGGCCCAACTCCTTGAGTCCGTCGACGATGTCCTGCGGGTACTCGTCGCGGTGCTCGAGCTCGGTGGCGACCGGAATGATCTCTTTGTCCACGAAGTTCCGTACGGTGGACAGGATTTCCTGCTGGATGTCCGTCAGGCCGGCGGTCTGGGCGAGTCGTGCCATGGGTCAGCGCTCCTGAAGGTCGGGGCGGCCGGGCTGCTCGCCGCCGCGCTCCTTGATGTACGTCTCGGTGGGGACCATGACCTTGCGGCGGAAGACGCAGACGAGGGTGCCGTCCTGCTTGTAGCCCTTGGTCTCCACGTAGACGATTCCGCGGTCGCTCTTCGACTTCGAAGGCGTTTTGTCGAGCACGGTCGTCTCGCCGTAGATCGTGTCGCCGTGGAAGGTCGGCGCCACGTGCTTGAGCGACTCGACCTCCAAGTTGGCGATCGCCTTGCCGGAGACGTCCGGGACGGACATGCCGAGCAGGAGCGAGTAGATGTAATTGCCGACGACGACGTTCTTGCCGAAGTCCGTCGTGTGCTCCGCATAGTTCGCGTCCATGTGGAGCGGGTGGTGGTTCATGGTGAGCAGACAGAAGAGGTGGTCGTCGTACTCGGTGACCGTCTTTCCGGGCCAGTGCTTGTAGACGGCGCCGATCTCGAACTCTTCGTAGGTGCGGCCGAACTGCATGGTGCTTACGCCTCCGGGGCTTCGAACTTCGACGTGCGCCGCATACCGGCCGCACGTCCCTTCCCGGAGATGACGAGCGCCATCTTCCGGCTCGCCTCGTCGATCATCTCGTCGCCGAGCATCGCCGAGCCCTTCTTGCCGCCGGCCTCGGACGTGTAGTAGTCGTACGCGTCCAGGATGAGTTCGGCGTGGTCGAAGTCCTCCTGCGAGGGCGAGAAGATCTCGTTCGACGCCTCGACCTGGCCGGGGTGCAGCACCCACTTGCCGTCGAAGCCGAGCGCGGCGGCGCGCCCCGCGACCTCGCGGTAGCCGTCCACGTTGCGGATCTGCAGGTAGGGGCCGTCGATCGCCTGGAGGTCGTTGGCGCGGGCCGCCATCAGGATCTTCATCAGGATGTAGTGGTAGGCGTCCGCGTCGTAGCCGGGCGGCTGCTCGCCGACGACCAGGGACTTCATGTTGATGGACGCCATGAAGTCGGCCGGGCCGAAGATGATCGTCTCCACGCGCGGGGAGGCCTCCGCGATCGCGTTGACGTTGTTGAGGCCGCGCGCGTTCTCGATCTGCGCCTCGATGCCGATCTTGCCGACCTCGAAGCCCATCGTCTTCTCGATCTGGGTGAGAAGCAGGTCGAGCGACACGATCTGCTCGGCCGTCTGGACCTTCGGCAGCATGATGCAGTCGAGGTTCTGGCCCGCGCCCTCGACGACGGTGACGACATCGCGGTACGTCCACTCGGTCGTCCAGTCGTTGACCCGCACGACCCGCGTCTTGCCCGTCCAGTCGCCCTCGTTGAGGAACTTGACGACCGTGTGCCGCGCCTCGGGCTTGGCGAGCGGCGCACACGCGTCCTCCAGGTCGAGGAAGACCTGGTCGGCGGGGAGGCCCTGGGCCTTCTCCAGGAAGCGGGGATTGCTTCCCGGCACCGCGAGACAGGAGCGGCGGGGGCGAAGACGGTTGACCTGGGTCATGCGGGGACCTCCAGAGGGTCGAGCTGGTTCGCTGTGCGGATCTCGTCGACGATACGGCCGATGATCTCCGTGATACCGAAGTCCTTCGGGGTGAAGACGGCGGCCACGCCCGCGGCCTTCAACTGCGCGGCGTCGGCGCTGGGAATGATGCCGCCCACGATGACGGGCAGCTCGGTGGCCCCCGCCTCGCGAAGGCGCCGCAGCACATCCGGCACGAGCTCGGCGTGCGAGCCGGACAGGATGGACAGGCCGACGCAGTGCACGTCCTCGGCGAGCGCGGCCGAGACGATCTGCTCGGGCGTGAGCCTGATGCCCTGGTAGATCACCTCGAAGCCGGCATCACGGGCGCGTACGGCGATCTGCTCGGCGCCGTTGGAGTGCCCGTCGAGCCCGGGCTTGCCGACGAGCAGGCGCAGCTTGCCGCCGAGTTCGTCGCCGGTGCGGCGCACCTTCTCGCGGACGAGGGCAAGAGGGGAGCCCTCCTCCGCGGTGACCGCGACCGGCGCCGAGGAGACGCCCGTGGGTGCCCGGAACTCGCCGAACACCTCGCGCAGCGCCCCCGCCCACTCGCCGGTCGTGACCCCGGCGCGGACGCATTCGAGCGTGGCCTCCATGAGGTTGTCCGTGCCGGCCGCCGCTTCCTTCAGGCGCTCGATCGCCTGCCGGGTCGTCGGGTAGTGGAACGGATCGCCCAGGCCCTGGCGGTCGCTGGACTCCTCACGGGTCGTGCGCCACTCGCCGATCGCCCGCACGACCTTGGCCTCGACCGCGTGGTCCACCGTCATGATCGCGGTGTCCAGGTCCGCGGTGAGCGGGTTGGGCTCGGTCGTCTCGTAGATGTTGACGCCGACGATCTTCTCCTCGCCGCCCTCGATCCGCGCCCGCCGCTCGGCGTGCGAGGAGACCAGCTGCGACTTGAGGTAGCCGGACTCGACGGCGGCCATCGCGCCGCCCATCTCCTGGATCCGCTCGATCTCGGCCAGCGAATCGGCGACCAGCTCGTCGACCTTCTTCTCGATGACATGCGAGCCCGCGAAGATGTCCTCGTACTCGAGCAGATCGCTCTCGTGCGCGAGCACCTGCTGGATCCGCAGCGACCACTGCTGGTCCCACGGTCGCGGCAGCCCCAACGCCTCGTTCCAGGCCGGGAGTTGTACGGCGCGGGCGCGGGCGTCCTTGGAGAGGGTGACCGCGAGCATCTCCAGGACGATCCGCTGGACGTTGTTCTCCGGCTGCGCCTCGGTCAGACCGAGGGAGTTGACCTGCACCCCGTAGCGGAACCTGCGCTGTTTCGCGTTCTCGATGCCGTACCGCTCGCGCGTGATCTGATCCCAGATCCGCCCGAACGCCCGCATCTTGCACATCTCCTCGATGAAGCGGACTCCCGCGTTCACAAAGAAGGAGATACGGGCGACGACGTCCCCGAACTTCTCTTCGGGGACCTGCCCTGCGTCGCGTACGGCATCGAGAACGGCGATGGCGGTGGACATCGCGTACGCGATCTCCTGGACCGGTGTGGCCCCCGCCTCCTGGAGGTGGTAGCTGCAGATGTTGATCGGGTTCCACTTGGGGATGTGGGACACCGTGTAGGCGATCATGTCGGTCGTCAGACGCAGCGAAGGCGCCGGCGGGAAGACGTGCGTCCCGCGCGACAGGTACTCCTTGACGATGTCGTTCTGCGTCGTGCCCTGCAACTGGCCGATGTCCGCGCCCTGTTCCTCGGCGACCACCTGGTAGAGCGCGAGCAGCCACATGGCCGTCGCATTGATGGTCATCGAGGTGTTCATCTGCTCCAGGGGGATGTCCTGGAACAGCCGGCGCATGTCACCGAGGTGCGAAACCGGCACGCCGACCCGGCCGACC
Organism: Streptomyces mesophilus; assembly: GCF_011044995.1. GTDB lineage: Bacteria > Actinomycetota > Actinomycetes > Streptomycetales > Streptomycetaceae > Streptomyces > Streptomyces mesophilus. The sequence continues at coordinate 28,544 of NZ_JAAKZW010000029.1, read as the reverse complement.
TCGCCGCGGGCCAGGATGTGGTCCGGGTCGTAGCCGGTCTGCGTGGGCAGATCGAAGGCGACGGACAGACCGGTCTGGCCCTTGGCGAGATTGTTGCGGTACAGGGCGTTGGAGGCCTCGGCGGTGGAGTGGCCGGCGTACGTGCGCATCAGCCACGGCCGGTCCTTCTGCCGCTCTCGAGGCGCTGTCATCAGATGTCCCGGAAGCGGTTGATGGCGTCCAGGTGCTTGGCGCGCATCTCCTCGTCCCGCACACCGAGGCCCTCCTGCGGCGCGAGCGCGAGCACGCCGACCTTGCCCTGGTGGAGGTTGCGGTGCACGTCGTACGCGGCCTGCCCGGTGTCCTGAAGGGAGTAGACCTTGGAGAGCGTCGGGTGGATCTTGCCCTTGGCGATCAGGCGGTTGGCCTCCCACGCCTCGCGGTAGTTGGCGAAGTGCGAGCCGATGATGCGCTTCAGGGACATCCACAGGTAGCGGTTGTCGTACTCGTGCATGTAGCCCGAGGTCGAGGCGCAGGTGGTGATGGTGCCGCCCTTGCGGGTGACGTAGACGGAGGCGCCGAAGGTCTCGCGGCCCGGGTGCTCGAAGACGATGTCGATGTCCTCGCCGCCGGTGAGCTCGCGGATGCGCTTGCCGAAGCGCTTCCACTCCTTGGGGTCCTGGGTCTGCTCGTCCTTCCAGAACTTGTAGCCCTCGGCGTTGCGGTCGATGATCGCCTCGGCGCCCATCTTCCGGCAGATCTCGGCCTTCTGGTCGCTGGAGACCACACAGATGGGGTTGGCGCCGCCGGCCAGCGCGAACTGGGTGGCGTACGAGCCGAGTCCACCCGAGGCGCCCCAGATCAGCACGTTGTCGCCCTGCTTCATCGCCGCGCCGTTGCGCGAGACGAGCTGGCGGTACGCGGTGGAGTTGACCAGACCGGGAGCGGCGGCCTCCTCCCAGCTGAGGTGGCCGGGCTTGGGCATCAGCTGGTTGGACTTGACGAGCGCGATCTCCGCGAGGCCGCCGAAGTTGGTCTCGAAGCCCCAGATGCGCTGCTCGGGGTCGAGCATCGTGTCGTTGTGGCCGTCCGAGGACTCCAGCTCCACGGACAGGCAGTGCGCGACGACCTCGTCGCCCGGCTTCCAGGCGTTCACGCCCGGGCCGGTGCGCAGGACGACGCCCGCAAGGTCGGAACCGATGACGTGGTACGGCAGGTCGTGCCGCTTGGTGAGCTCGGAGACCCGGCCGTAGCGCTCGAGGAAACCGAAGGTGGAGAGCGGCTCGAAGATCGACGTCCACACCGAGTTGTAGTTCACCGACGAGGCCATGACGGCCACCAGGGCCTCGCCCGGGCCGAGTTCGGGCACGGGGACGTCGTCGAGGTGGATCGACTTGCGCGGGTCCTTCTCGCGGGTCTCGAGCCCGGCGAACATCTCGGTCTCGTCCTTGTGCACGGTGATCGCCCGGTACGACTCGGGGATGCGCAGTGCGGCGAAGTCGGCCGGGGTGCTGTCCGGCGACTGGATCGCGTCCAGGATTTCCTTCACGGTGTTGCCTCCGGCGAAATGCGGTACGTCGGGGTGAGGGTGAGCAACTGCTGTGGTGGTGCCGTCGGTTCGGCGGAGACTGCTGAGCTCGTCTGTACAAGAGCTGTGCTGTGGCGGCGCGTTGGTGTGCGCGGGAGGTGCCTGTGACGCAGGCGTCCGGGCGCTCAAGAGACTTGAGGGGACAGCCGGCGCACGGAGGTTCTCTATGCGCCGGCCGCCCGGACTGATTTCAAGTTATGGCACGGCGTGCCAGTCGGCAAGACACCGAGTGCCAACATTTTCTCTCAGGTGTCACCAGGTGGGTTCAGATGAGCGATGATCGATCAAATTTCATCGCTAAAGCGCCTCTGACCTGCGGAAATGCAAAGACGGCCACCCCTTTGCAGGGGTGGCCGTCGACCGAATGTGGCGTACGTTACTCGCGAGTTACGGTGCTTCCGGAGTGCGCAGCGCCCGCTCGATCGTGCGCATGACCTCGTCCAGCGGGGCGTCGGTCCGCGCCACCGTCACGAGCACCTCGCCCTCGGTGCGGGCCGCCGCCACGGGCGTGCTGCCCGCCGGTGAGCGGCCGGCCAGGATGCCGCTGCCGAAGGTCTTGCGGACGATCGAGAACGCGTGGTCCAGCTGGGCCTCGAGCTCGCCCTTGCCGCCGGCCCTGAGCCAGCGCCGCAGCACGTGGTTGTGCGCCGTCACCACGGCCGAGGCGGCGACCTCGGCGAGCAGCGGATCGTCGTCGCCGTCGTGGTGGGCCTGCTCGTCGAAGTGCCCGAGCAGATAGCGCGTGAAGAGCCGCTCGTAACGGGCCACCGACGCGATCTCGCGCTCGCGCAGGGTCGGTACCTCGCGCGTGAGGCGGTAGCGCTCGATGGAGACGGCCGGCGAGGCCGCGTACATCTTCATGACTTCCTTGATGCCGCGGCACACCGTGTCGAGCGGGTTCTCGTGCGGCGGCGCGGCGTTCAGGACCGCTTCCGCACGGATCAAGGTGTCGTCGTGGTCCGGGAAGATCGCCTCTTCCTTGGACCGGAAGTGCCGGAAGAAGGTGCGGCGCGCGACTCCGGCGCGTGCCGCGACCTCGTCGACGGTGGTCGCCTCGTACCCCTTGGCCGCGAACAGCTCCATCGCCGCGGCCGCCAGCTCCCTGCGCATCTTCAGCCGCTGGGCGGCGGCGCGGGTGCCTGCGGCACTTTCCGGTGCGTCGGACGCGGAGGTGGTTCTGGGGGTGTTGGCGGCACTGGGCATGGTCCGAACGTACTGCATGGAATCGGTGGGCTGCGCCGCCGAGGGAGGGCCGATCGCCGGATCGAGCAGCCCTCCCCACTCCGTACGGGGCTCAGCGCCTGGCATATTCGCGGAAGCCGCGACCGGTCTTGCGGCCGAGGCAGCCCGCGGCCACCAGATGCTCGAGCAGCGGCGCGGGAGCCAGGCCCGGGTCGCGGAACTCGCGGTGCAGCACCCGCTCGATCGCGAGCGAGACATCGAGGCCGACGACGTCGAGCAGCTCGAAGGGCCCCATCGGGTAGCCGCCGCCGAGCTTCATCGCGGCGTCGATGTCGTCGAGGGTCGCGTAGTGCTCCTGGACCATCTTGATCGCGTTGTTCAGATACGGGAAGAGCAGGGCGTTCACGATGAAGCCGGCCCGGTCCCCGCAGTCCACCGGGTGCTTGCGGATCTTCGTGCAGACCTCGCGGACCGTGGCGTGCACGTCGTCGGAGGTGAGGACCGTGCGCACCACCTCGACCAGCTTCATGGCCGGGGCCGGGTTGAAGAAGTGCATCCCGATCACGTCCTGCGGCCGCGAGGTGGCGCGGGCGCAGGCGACGACGGGCAGCGAGGAGGTGGTGGTGGCGAGCACCGCGCCCGGCTTGCAGACCTTGTCGAGCGCGGCGAACAGCTGCTGCTTGATCTCCAGGTCCTCGGCGACGGCCTCCACGGCCAGATCGACCTCGGCGAACGCGTCGTACGAGCCCGCGGGCGTGATCCGGCCGAGCGTCTCGTCCCGCGCCTCGGCGGTCATCCGGCCCTTGTCGACGGAACGCGCAAGCGACTTGGCGATACGGGACTTGGCGGTCTCGGCCTTCTCCTGGCTGCGGGCGGCGAGCACGACGGCGTACCCGGCCTTGGCGAAGACCTCGGCGATCCCGGAGGCCATGGTCCCCGAGCCCGCGACACCGACGCTCCGCACGGAACGTCCCTCGGCGAGCGGAGCGTCGTCCAGCGGCGTCAACGCGTCGCGCACGACCTCGGTACCGCCCGGCTGCGCGTACGTGTAGAACCCGCGCCCCGCCTTGCGCCCGGTCAGGCCTGCCTCGCTGAGCTGCTTGAGGATCGGGGCCGGCGCGTGCAGCCGGTCGTGGGACTCGGAGTACATCGCGTCCAGGACGGTGCGCGCGGTGTCGATCCCGATCAGGTCGAGCAGCGCGAGGGGCCCCATCGGAAGACCGCAGCCGAGCCGCATCGCGGCGTCGATGTCCTCGCGGCTGGCGTACTTGGCCTCGTACATCGAAGCGGCCTGGTTGAGATAGCCGAAGAGCAGCCCGTCCGCGACGAAACCGGGCCGGTCGCCCACCGACACGGGCTCCTTGCCGAGATCGTGGGCGAGCGCGGTGACGGCGCCGACGGCCTCCGGGGCGGTGAGCACCGACGAGACGACCTCGACCAGCTTCATCGCGGGCGCCGGGTTGAAGAAGTGCAGCCCGAGAACGCGCTCGGGCCGGGTCGACTCGGCGGCCAGGCGGGTCACGGAGAGCGCGTTGGTGCCGGTCGCGAGGATGGTGTCGGGGCGCACGACGGCGTCCAGCTCACGGAAGAGCCGGCTCTTGAGCTCGTACGACTCGGGGATGACCTCGATGACCAGATCGGCGTCGGCGGCGGCGCCGAGCTCGGTGAACGTCCGGAAACGGCCCAGGAGTTCGGTCCGCTGCTCGTCGGTGATCCGCTCGCGCCGCACGGCACGCGCGGTGGAGGCCTCCAGGGCGGCGACGGCCTGCACGATCTGGGCCTCGCTGATGTCGATGCCGATGACGTCGCGGCCGGCGCGGGCGAGCACCTCGGCGATACCGGTGCCCATGGTGCCGAGGCCGACGACGGCGATCGTGCGCAAGGAAGGTTCGGGACGGTCCATCGCGGACTCCAGGGAGGGTGAGTGACGACTGAAGAGGGCCGTACGCGTGCTCGCTCGCCAGATCGCGCTCGCGAAAAGGCATGGGGCGTACGGGAGTTGGTGTCGTGGTGTCCGAACCCGCGCAGGGCGCGGACCGGCGCTGTGCCCGGTCCGGCGGCAGGCGCCGAGGACCGGTGGTGATCGACGGGCCCTGTCCCGGGGCCGCGTCGCAAAGCGATGTACCGAACCGACAAGCTCTCGCCGGCTGCGTCACCAGGCCGGCGGGAGTACATACGGGGTGTGTCCCGCTCGTCTGAGCTTAACCCGTGGGTAACGAGCGCGCCAGACCCTGGAGTTTGTGGTCTGGCTCACGGCGCAGGGGGCGCGAGGGGTGGTGCGCGGGCGCTCGCTAGGGTGGCGGTCATGGACGAAGAGTGGCGATCAGTGACAGAGCGCTTACGGCTCGAGGCCGGCAACGAGGAAGCGGCCACCTATGAGCGCCTGCGGGCGAGCAAGGACCATGACGCCCTCGCCCGCGTGCTGACCGAGCCCCAACGCCCTTTGTGGGCAAGGGAATTCGCCGCACTGCGGCTAGGCTGGGCCGGCGACGGACGGTCCTTCGAGACCCTGGTCCTGCTCCTCAACCACCGCGAACCCGAGCGCTGCGCGGCCGCCGCCCACGCGCTGGCCCGCCTCGGCGACCCCCGTACGGCCCGTGCGGCGGCGGCCCTCGCGACCAACGAACTGCGCGTCGCCTACGCCCTGCACCCGGTCCGCCTGCTCACGGAGTTGCACGCACCGGAGTCGGCCCCGGCTCTCATCACGGTCCTCGAACGCCGTCTCGCCTCTCCCTCCGACCCGTACTGGCGGGTGGCCCTTGCCTGCGTCGAGGGTCTGGGCGCCCTCGCCGACTCCCGCGCGGTCCCCGCCCTGACGGCGGCCCGCGCGCATCCCCGTCTCGCGGCGGCGGCGACGGCCGCGCTGGCGCGGATGACGGACGGCTGACCCGCGCCGTGCGCCGACGGGGCCGATTCGCCCCGTGACGACGAGCTGATCCTCCTGCTCTACTGGCTTTGTCCGTACGGGGGTTGTATGCACCGGTACGGGGGTTGGGGGGAGCGATGAAAGCTCTGCTGCGGCGGCTGGTCCGTCTTACCGTCACCAACGCGCTGTCGCTGGCGTACCTCGGCCTGATCGCCGCGTGCGCCCTGGCCGGTGCCGTCTATGAATGGACCGGCGGCGACCCCGCCGACTGGGTCTCGGGCTACTGGGCGGTTCTGCTGCCCCTCATGCCGACCTTCCTCCTCTACGCCCCACTGGAGGATCTGGTGTACGACGGTCCGGCGGCGACGGGCTGGCTCTTCTACGGCTGGGCGGTCATGAGCTTTCTGCTGCAGTCGGCAGCCATGGGCTGGCTGTGGGAGACCAGGGATCAGGGGGCCCCTGATCCGTGAAGGCGCCGTACGTAACGCACCTCGGGTACGGGGACGCCGTCCACGTCTTCGGTGGCGGTGTTCCCGTCCGCCGTGAAACCCGCCCGCTCGTAGAAGCGGCGTGCGCGCTCGTTGTGCGTGAGCACCCACAGGCAGACCGACGGCGCCCCCGCGGTGCGACAGCGGTCCAGCGTCGCGTCCATGAGCGCGCGCCCGGCCCCGGTCCCGATCTGCTCCGGGTGCACGTAGATGGCGTACACCTGAAAGGCGCCCGCGTCCTGATCGTCATCCCGCGTCGGTCCGAATCCCGAGAACCCGACGATCCGGCCGCCGCGCTCGGCCACCAGCGCCGCCACACCCGGCGGACGCCCGGCCCAGAACTTCCGCCGCGCCGCCGCGTCCTCCTCGACGTCCAACGCGTCCAGGTGCCCCTGCGGCATCAGCCCCCGGTACGCGAACTGCCAGCCGCGCACGCGGATCTCGGAGACGGCGTCGATGTCGCCGGTGGTCATCTCGCGTACGTGTGCGTCCATGCGCGCACCCTAAGCCGCCGATCCGTACGGGAAAGGTGGGGCCCGCCACAGGGCGCATCCGCCACAGGGCGCACCCCACCCCACCTTTCACCTCAGGACCCTCAGGACCTGTACCCCAGCAAGCCGTGCAAGGTCGCCCCGCCGCCGGAGGACGAGGCAGCCGCCGGCGCCTCGGGCTCCGGATCCGGCAGCCGCTCACAGGTCGCGTCGACCTCACCGCTGCCTCGCGGCACCTTCCCCGAAGCAAGGTAATCCGCCAGGTACTTGTCCAGGCACGCGTTACCGCTCAGCGTGATCCCGTGGTTGCCGCCACCCTGCTCGACGACCAGGCTCGACCCGTGCAGCTTGCGGTGCACGACGAGACCGCCCTCGTACGGAGTCGCCGCATCGTCCGTGGCCTGGAAGAGCAGCACCGGCGGCAGCTTGGAGTTGGAGACGTCCGGCGGGCTCAGCGGCTTCGTGGGCCAGAACGCACAAGGGGCGTTGTACCAGGCGTTGTTCCACGCCATGAACGGTGCCTTGTCGTGCGCCTTCCACATGTCGTGCCGCCACTGCCCCCAGTCACGAGGCCACCAGGCATCACGGCACTGCACCGCCGCGTACACGGAGTACCCGTTGTCGCCATCCGCGTCGACGGCGGCGAAGTTCTCATACGCCTCGATCAGCGGCGCGTCGTCCTTGTCGTTCACGAACGCCGCGAACGCCTCGGCCAGGTACGGCCAGTAGCCGTTGTAGTAGCCGCCGGGGATGAAGGTGTCCTCGAGCTCGCTCGCGCCCACCTTGTTGCCGGCCGGCTTCTTCGCCAGGGCCGCGCGCATCGCGTACCACTTGGCCTCGATCTTCGCAGGGTCCTTGCCCAGCTTGTACGTGGCGTCATGCTTGGCCACCCACGCCGAGAACGCCTTGTGGCGGGCGTCGAAGGCGTAGTCCTGGTCGATGTTGTCCCGGTACCAGACACCCGTCGGATCGACGATCGAGTCGAGGACCGCACGGCGCACCCGCTCCGGGTAGAACTTCGCGTACACCGCGCCCAGGTAAGTGCCGTACGAATAGCCGAAGTAGTTGATCTTCTTGGCGCCGAGCCCCTGACGGATCGCGTCCATGTCGCGCACGGCACTGACCGTGTCGATGTACCGCAGCAGCGAGCCGTACTTCTTGCCGCAGGCGTCCGCGAAGGCCTTCGCACGCTTCAGATTGGCCTGCTCGATGCTGTGCGAGGACGGGACGGTGTCGGGCCTGACCGGTGCGAAGTGCCCCGGCCGGCAGTTCAGCGCGGGCTCGCTCTTGCCGACCCCGCGCGGATCGAAGCCGATCACGTCGTAGGTTCCGGCGACCTTCTTCGGCAGCGAACCGGCCACGAATCCGGCCAGCGTCAGACCGCTGCCGCCAGGGCCGCCGGGGTTGACGAGGAGCGGTCCCTGGTACGCCTTCGCGGAGGAAGTGTGCGGCACCCGCGAGAGGGCGAGGGTGATCTTCTTGCCGCCCGGTTTCGCGTGGTCGAGCGGAACCTTGAGCGAAGTGCACTGCAGCGTCGGGTAGTTCTCGGTGGCGCAGCCCTTCCACTTGAGGGTGGTGCGCGCCGTCGGGGCCCGGTCGGCCGCCGGCGTGCCCGCGGCCGACGGGACCGCGCTCAGCAGTCCCCCCAGCACGGCGGCGACACCGCACAATGCCACTGTCCGTTTTCTCATCTGACCTCCCGATGCGGAGGATCCGGACCGCTGTCCGCGGCCGGGCTTTCGGACTGTGCATGCCACAGCCCACGCCGCATCGTCCCGGAAACGGATCCCGGAAGGACAGATTCTGTTGGGAGTTGACCGAATCGAGGGGAAACGGTCAAAGGAGGGTTAGCTGCGTCGGTTCTTGGGCCAGGGGCTGCTGAGGCACCCGGGGCAGTGCATCCGTCGCGGGCCGTTCGATGCGGCGGGCCCTGCCCGGCGAGGACGGACCGATTCCGAACTCCGTTGCCAGTTCGTGCACATGGCGGGTGATCCGCCGCTGGTACCACTTCGGTGCGTAAGCCCCCTCCGCGTACAACCGCTCGTATCGCCGTACGAGATGGGGGTGATGGCCGGCGAGCCAGTCCATGAACCACTCGCGGGCGCCCGGGCGCAGATGCAGCACGAGGGGTGTGACGGAGGTGGCGCCGGCGGCGGCGATCGCCCGTACGGTCGCGCGGAGCTGCTCGGGGGAGTCGCCGAGGAACGGGATGACCGGGGCCATGAGGACGCCGCAGCCGATGCCGTGCTCGGTGAGGGTGCGGACGACGTCGAGGCGGCGCTCGGGTGCGGGCGTGCCGGGTTCGACCGTGCGCCACAGCGTCTGGTCGGTGAAGCCGACCGAGACGGAGACGCCGACCTCGGTCACCTCGGCGGCCTGCCGCAGCAGGTCGAGGTCGCGCAGGATCAGCGTGCCCTTGGTGAGGATCGAGAAGGGGTTCGCGTAGTCGCGCAGCGCGGAGATGATGCCCGGCATGAGCCGGTACCGTCCCTCCGCCCGCTGGTAGCAGTCGACATTCGTCCCCATGGCGATGTGCTCGCCCTGCCAGCGGCGGTCGGCGAGCTTGCGGCGCAGGAGCTCGGGGGCGTTCACCTTGACCACGATCTGCGAGTCGAAACCGAGGCCGGTGTCGAGGTCGAGGTAGCTGTGCGTCTTGCGCGCGAAGCAGTACACGCAGGCGTAGTAAAGAGACTCACAGCATGAAGAAGCCCCGTTCACGCCACAGAGGGACGCGAACGGGGCTTGCCCGGTAGCCCAGTTGGGACGGGACCACTTTGTCAGTGAGCCTTACCGGGGTACCGGAGTTGGTTGCCCCGCTTACGCCAGAGAGTCGAACGCGTAAGCGGGGCTTGTGGCTACGCCCTCACCGTCTGGAACCGAGACGGCACCCAAGCCAATGGGCGGACCGGGGCGGAGTGCCTGAGCACAGGGCTTATCCCGGTCGGGAGCGTCGCCGTCCGAACCGCTGAGCTGTCTTACTCGCCGTCGCTCAGTGGTCCGGAGATTGGGGTCAGCCGAAGGGCTCCGCGGGCAAGGCTGGATACGAGGGGGGAGTCAGCGGCAGTGCCCTGAGTAGCTTCTCCGCAGCGCTGAGCCGCAGCGAGCCCAGCTCTACGTACGCGCGGCCTGAGGCGGTTACCTGCGCGTGAATGTGCTGTACGTCTTTCTCGGCTACTCCAGCGCTGACGAGTGCGGCGCGAAGGAGCGCAGCCACGTGTTCAGCCTCGGCACGAGTGCTCTTGTGCGCGGCAACGGAGATCACTCGTTGCCTCCTTCGATGCACTCGAAGTGCCGGTACTTCACCTGAGGTGGGCCCGACTGTCGTTCGACCTGTGAGCGGCGCACAGGAACGAACGGCTTGAGCTTCCCCTCGCACTTTGCGCAACGGTGCCCACTGGGCGCGTACGTCGTGTACTCGTCGGTTTCGCCTGTAGTCGGCATGCTTGCGGTCCCCTCGCGTCACTGTCGTCTCCTAACGAGCAGTGAACGACCGGGGGAGGGGCCAGCGCGACAAACTTGCACAGGCTTGCACGCCACTTTCTCTCAGGCGCTCTTGACTGCTCACAGCGAGACGGGACGATGGTCTGACGCAAATCCGTGCAAGCTGAGCGCAGGGAGAGTTGCCATGGCTTTACGGTTCGTGGGGATTGACCCGGACACCGACCGCGATCACTGCCCTACCGTCTGGGCGGACGAAGAAGCGCGAGAACTGGTCTTGCAAGGGTGGAAGGTCAGCCCTGAACTTCGGGCGGCTTGTGAGTCCAACACTCCGGCCAATGGTCCCATCCCAGACAGCGAAGAAGTCATCAGGATTCCGGCACGCATGGTGCCGATGATCCGGGAAGCGTGCGATGCAGTCGAACGTGCCGCCATTTAGTGAGCTACTGGCCAACACCCGTAGTTCCGCTGTCCATTTGGAGATGCGCGACGACTACGGAGCTAACCCGCGTCTAGAGGCTTGGCGGCGTGGGGAACGTGTCGACTGGGCTGATCGCGATTCCTGGTGGCATGACTTCAACCAGACGATTGCCGATGCTGTCGCACGGGGCGTGGTTGTGCGTCGGGCACGTGTGGTGTCGGAGCCTGTCAGCGAATACATCCGCTGGGAGTACGACACGACGCAAGGGAACGTCGCCTCGGGTGAAGACGTGCGTTGGTTGCCACGGAGTCAGGCAAGAGGCTTCCTGGTGCCGGCCAATGACTTCTGGCTCTTCGACGGCAAGCTACTCCGCATTCACCACTTTGCCGGCGACGGCAGCCACGTAACCGATGAACTAAGCACAGACGCACAGATGTTGAACCTGTGTGGCTCTGCCTTCGAGACCATCTGGCAGCGAGCAATTCCGCACAGCGAATACAAGATCTAGCGCAATCGGGCAGCCAACTCATGTCGTCACCTTCGAGCCGCGCCAATGAAGCCCGGCATGCCGTAGCCAGTCGACTGCGGGACATGAGGCTTGACGCAGGTATCACCGGGCGTGAGTTGGCTGCCCGCTGTAGCTGGAGCGAATCCAAGTCGTCGCGCATTGAGCACGCGAAGACACCCCCCAGTGACGCAGACATAAGGGCCTGGTGCGCCGCATGCGGAGTGCCGGACCAGGCTGGGGACTTGATCGCTGCCAACCGGCAGGCAGATGCGGCGTACGTCGAATGGAAGCGGCTACAGCGAACTGGGCTGAAGCGTCTGCAAGAGTCGGGCGTACCGCTGTACGAGCAGACACGGCAATTTCACGTGTACGCGTCCAACGTCGTACCCGGCTTCTTTCAGACCCCCGGCTACGCGACCGCGCTACTGTCCTCAATCGCGCAATTTCGTGGCACGCCAGACGACGTGTCCGAAGCGGTGACAGCGCGCATGGTCCGATCGCACGTGATCAGAGAAGGTGAGCACCGATTCGCGGTCCTGGTAGAGGAATCGGTACTCCGATACCGGATCGGCGACCCCGAAGTCATGGCCGCTCAGCTTGGTTACCTGCTGTCAGTCATGGCGCTGCCAGCGATTTCGCTGGGGATCATCCCGTTCACGGCGAGCCGGCAAGCATGGCCACTCGAAACGTTCACGATTTTTGACCGTCTGCGCGTGCACGTAGATACCCTGGCGGCATCCATCACGGAGACTCAGCCCAGTGAAGTGGCCCTGTACCTCAAGGCATTTGGGAACATGCAGAAGGCTGCGGCGTACGGGGGAGATGCTCGCTCGCTGATCACGAAGGCCATTGACGAACTGGGGGACTAATCCCGCGCGGCCACTTCCTGGAGGGGCGGACAGAGCGGTGTCTGGGGTGGCCGCCTGAACAGTCAGTGCGGCCAACTACCGAAGCCCCAGCGGCCAGCCTGCGGGCAGGCGGTCACTGGGGCTTCGGTGTGTCCGGACAGGCGGTCACCGTGAACGGCCGTAGGCGGCCAGGGAAGCGGTCAGCCCTGGAGCCTGGCCGGACTGCGGTAGACGCGTGACCGCCGCATGCGTCAGGAAGTTGGTCCAGGAGGGCGACGTCAAGCGCTGTCCGCCCCATCTGACCTGGGGTTCTGCCTCCGGCATCCAACTATGCGCACGGTCGTGCGGTCATGGCGGTCAGCGCAGGAAGCCGTTTCGGAAGAGAAGCCGGATCGCTTCGTCCCGGTCGTCGCCTGCCAGGCGGTAGATCTCCTCCGGCATGAGGCGCGGAGGACGCTTCTTACGTCGGGAGCCAGTGCCCGTGTACGTGACCTGGACCGTCTTGCCGAACATCTCGACCTTGTCCATGGACTTGCGGGCGTTCACGACGGAGGAGATACGGGCGCCATCGCCAATGGCCTTCGCGCCTGCCTCGCCGAACACCTTCCGACGTTGCTCCGGAGACATCGACTCGAACAGGTCCTCCGCATCCAGCGGAGACGGGCGGTTCCGGCGCGTGACCGGCTCCATCGTGCAGTCACAGCGCGGATGCCTCAGGAAGCCGCTGGAGACGCCATATTCGCGGCCGGCAAGGATGATGCAGCGCGAGCACGCGGGCAGCTCCACCACGCGCACGTACGCGCGCACGCCCTTATTCGCGACCATGGCCACCTGGTCCGCCTGGCGCCCTGTATCCGAGACGACCGTACGGACGACCAGGTCCAGGAACGCAGCACCGCGGGCCATTGCGGCACGGGGGCTGAGACGCCGACGCTGGGCCGTGATCGCGGTGGGAGCACCGCGGGCCAAGAGGCTCATGGCGTTGCGGCCGTCGGGGGTCTGGCTGGCGAACTGGGCAGGGTCGACTTCTGGGGCGCCCTCAGCTTCGGGCCCCAGGAGTTCACGCATGAATGTGTCCGAGCCTTCAGCGGCGTGGAGTTGGCCAGCTTGCACGTAGGCCGTGACCTTGGGGAGCAGGCGGGCCCAGTCCGCCGCCACGGACTCAGGTCTGACCTTCGCCCACTCCGCGAGAACGGCGCGGGCCGTGGTCGCTGCCAGGGCGGCCCGCTTCTCCTGGTGGCGTCTGGCTATCGGATTCCACACCATGTGGGCGTGCTCCTTCGGTAGGGCGGAGGGGCGGCAGTGCCCACGCGCACCCGTCAGGGTCGGCCCGCTTCATCGCCTCCAGCCGACAGCGCATACACGAGCTGCCTGGCATGACGCCGCGAGTGTGAACCTCGCAAGTCGTCCAGCCTGGTTCTGCGCTGACCCACGGGCCGTTTGGAGGCCGGGATGCGTCGGGGGCGGACAGGCGGCGGGCTGCGGCGGCCCTGCGTCGGGCCGTCACGACGTGGGCCAGGTCGACAGGGCGTATCCGGCTGCGGCCAGGGCGCCAGAGGTGATGAGGAGCGTTTCGCTAATGCGCCGAATCTCCGTGAGTTGGGCAGCGTTCACATTCGTGCCCAGCGCCTCCAGCTCGACCAGGAGCGCAACCATGCCCGCTGACGCGTCGTCCCACAGGTTGGCAGCGGGTGACTGCCAGAGCGTGACCCAGCGGCGGAGTTGGTCATCCGACCAGGCTTCGGCGCGGGCCGGCGGGTCGGGGTACGGGAGTTCGCAGGTCTCAGGCAGCACGATGTGCCTCCCCTGGCCGGGGAGTCGGCGGCCCCGGCGAAGGTTCTCGTCGTTCACGGAGTGTCACATCCAGTCGGTTGCGGAGCGTGATGATCAAGGAGTTTCTGAACACGGGACGTATTTCCTCCCGAGCGGACTCCTGCGCGCCCTCCCCTGCGTGAAAAGTCCCCATGATCAAGAGGTCATCCCCCGGGGGTGGGGGTCACCGTGCGTGACGTCATCGACCGAACGACTCGCCCGCTGATTTACGTGAGTGGCACGGCATGCACAGGGCTTGCCAGTTGGCAGGGTCGAAGGCCCTGAGGCCCAGGAGCCCAAGCCCGTCGATGTGGTCCACCTCTTTAGCCGCTGGCCGGAGTGGGGCAGCGATGGCCACGCAGCGCGGTGACTCGCACAAGGGATGCGTACGCAGGTGAGCCCTACTCGCACTGGCCCAGTGCTGGCGTCGAGACGATGACGTGTCGTGACCGCCCCTGTATCGCTCGCCCCGGCTGTTACTGCGGGCATGGGCAGCGCACTTGCCGCGCCAAGTGAGGCACGGGCAGCCCCCAACTGGGCACGTCTGCATAGTGCGTACGCCCTGTGGCTGGGGGCCAGGGTCGCACTCGTCGTGAACGTCAGGCCCGCCAGTCTCGGCAGGCTCCACGGGCTCCGTACGGCGCTCTGGTGGGGCTTCTGGGGCCTCTGTGAGGTCAGCCGGCCAGGAGCCGTCAGCGGGCAGGACCAGGCCGGTACGAAGCCACGTGGGGACGGCAGCGTCTTCCACGTCGAACTCCTGGCCCTCGAAGTAGGTCTGGCCGTTCAGGATCAGGCGGCGGGCTGCGGCGACGCGGAGTCTCATGGGCATCTCCGATCGTGGCCTGGGCGGGCCCAGGCGGCGTGAGCTACCTGGGCCGGACCGGTGTTGGGTGTTAGCTGAGGCTCATCCTGACGAAGGATCGTGCGGCGATCTGGGCCTGACGAAGTGAGCGAAGGCTCAGGGCAGTTCGAGCGGCTGCTACTCGGTCTGAGTCGCCGGACTCGGCAGCGCCTTCCAGGGCGGCCTGGCGGAGCAGGACGCGGGAGGCGTCCAGGACATCGGGGTCCATGCCGCGTGCCATCGCGTAGTCCGTAAGCCATTCCGAGGACACCAGGGCGCCGACAGCGTCCTGTCGACGTGCCAGACGCTGGAGGACCTGGGTCAACGACGCGCCCTCTCGGTTCAGGGCACCATCCAGCAGCATCTGGGCGTCCATACGGGCGCTGGCCGCTTCCGCCCTGTGGACCTTGGGGCGAGCCTGTTCGTAAAGGCTTGCCTCCGCGATCAGGTAGTCCGTTTCGAACTGCTCGAAGGCTTCCGCTGTCTTCTGGGCGGCGGCTTCCTTCGCCTCACGAGCAAGGCGGTTTCGGCCCTCCGGGTACAGCGTGTCGTCGGCCAGGATGGCGGACGCCTCTCGGGTGGCCTGCGTAGCCAGGGACATCACTGTGGACACGGAGTTGGACATCCTGGTGACGATCTCCCGGTCAACAGGGTCTAGTTGGTAGCCGCTCGCCGATGTGTTGGAGAACTCGCTGAGATAGCGGGTGGCGGTGTCCGCCACGCTCGCGACGGCTCCGGCGCGGTCAGCGGCAGCGTCAGGGAATGGGCTGGGGTGGGTGTCGTCCATGGCCATGAGGGGTCGTTCCTTTCAGAGGGGTGCGCCTGGTGCTCCAGGTATGAATGCGTAGAGGGGCTCTATCCCTCGTACGGAGTCCGCAGGAGGAGGCCGACGAAGTAGCGGCGATGTCCCAGGGCCTTGATGCGCTGATCGCGGATACCGCGTCCGCGTAGGTAGAGACGGGCCGACCTGTTAGGGAGGTAGAACCGGTCCTTCACGGCGTGAAGGAGGGCGTACAAGACGTCCCCCGGTAGCTCCATGCCGTCCGGGTCTATGAAGGCCACCTGGTCAAAGGCAGCGTCCATGACGGACTGGAATTCGGGGGAGTCGGGCGTGAGGATCGGCAGTTCCGGCGGAGTCACTGGACTACCTCCGGTGCGACTAGGGCCACATCGTGAACGGCCGCGGGGCCGTCAGCGCTGAACGACAGCGACAGTCCTGAGGCCCGCAGGACGTCCCGGAGGACGGTCGCGGAGACCTGGAAGCGGTGTTCCGTCCAGACCCAGTCCCGTACGGCCAGGTAGATGTCCGTGAACGCTGTCTCCGCGCCTGGGGCGGCTACCAGGACCGCCTCCAGGCCGACGCACGTTGCTGCGACAGGCGTTGTCACGAAGCGAGGAGGGGTGTCAGCCATGAATGGCTCCAGGAGATGGGTGCGGTGCCTCAATTGAGGCGACTGGTGGTGTCGGTGTCTCCAACTCCGCGCGCTGAAAGGTGAGTCAGCGTGGCCGGGTGGCGGGTGGAGAAAGACAAAGGCCCCGACTCCGGTCAGCGGACCAGCTCCCCGACTCCACATCAGGAACTGGGCCGCCAGCCGTAGCCGGGGCCTGTGTGCGCCAGTACCAAGCCCTGGGCGCGTGGCGAGCAGTGGAAACGTTAACGGGGCCGTGTGGAGTCGACCCGTGGCAGACAAATGGCCGTCCCGCTGCCCTCGCCTCCGCAGTCACTCGGAGGGGGCGGCCGGACGGCCAGGTATGTGCACACGACCTTGGGTGACTGGCGGTCGCGAGAGGGCGCAAGCCCTTCTATTACTGACCGGAGAGGATGTCCCCTGCGGTGGGCAGCTTGGGCGGGTGGTGTTCCTGACCAGGCGTGTTTCTAAACGCCGCCTAATGTCCCGGGAGTTGACGTAAAGCCAAGAGCGAGAACTTCTGTAGAACTATTTTTATTGTGGGACATTAGAAAAATAAAGAAACATTCCTGGTCAAGGCCTTGCCCTCATCCTCCTCCGCTGTCGGCCCAGCGGCCCCTCCCGCGGGCACGGGGAGAGGGCCGCCCCCGGTCTCCCAGGAACGGCCCTCGCGGGTCTCGCTGTCAGTCCAATCCGCCGAAGAGATCGTCTATCGCTGTCAGCGCTTCGGCCAGGAGTGTCACATCCGGGGCGTCAGGGCATGCCATCTCTGCCTGACGCAGAAACGGGCCGATCAGTGCCCCTTCGTCCGCGCTGAGGCTGCCCAGCATGGCCAGGATCGGCTCTACGCGGGACGGGGGCGCTGGGTCGGCGGGCCAGAACACGTAGGCATTGTTGTGCGGTGTCCAGCGGCTGTGCCCAGACTCCATCAGACACGGCTCCAGGGCGTCGCCGCATAGGCCCTCAGCCAGGCCGGCGGGCACGGGTGCGCCACAGGGCTGATCAGGCTTCATGCCGCACCCCCCAAGGGTGCTGGGACGTGCCCGCAGGTCTGGCAGGTGGCGAGCATTTGCGGCGCTTCGAAGATGATCGCGGCCTGGAGGCTTTCAAGGCGCATGACGCGCTCGCGGAGGCGGGACGATCCACTGCCGGAGAAGATCTCCGCCCAGAGGATGGCTGCCTGTCGATGCAGCGACGTCAGCTCTTGGAGGGCGGATGTGTGGACGTGCGTGTCTGCCATCATGGTGGCTCCTCTTGAAAGAGGACACTCGCCCGGTCTCATCTGCCAGGATCCGGCCGGGCGAGTGCCTAGGGGTACGCGCTAGGTGTCGCAGTTACGCCTCCGCTGCGTCTTCTTCTGCCAGGACCTCCTCCAGGCGGTTCTCGTACGGGTCGGCTGTCTCGATAACGGCGCGGTCTCCGACGGGTACGCCACGGCCCAGCGCTGGCTGGACCCGCACCACGAGCCCCGCGCTGACCATGAACTCAGTGGCTCCGTCAGGCCCCGTCAGCGACTCCAAGACGGACTTGCCGGTGTCGCGGACCTCCCAGCGGCCCGGCGTATCCGACAGCCCCGCCAGGACCCTCCTGCGGGACAAGAGCGCGGCCATGCGCTCAGCGAACGCCCGCTCGTCCTCTTCTCCGTCGAAGAGGCCCGCATCACGGTCCGCGCGCATGCGCCGAATCGCTGTCTCTACGTGGCCCCGCTCAGCGGAATGGTCGGAACCTGGGATCCACACGCGCTCTGTGAGGGACATGTGCCCGTACCGATCGCGAAGGGTTTCCAGAACCCAGGACTCGAGATGTTCCAGCCTGATGTACGGCGCTGGCCTGTGCCGCTGTTCGTTCGGCCTGGCGCACTTAAGGCCCGTATGGCCATGCGTCTGGGTCTGGGTCAGCCTGTAGCCGCACACGGCGCACTCCGTCAGAGGCTGAAGCCAGTGGGAGTCATGCCGCCGCACTTTCGGAGCGCCGTTCAGCGCGTCCAGGGCACCCTGTACCGCGTCCCACTCGGCGAGGGTCAGGACTGGCTCCCAGACCTGGAGCGGCATGCCGTCAGGGCCTGTTTCCGTCCGTCCGTCGGGTAGGCGGCGCTGGCCGATCAGTTGGGGGTTTCTCAGGACGGCCCGCACCGCGTTTCCGCGCCAATACGTGTCAGCCGGCTTGGTCTTGGCAGTCGCTCCGCGCTGACGTGATGTCTGGACGCCTTGGTCGTTGAGCCACTTCGCCACCTGCGTGGCGCTGGACCCGTCAATGATCATGCTGGCCATGCGGCGGAGGATTGGGGCGGCTTCTTCGTCGCGTACCAGGATGCGTCCCTTGCCGCTTTCATGCGGGACGGGCGTCAGGCCGTACGGGAACCGGCCTCCAACGAACTTGCCCACCTCCAGGAGGGAACGGCGGGCGTCCATCGAACGCTCTTTGATCATGTCCCGTTCGAGACGGGCGAATACGGCGATGATCTCCGCCATGGCGCGCCCCATGGGCGTGGACAGGTCCATCGGCTCGGTGACGGAAACGAGCGCCACGCCAGCTTCCTGGCAGCGCTGCATCAGGTCGGCAAAGGCGACCGTGGAGCGGGCGAGCCGGTCAATCCGGTAGAACACGATGGCGTCATACAGGCCCAGCCGGGACAGCATGACGGACATCTGGGGTCGGTCGTCGGGGTCTAAGGCGCCTGACACGCCTTCGTCGGAGTAGACGTCAGCCACAGTCCACTGGCGCTGAGCAGCCAAGGCCTGGGCATGCGCGATCTGTCTCTCCACGCTGGTGGTGCGTTCCGTGACGCGCGAGATCCGCGCGTAGATGGCGATTCGCATGCTGTGAGTCTAGGCACTAAGCGCAGGCGTGGGTGCAGCCCCGGTACGGGTTCACCGTCCACTCGAAGGGCATCCGCGAGGCACCCGGCACCCGGTTCACGATCGACTTCGCGCGGATCTCGTGGAAGGTCATTCCGGCGAACTCGGGGGTGTCGAACGTCCGGGTCGTCACGGCATCCGCACCGAACAGGGCGGCGTCCCTCGGTCGGTCGTGGGTCAGGTTGTCCCAGCGCATGGAGCCTCCTCGGTAGCACTGACCACAGAATAGAACACATGTTCCCTTGATCGTGCGAACGGGCCGAGGAACGCCGGCACGAGTGCGCGAGAAAGCCCCGGCCCTCACCGCAGGGCGGGGCCGGGGCTGCTGTGTGTCGGGTGGTTACTCGCGCAGGGTGCTCAAGTCGCTCGACGGCGGGTTGAGGCCGAGGGCGGCGATGCGGGAGCGGCCGGAGGCGGTCAGGGGGTAGCGCCACTTGTCGGCGAAGAAGCTGGTCAGATCGCGGCCCATGGCCCGGCTGGTGTAGACGGCGAGGTTGTCGTAGCGGTCGGCGTCGGTGGCGGCGGCCGGGTTGTCGGTGCGGATGCGCTGGTGCACCAGCTGCCACAGGCCGGCGCCGGAGGCCAGGTACAGCTGCCACAGCGGGACCAGCTTCGCCCAGACGCTGAGATCGACGTAGGCCGTGCCCGCGTTCCGTGCCGCGAAGGCCTGGGCGTATTCGTCCAGGCCGCTGCTGTTCTTCGTGAGCAGCCGGGAGGTCTGGCCCAGGGTGCGCTGGGCGTACAGGGCGTAGAGGTTGTTCGTGACCTCAGTCAGGGCGGCCGGTTTCCAGGCCGACTGCTGATGCTGGTGGCCGAGTTCGTGGTACAGGCCCCAGGCCGAGGTGCGGATCCGGCTCTCGGAGGCGATGTTGGCGACGGAGGCGTCGGGGAAGCCCATGAAGCCGGCGCTCGAGGCGTAGGCGCCCCAGCCGGCAGGGACCTTGGTGACGTTGACCGCGTGGTACGGCAGCGGGTTGCGTGCGTGCAGTCCGGTGGTGCCGGAGAGTCCGCTGAAGGTGGCGTGCGAGGTGAGCACCGTTTCGAGGGCGCTGAGCAGGCCCGCGTGGTCCTCGTTCCGGTAGGTGAGCGCGTTGGCGCGGGAGAGCGTGATGAGGCCGTGGGCGGAGCGCAGTTGGGCGTACCCGGCGCTCGGATAGTTGTCGAGCTGCCACTGGAAGGTGGACGCGCTGGTGGTGCCGTGGACGAAGGTGGGCATGCCGACGAGGCCGGTGCCCGTCGTGACGGAAGCCTGTTCGCCGTTGCCGGTGAAGGTGAGATGGAGCGGACCGCCGTACGGGTCGGTGAGGGTGTTGGTGCCGGCGGTCAGGGTGTACGTGCGCAGGTCGTGGTCGCCGTACGGGTCGGGGATGCCGACGACGGCCTTGGGGACGAGGCCGTCCGGGGCCGAGACGGTCAGCGTGACCCGGACGTTCGCCGGGACGTGGCACGCCGTCGGGAAGAAGTCGCCGGCGCGCTGGGCCGCGCCGAGGCGGAGCCGCACGCTTTCGGCGGAGGGGCGCGCGGTGAGGTTGAGGGTGACGGCCTGGATCGAGGCGGCCCTGGCGGGGCTTGCCGCCCCGAGCAGTGCGCCGGCCGAGGCGGCGGCCGCCGCGGTGAGGACGGTGCGGCGGCCGGGTCTCGCGGGGGAGGGGCGGCCGGGTCTCGCGGGGGTAGGGCTCAAGACTTGCTCCCACGGGTGTGTTGGGACACGGAGGGGTGAGCTGGTCGAGCTGCCCGAGACCGTAGTAAGCGATTACTCCCAACGTCAATACGCAGGCATGGCAAGGCTGTTGAGTACCTGATGGAGGCGGACTCAGGTGGAGAACGCGATTACTGTCCTGGCCGCGCGTCTGCCCTCGCTCTCCTCGCTCGAAGTACGCCACCGACGCGGCGTCACCACGGAGCCCCCGCCCGGGCGGTGCGCGGTCGGGGCCGGCGAGGCTCGCAGGCCGAAACCGGGCACGCCCAGGCGGAGGTCGTCGGTCATGGTGTCGGGACCGTCCAGTCGGGGTGTCCGGGCATCGGGGGGTTCACGGCGCCGAAGAGCCAGTCGCGCAGGAAGCCGTCGAGCGAGGCGTCACCCGTCAGGTCGACCACGTGCCGGATGAAGTCCTCGCTGCCCACGCAGGAGTCGTGGAAACGGCGCGGCCAGACCTTCATGATCTGGTCGAACTTCGTGTTCCCGACCTTGCGGCGCAGCGCGTACAGGACCAGCGCCCCGCCCTGGTAGATGTTGAATCCGCCCAGCGCCTTGGGGAGTCCGGGCGGTCCGTTGACGGCGCGGTCCGGGCCGAGCTTCTCGTAGTAGCCCTTCATCAGCGCCTCGAAGTCCTCCCAGCCCTGCTCGGCGCTGTACAGCCGCTGGTAGTACACGGCCGGACCCTCGTTGAGCCAGGCCTGCTGCCAGTCCTTCGGGGTCACGGAGTCGCCGTACCACTGGTGCACGAGCTCGTGGATCATCGTGTTCTCGTACGTCGGATGGCCCGCCGCGTTGAGCTTGAACCACGCCGTGGAGAACAGGGAGAGCGTCTGGTTCTCCAGGGCCGCCTTGTACCCGTCGTAGATGTGCAGCCCGTACACGCTGAACGGGTAGCGGCCGAACTTGGCCTCGGTCCAGTCGAGATGGTCGGCGGTGCGCTCGACGATCGGCGCGTACTTCTCCTCCTGGCCCTGCGGGACGACGTGCCGCAGCTTCAGGCCCGTGCGGCTGGTGCCGTACAGGTACGTGCCCTTGACCACCGCGATGCCGACCAGCTCGGTGGCCATCCGCTCGCGCAGGGCGAAGTGCCAGACCGTGGAACCGTCGGAGCGCGGGGTCTTGCCGAGGAGCTCACCGTTCGCGGTGGCGACGAAGCCTTCCGGGGCGCTGAGGTGGAAGGTCCACGTCGCCTTGTCGGAAGGGTGGTCGTTGCAGGGGAAGAAGGTGTCGGCGCGCGAGGACTGCGCGGCGCAGGCGAAGCCGCCGTCGGTGCCGAAGTTCCACCCCGTCACGCTGGCCCGCGGCGCCTTGCCGTTGCCGTGGTAGCGGACCTCCACGGTGAACGGCACCGACTTCGCCAGCGCGGCGGCCGGGGTGACGGTGAGCTCCTGGCCGGTGTGCCCCGGGCTCAACTCCCAGGTGGCCGCACGCCCGTTGACGGTCACGGAGTCGATGACATGGCCGTCGGTGTCGAGGTTGAAGGCCGACAGGTGCTGGGTGGCCTGCGCGGACATCTTGACCACGCCGGTGAAGTCGTACGTCACCGGCGTGAAGTCGAAGGTCAGGTCGTAATGCGTGACCTGGTAGCCGCCGTTGCCGAGCGTCGGGTAGAGCGGGTCGCCGACGCCGGGCGTGCCGGGCGTCGGTCCGGTCGGACCCGCGTGGGCGGTACCGGCGACGGCGAGCGCCGCGGCGGTCGCGCCGCCGAGCGTCAGGGCGCGCCTTCTGGTGTACGAGGCGCCGGTCCGCGTGCCGTTGGAGGTGGTCACTTGGACGTCACCTTCTTGCTCTTCTGCAGCGCCTCCTGGAACTCGGTGCGCGCCTGCTCGCCGCCCTGCGCCAAGTAGTCCTTGACCAACTGGTCATACGCGGACATCGGCTTGCGGCCCGAGACGAGGTCCTTCAGGCCGTCCGACTTGAGGGTGAACAGACTGCCACTGCCCTTGGAGTCCCAGGTGGGCGACGAGTAACCGGCGTACTCCTTCGGAAGCATCAGCGGGATGATCTTCGAGTACGCCGCGTGGAGGTGCCGGACACCCTCCTCGGAGGTGGCGGAGAACAGGTCGGGGACGGCCGAGCCGAACAGCCTCCACGGCACGGCGGTGTCCTGCGCGCCCTGCTTGGTGAGGACGGGATTCCCCTTGCCGTCGCGGGTGTGGTCGGTGCCCTCGACGCCGTAGTTGATCAGCGTGTACTCCTCGCTGCCGAACGGGGCGGCGGCGAAGTCGGCGAGCCCGATCAGCTGCTCGACCCGCTTGTCGTCGGCCTTCTTGATGAAGACGTACGACAGCGCGAGGTTGTTGGGCCAGGCCACCGCCGAGGAGCCGATCGGGGTCATCGGCCGCGGGTCGAACGACTTGTCCACGCCGGCCATCGCGTCCAAGTAGCCCGTGCTGGGCGTGAGATAGGCGGGCATGCCGTCGTACACGTAGGCGGCCTTGCCGTTCTTGAAGAAGCCGGTGTACTTCTCCTTCTGCGCGGCCGTCATCGCCAGCGAGCCGGGGTAGTAGCAGCCGGCCTTGTACAGCTCACGCGCCGTCTCGACGGCCTTGCGGTACTCGTCGGTCTCCAGGTCCAGCGTGAACTTCCCGCTCGCCCGGTCCAGACGCCAGTCGTACGGCGCCCCGTAGGACATGGCCAGGAGGTTGATGGCGTTGGCGCTGAGCGCGTACTGGTCCTTCTTGGGCCGCGTCAGGTCCTTGCACAGCTCCACGAACGCCGCGACGTTGGTGAGATCGTCGAGCGATTCCACACCGGCCTGGGCGTACAGGTCATGGCGGTAGAAGCCCACGCCGCCCGAACCCGCGCGGGAGATCGGAATGCCGTAGAGCTTGCCGCCGAAGATCCCGTCCTGCCAGGCGGCCTTCGTGATGGCGGCCAGGTTCGGGTAGGCGCTCACCTTGTCGCCGGCCAGGAACGGCGTGAGGTCGGCGCACGTCGCGGCCAGGAAGCCGGCCTTGTTGTCGGCGCCGCCCGTCTCCGGGTACATGAAGATGTCGGAGATGCTGCCGCCCGCGACCATGGTGGAGAACTTGGTCGGGTAGTCGTCGGCCGGGACGATGCTGATGTCGACCTGGGCGCCGAGCTTCTTCTCGATGGCCTGCCAGGCGGCGTTCTTGTCGCGTCCGGGCGGCGGCGGTGCGTACGTCTGCAGCGTGGCCTTCACCGTCTTGGCACCCTTGAGCGGAGCACCCTTCACCGAGGCCACGGGCTTGGCCGGGTAAGTGAAGTAGCCGTTGGGCACGCCGGCCGCGGTGCCCGGCAGATCGGGCTTGAGGCCGACGTTGCGCGGCGTGGTCTTCGGCAGCAGCGCGGCGCTCTTCGCCTCCGCCTTGGCCTTGGGCGCACCGTCGCCGCAGGCGGCGAGCAGCGGCGCGGCGGCCAGGCCCAGACCTGCGCCCAGGCCGAGACGGAGCAGGGAACGGCGGTTGATCTCGGTAGAGCTCGACACCTGAGGGTCTCCTAGGGATGAGGGACGTGCCGGAGCGTGGGGGAGGGGGAAAGCAGGGGAGGCCGGCCCTTTTCGGCAGGGGAGGTCAGCCCTTCCCCGCAGGAAAGGTCAGCCCTTCACGGCGCCGGTGAGGACGCCCTTGGTGAAGTAGCGCTGCAGGAAGGGGTAGACGAGCAGGATCGGGACGACGGCGATGACGAGCACGGCCATCAGCACCGACTGCTGCGGCGCGAGGGCCTCGCCGGCGACGGCGCCGTCGAGCGAGCGGCCCTGCAGCACGAAGGTGCGCAGCACCATCGGCAGCGGCCACTTCTCGGCGTCGTCGAGGTAGAGCAGGGCGTTGAAGAAGGCGTTCCAGTACGTGACCGCGTAGAAGAGGCTGATCACGGCGATCACGGCCTTGGACAGCGGCAGCACGATCCGCAGCAGCACCCGGAAGTCGCCGGCTCCGTCCACCTTCGCGGCGTCGTACAACTCCTGCGGCAGGTTCATGAAGAAGGCCCGCAGGACGACCAGGTTGAACGCGCTGACCAGGACGGGCAGCACCAGGGCCGCGAAGGTGTTGTACAGGCCCAACTCCTTGACCAGCAGGAAGTTCGGGATGATGCCCGGGTTGAAGAGCATCGTGAACAGCGCGGTCATCAGGATGAACCGCGAGAACGGCACATCGCGGCGGGACAGACCGTAGGCCATCCCGATCGTCGCGAGCAGGCTGGCGATAGTGCCGACCATCGTGATGAGCAGGCTCACCATCAGCGCCCGCAGCACCACGCCGCCCTGGAAGACGGTGCGGTACGCATCGAGGGTGGGGTGCTCGGGCCACAGGACGAGCCCGCCCTGCTTCAGTACGTCCGACTGGCTCGCGAGGCTGGTGCCGATGACGGTGAGCAGCGGATACATGACCGCCGCCACCACCAGGACCAGCGCGAGCCCTTTCAGCAACTGGCCCGGTACGGAGGGCTTCTCCATCCAGGGCGGGCGGAGTTCAGCTGTCCCCACGGCGGTACACCCCTTCGTGGCCCAGACGGTGGGCGAACTTGTTGGCGCCGAGCACCAGAGCCGTACCGACGAGCGCCTTGATCAGGCCGACCACGGAGGCCGTGCCCCACTGGCCGTCGCGGACGCCGTGGTAGTAGACGTACGTATCGAGAACCTCACCGGCGTCCGGGCCCACCGCGTCGCGCTGGAGCAGGATCTGCTCGAAGCCGACGGAGAGCACCATGCCGAGGTTGAGGATGAGCAGCAGGATGATCACCGGCACGATGCCGGGCAGCGTGACGTGCCACAGCCGGCGCCAGGCCCGCGCGCCGTCGATGGCCGCGGCCTCGTACAGGCCCCGGTCGATGGAGAGCAGCGCGGCGAGGATGATGATCGTGCCCCAGCCGGCGTCCTTCCAGAGCAGCTGCAAGGTGAGCAGCCAGGGGAACGCGTCGGGGTCGGTCGTCATGTCGTAGCGCGGCAGGCCCATCGAGTCGAG
Organism: Streptomyces mesophilus; assembly: GCF_011044995.1. Classification (GTDB taxonomy): domain Bacteria; phylum Actinomycetota; class Actinomycetes; order Streptomycetales; family Streptomycetaceae; genus Streptomyces; species Streptomyces mesophilus. Next base: position 3,188 of record NZ_JAAKZW010000029.1, on the reverse strand, counting down.
GAGATCCGGTACGACGCCGGCGCCGCCCAGGATCTGCTGGAAGAGCGAGACGATGATCACCCAGCCGATGAAGTGCGGCAGATAGACCACGCTCTGCACGAACCGGCGGATCTTGTCGCTCATCACGCTGTTGAGCAGCAGCGCCAGCGCGATCGGCAGCGGGAAGAAGAACACCAGCTGGATGCCGGCGATCAACAAGGTGTTGCCGAGGGCCGACCAGAACTTCGGGTCGTCCAGGATCGCGGTGAAGTTGTCGAGTCCGGTCCACGGGCTGTGCATGAAACCCAGGTACGGCTCGTAGTCCTGGAAAGCGACCATGAAGCCGAGCACCGGCACGTAGTGGAAGACCAGGAAGTAGAGCAGGCCGGGCAGGGTGAGCAGCAGCATCACCTTGTCGCGTTTGACGCGCTGCCAGAGCGTGAGCCGTCGGCCCGCAGGGCGGGCGGGCTTGGACGCCGTGACGGCTCGCGCCGGCGGCCTCCTCGTTGCCGTGTCGGTCATGGAGCCGGAACGTAGTAACCGCTTAACCCCGTCGTCAATACACCTGAAGAAACAAGCGAGTTACTTGCTGTCGCATGGCGAGCCAGACCCGCGAAAACCCGGACAATCAGCGATTCCATTCGCTCGAACCGCTTGACGGAGGGGTCAGGACCTCCCTAACTTCCAGACGTCCCGTAGTACACGCTTACTGTCCGGAGGCAGGGTGCGATCCACTGATGAGGGACCGGACAGGCCCCGCACATTGCTGGTCCTGGCCCCCGATCTGCTCGACGAAGTGTTTCCACCGGCCGTCCGGATGCGTCTCGAGGACGTCGCCGATCTCCAACTCCCGTACGGAGTCAGCGCGTTCGGAACCCCCGAGGTGGACGCGGCACTCGCCGCGAGCGAAGTGCTCCTGACCGGCTGGGGATGCCCGCCGATCGACGAGAAGGTGCTCGGCCGGGCGCCGCGGCTGCGGGCGGTGATCCATGCCGCCGGCACGGTGAAGCCGTTCCTGTCGCCGGAGGTGTACGAGCGGGGGATCGCCGTGTCATCCGCCGCGGCCGCGAACGCCGTACCCGTCGCCGAGTTCACCCTGGCGGCCGTGATTCTCGGGGCCAAGCGCGCGTTCCCGCTGGCCTCGCTCTACCGCCAGCGGCGCACCGGGCGCACGGACGACGATCTGCGCAGTCACCACTGGCTGGGCACCAACGGCCTCACGGTCGGAGTGATCGGTGCCTCGCGCATCGGTCGACGGGTGATCGAACTGCTGCGGGTCCTCGATGTGCGGGTGCTCCTGCACGACCCGTATCTCACCACCGCCGAGGCTGAGTTGCTCGGCGCGGAACCGGTGGACCTGGACTCCCTGATGGCACGCAGCGACGCCGTCACCGTGCACGCACCGGACACGGAGGAGACCCGCGGTCTGCTTGACGCCCGGCGCCTCGGGCTGATGCGGCCGGGCGCGCTGTTCATCAACACCTCACGCGGCCGCCTCGTGGACACCGAAGCGCTGACCCGGGAGCTGGTGAGCGGGCGGATCGACGCGGTGCTCGACGTCACCGACCCGGAGCCGCTTCCGGCCGGGCATCCGCTGTGGGGGCTGCCGAACGTATTCCTCACGCCGCATCTGGCCGGTGCCCAGGGTAACGAGATCGGCCGCCTGGGCGCGCTGGCCGTGGACGAACTGGACCGGTTCGCACGCGGGCTGCCGCTGAACCACCCGGTGCTCGCCGACGAGTTGGAGCGGATCGCGTGAGGGGGAGTCGTATGCCGAGGGCTCAACGGGCCGACCGCCCCTCGATGACCGGCAGCGCTGAGCGCACCGCCTGCCACCCGCCGCTGACCGGCAGGTACCGCAGCGGGAAACAGGTCGCACCCCATAGGCTCGGCACCGGTACGCACGGAGGCGGGGGATGAGTCAGATGCGCGGCAGTTCGGGGACGGAGGGGTCCCGCCGGGCCACGGTCACCGATGTGGCGAAACTGGCCGGCGTGTCCACGGCGACCGTCTCGCGGGTCCTCAACCGCAACTATCCGGTCGCCGGCGAGACACGCACCCGCGTCGAGGCGGCGATGGAGCAGCTCGGCTACGTGGTCAACGCCCATGCCCGCGCCCTTGCGGGCGCCTCCGGCCGCACCGTCGGCATCATCGTGCACGACGTGGTCGACCCCTTCTACGCCTACATCGCCCGCGGTGTGGAACAGCAGGCCGCACAGGGCGACCGCCTCTGCCTGGTGTGCAGCACCCACGGCGACCCCAAGCGGGAGCTCGCGTACATCGACCTGATGCACGAACGCCGCGCCGACGCGGTGATCGTCGTGGGCGGCTCGGTCGCCGACCGCACGTATACCTCCGAACTGGCACGCAGAGCACGGCAGTTGGACGAGGGCGGCTCGAAACTGGTGCTGTGCGGACGCCCGTCGCTCGGCGACCGCGCGCCCACCGCCTCGGTCGAGTACGACAACGAGGGCGGCGCCTTCGCCATCACCGACCATCTGCTCACCCAGGGCCACGAGCGGATCCTGTACCTGGGCGGCCCGCCGAACCTGTCGACCACCCGGGACCGTCTCGCCGGCCACCGCCGGGCGCTCGAGCTGCGCGGGGTCACGCCGGATCCGCGCCTGGAGCAGCCCGGTGCGTTCAGCCGCGCCTTCGGCTGGCGGCGGCTGACCGAACTCCTCAAGGAGAAACTGGAGTTCACGGCTGTGTTCGCGGCGAACGACATCGTCGCGGCCGGCGCGCTGCAGGCGCTGGAGGAGGCGGGGGTACGAGTGCCCCAGGACGTCTCTCTCGTCGGCTACGACGATGTGCCGGTGGCCCAGGAACTGCGGCCCCGGCTGACCACCGTGCACGTCCCGCTGGAGGAGATGGGGCGCCAGGCCGTACGGCTCGCCGTGCCTCCTGGTGAAGACGACGACTGGCGCGAACCGATGGCCGGCACGCTGCGGCTCGGCACGCACATCGTGGTGCGTGATTCGGTGGCGCCGCGGGAGCAGAAGCGGCGTCGTACGTAGCTGCCCGGACAGACCCCTCCCTCCCGGGGGCCGAGCCCTATTCAGGCTATCGGCCACCACTGACAACGCCCCGCAGCAGCAGGCGAGGTCTGCCCCCTCCCGCACCCGCGCCGGACGCCACGGCCCCTCGATGGCAACCGGTTACCACTCCCCGCACGGTCACCGCTTACCCCCTGCACGGTCACGGCTCAC
>NZ_JAAKZW010000299.1 GCF_011044995.1 Streptomyces mesophilus | reverse complement strand
CCCCCGCCACCCCCGTACGGCAGGACGCCCGCGACCTGGGCCGGGAGGTGCTGCCCGAGGGCGACGGCTGGGCGAGCGAGGGCGGCGGCACCACGGGCGGCGCCGCCGCGGACGACGCGCATGTCTTCACCGTCCGCACCCGCGCCGAGCTGGTGCGCGCCCTGGACGGCGGCAGCGACACCCCGAAGATCATCAAGGTCGTCGGCACGATCGACGCCAACACCGACGACCGCGGCCGCCCGCTCGACTGCGCGGACTACGCGACCGGCGGCTACGACCGCGCGGCCTACCTGAAGGCGTACGACCCCCGCACCTGGGGCGCCGCCAAGCCCTCCGGACCGCAGGAGGAGGCCCGTGCCGCCTCCACCGCCCGGCAGGCCGAGCGCGTCGAACTCGCCGTCGGCTCCCACACCACGCTCATCGGCCAGGGCTCCGGCGCCGTGCTCGAAGGCGGCAGCCTCCAGGTCGAGAACGCGGACAACGTCATCATCCGCAACCTCGAAGTACGCGACGCCTACGACTGCTTCCCGGCCTGGCAGCCCAACACCGGCGGCCTCGGCGACTGGAAGTCCGCGTACGACACCATCTGGCTGCGCGGCGCCACCCACGTCTGGATCGACCACGTCACCGCGAGCGACGGCGACCGCCCCGACGCACGCGAGCCCGTCTACTTCGCCCGCCCCTATCTGCGCCACGACGGGCTCCTCGACATCACCAACGGCGCCGACCTGGTCACCGTCTCGTGGAGCGTGTTCGACGAGCACGACAAGGCGATGCTGATCGGCAACGGCGACGGCGTGACCACCGACCGGGGCAAGCTGCGCGTCACCCTGCACCACAACCGGTTCAAGTCCGTGGTCCAGCGCGCTCCGCGCGTGCGCTTCGGCCAGGTGCACCTCTACAACAACCGCTACGACATCCCGGACGGCCGCGAAGGCGACTACCGGTACTCGATCGGTGTCTCCACCGAGTCGCGGATCGTCGCCGAGAACAACGCTTTCACCGCCCCCGCCCACATCGAGGTCGCGGACCTGGTGAAGAGCTGGAACGGAACGGCGCTGAGCCAGCGGGGCAACGAGTTCAACGGCTTCCCCGTCGACCTGCTCGCCATCTACAACGCGTACAACTCCGGCAGCGAGCGCGACCTCGTCGCGGACGTCGGCTGGACACCGGAGCTGCACGGCCGGATCGACAGCGCGCGCGTGGCCGCGCGGGACGTGGCGCGCGGGGCGGGGGCGGGCCGCCTGAGCCCGTCGGCCCTCTCAACTACTGCCTCCACTAAGGCAGTTGTCACCGTCCGGCACGCCGACCGCCCCCACGGCTTCGCCTCCCTCGCCGGCGGCACCACCGGAGGCGGGGGCGGCCGCGTGGTCACCGTCCGCACGCAGGCCGACCTGGCCAGGTACGCCGCCGCGCCCGAGCCGTACGTCATCCGGATCGCGGGCGCGATCGAGGTGGCACCGTTCGGCTCGGACATCGTGGTGGCCTCCGACAAGACCCTCGTCGGCGTCGGCACCTCGGGCGAGATCGTGCACGGCGAGCTGCACCTCAACCCCGGCACGAGCAATGTCATCATCCGCAACCTCACGATCCGCGACTCGTACGTCGAGGGCGACTGGGACGGCAAGACCACCGACTTCGACGCGATCCAGATGGACTCCGTCCACCATGTGTGGATCGACCACAACCGCCTGACGCGCATGGGCGACGGACTGCTCGACATCCGCAAGGACAGCGACTACATCACCGTGTCGTACAACCGCTTCGAGAACCACAACAAGGCGCTCGGCATCGGCTGGACGGAAAACACGAAGACCCGGATCACCATCGACCACAACTGGTTCCTCGGCACCAAGCAGCGCAACCCGTCGGCCGACAACTGCGCGTACGCGCACCTGTACAACAACTATCTGTCGGCCCAGGTCGACGACGGCGATCCCGTCTGGACGTACGGGAACTGGGCGCGCGGCAGCACCAAGATGGTGATCGAGAACAGCTACTACGACGGGGTGCAGCACCCCTATCAGGCGGACGCCGAGGCCGAGTTGGTGGAGCGCGGCTCGGTCCTGAAGAACACCACGGGCCGCCATGACGAGTGGGGCGCGGCCTTCGACCCGCGGTCGTTCTACGCCTACCGGCTCGACCCGGCGCACGCGGTACCGGCACTGGTGCGCAAGTTCTCCGGGCCGCAGTAGCCCTAACCTCTCCCTGTGCCCTCTCCCCGCCTCCACCGCGTCGCCGTCCTCGTGCTCGAAGGCGCCAAGCCGCTCGATGTCGGGATCCCCGCGCAGGTGTTCACCACCCGCGCGAGCATGCCGTACGAGGTCCGGGTCTGCGGGGCCGCGCCCGGGCTCGTGGCGGGAGGCGACGGGCTCGCGTACTCGGTCGCGCACGGGCTCGACGCGCTGGAGTGGGCCGAGATCGTCTTCGTGCCCGGCTATCGGTTCCCGGACCGCGAGGACCCGCCGGGCAGCGTGGTGGACGCGCTGCTCGGCGCCCATGAGCGGGGCGCGCGGCTCGCCGCCATCTCGACGGGCGCGTTCGCGCTGGCCGCCACGGGTCTCCTCGACGGCCGGCGGGCCACCACGCACTGGCACTACACCCGGGCGCTCGCGGCCCGGTACCCGCGCGTCCAGGTGGACGAGAACGTGCTGTTCGTCGACGAGGGCCCCGTGCTCACCTCGGCCGGCGCCGCCTCCGGCATCGACCTGTGTCTGCACATCGTGCGCGGCGACCTCGGGGTGGCCGCGTCCAACCACGCGGCCAGGCGCCTGGTCGCCGCTCCGTACCGCAGCGGCGGCCAGGCGCAGTACGTGCCGCGCAGCGTGCCGGAGCCGCTCGGCGAGCGGTTCGCGGTGACCCGCGAGTGGGCGCTGCACCGGCTGGGCGAACCGCTCACGCTGGACGAACTGGCGCGCCAGGCAGGGGTGTCGGCGCGCACGTTCTCCCGGCGGTTCGCCGAGGAGACCGGGTACACGCCGATGCAGTGGGTGCTGCGCGCCCGCCTCGATCTGGCCCGTGAGCTGCTCGAACTCTCGCAGCGCAGCGTCGAGCAGATCGCCGCCGACGTCGGGCTCGGCACCGGCGCGAACCTGCGGACGCACTTCAAGGAGATCCTCGGCACCACACCGAGCGAGTACCGGCGCACCTTCACGCGAGGCAGCTGACATCCCCTACGGACGACTGGCGGGATCCTTTCGAACCATGGCGATCCCGCCACTGTCCGCAGGAGGCGTCGCGAGCGAGCCTGGTGGCGAAGGACAGACGGAAAAAGGGGACACCACTCATGACTCGCATCGCCATCAACGGATTCGGCCGCATCGGACGCAACGTGCTGCGCGCCCTGCTCGAACGCGACAGCGCCCTCGAGATCGTCGCCGTCAACGACCTCACCGAACCTGCCGCGCTCGCGCGCCTGCTCGCCTTCGACAGCACCTCCGGGCGGCTCGGCCGCCCCGTGACCGTCGACGGGGACACGCTCGTCGTCGACGGCCACCGCATCAAGGTGCTCGCCGAACGCGAGCCCGCGCAGCTGCCCTGGGCCGCACTCGGCGTCGACCTCGTGCTCGAGGCCACCGGCCGCTTCACCTCGGCGAAGGCGGCCCGCGCCCACCTCGACGCGGGCGCGCGCAAGGTCCTGGTCAGCGCACCCTCGGACGGTGCCGACATCACGCTCGCGTACGGGGTCAACTCCGACGCGTACGACCCGGACCTGCACACGATCGTCTCGAACGCGTCCTGCACCACGAACGCGCTCGCCCCGCTGGCCCAGGTCCTCGATCAACTCGCGGGAATCGAGCACGGGTTCATGACGACCGTGCACGCCTACACGCAGGAGCAGAACCTGCAGGACGGCCCGCACCGCGACCCCCGCCGCGCCCGCGCCGCCGGCGTCAACATCGTGCCGACCACGACCGGCGCCGCCAAGGCGATCGGCCTGGTCCTGCCGAACCTCGACGGCAAGCTGTCCGGCGACTCGATCCGCGTGCCCGTACCGGTCGGCTCGATCGTCGAGCTCAACACCACCGTCGCCCGCGACGTGACCCGCGACGAGGTCCTCGCCGCCTACCGCACCGCGGCCGAGGGCCCGTTGGCCGGTGTCCTCGAGTACTCCGAGGACGCCCTCGTCTCGTCCGACATCACCGGCAACCCGGCCTCGTCGATCTTCGACTCGGCGCTCACCCGGGTCGACGGCCGCCACATCAAGGTCGTCGCCTGGTACGACAACGAGTGGGGCTTCTCGAACCGCGTGATCGACACCCTCGAGCTGCTCGCGGCCGGCTGACCGGACGGACGGACCTGTGCTGGTGGCCCAACGGTGCCACCGGCACGGGTAGGTCACCTCAGACCGTTGTAGTGGCCAGCGGTTCACGACGAGTGTGCTCCCCCATGGGGTACGTGAATCGAAGAACCATGCACATAGGCCTGTCGGCCGCGGTGCTCGGCGGACTGCTCACATCGGTCCAGTCGACATCCGCCGCCGCAGCGCCTGCCGCCACCGGACAGCAGAAGGTCATCGTCGTCCTCGACGGGGCCTCGGCGATCGAGGCACCCGCGGGTGCCTCGAAGGACGCGAAGCCCGCCGAGGTCAAGGCCGAACGGGCCGGCATCGCCGAGCAGCAGAAGGACTTCCTGGGCCGCGCCAAGGGCGCCGGGGTCGACCCGGAGTCCGTGCGCAAGCTCGGGCTCCTGGTCAACGCCGTGGCGATGACCGTCGACGCGGACGAGGTCGCGGCGCTGAAGAAGCTGCCCGGGGTCAAGTCCGTGGTGCCGGACGCCCGGATGAAGATCACCATGGCCGATGCCAACGAACTCGTCGGCAACACCGACGTATGGCAGCGCGAGGACGCCGAGGGACAGAAGGTCACCGGCAAGGGCGTCACGGTCGCCGTCATCGACTCCGGTATCGACTACACGCACCCCGACCTGGGCGGCTGCCTGGGCGAGGACTGCAAGGTCGTCGGCGGATACGACTTCGTGAACGACGACGCCGACCCGCTGGACGACAACGGGCACGGTACGCACGTCGGCGGCATCGTCGCCGCCAAGTCCGCGACGGACAACGGTGTCACGGGTGCCGCACCCGACGCCGAGCTCCTCGCGTACAAGGTGATGAACCAGGACGGCTACGGCGAGATGTCCGACATCATCGCCGGCATCGAGGCGGCCGCCGACCCGGCCAACCCGCACCGCCCCGACATCATCAACCTCAGCATCGGCGCCACCGGACCAGGTATCGACGGCACCGACCCGGTCGGCCTCGCCGCCACCGCCGCCTCCGACGCGGGCATCCTCGTGGTCGCCGCGGCCGGCAACGACGGCCAGCAGTATGCGATCGGCTCGCCCGGTTCGGCGGACGGCGTCCTGACCGTCGGCGCCTCCACCTCCCGTACGCGGGTGCCGCACGCGGCCGTCGGCAAGGACGAGATCCAGACGTACCCGGGTGTGATGACCGCTTACGGTCCCGCCGAGCCGGGCACCGGCCGGGTCGTCGACCTGGGCTGGGGCGAGCCCGCGGACTGGGAGCGCGCCGGCGACGTCAAGGGCAAGGTGCTGCTCTTCGCTATGCCGCCCGGGCAGACCGAGGAGGACGGCGTCCAGGACTTCGAGCAGAAGTTCTACGAGGAGGCCGAGAAGCGCGGCGCCCTCGCCGTGATCGGCGGCGTGAGCCCGAGTGGCGCGCCGGTCGCCGCCGAGCAGGGCCGCGAGCAGGCCGAGCGGCCGGAAGCGGCTCCCCAGGGCGAGGTCAAGGCGGCTGCCACGAGCGGCACCCTCGGCACCGACCACTGGCGGATGGACAAGCTGGCGATCCTCGGCGTGGACCGGCTGACCGGTCAGGAGCTGGGCAAACTGGCCGGCACCGACACCGGGATCACCATCAGCTCCACCGACTCCAGCGACCAGATCGCCTCGTTCTCCTCGCGCGGCCCGAGCCCGCGGTTCGGCCTGGAGCCGGAGATCGTGGCGCCGGGCGTGGAGATCCGCTCCACGGTGCCCAAGTCCCTTGTCTCCACCGGGTACTTCCGGCTCTCGGGTACGTCGATGGCCTCGCCGCTGGTCGCCGGATCCGCCGCGCTCCTTCGCCAGCTGCACCCGGACAGGACCGCCGCCGAACTGCGTGACGAACTGACCGGGACCGCCAAGCCGCTCGACGCCGCGATCACGGCGCAGGGCGCGGGACGCCTGAACACCGAGGCCGCCGCCGACGCCCGGATCTCCGCCTCCCCGGCGACGCTGGCCTTCGGCCACCCCGACGCCGACGAGGACGAGGTCGAGGGGCGCGAAACCCTCACCCTGCACAACTCGTCGGACCGCGCGGTCAACGCCCGCGTACGCGGCGACGACCAGGCGCGCGTCTCGCCGTCGGCCGTCCGCATCCCGGCGCACGGCAACGTCAAGGTGACCGTGTCCGCCGAGGCAGACCGCCCCGCCACGTACCAGGACATCACCGGCCGGATCTCGGTCGACCCGGAGCGCGGCCCCGACCTCACCGTCCCCTACCAGCTCACCTTCATGCCCCTGGAGGTCGAGGCCACGCCCGACCCCTCGGACGGCACGGCGACCGTGTACGTCTACTCCCAGGTCGCCATCGAGTCCACCTCGAAGCTGAAGGTCGACCCGCGCCACGGCCGTTCGTACGAGGTACCGCTGAAGAAGGCGGCGCCGACGCACTACGTGGCCGAGTTCAAGGACTTGGCGCCGGGCACGTACGACCTGTCCGTCGACGGCCGCTCGGTGTACGGCAACACGGTCTACGGCGAAGGGGCCTTCGAGGTCACCCGGAAGACCGAGTACAGCGGCAAGTGGAAGCCGGTCGGCCCGTACAGCGCCGGCGGCCAGGTCAGCCTCGCGCCGACCGCACCGGACCAGGCCGTGGTGTCCAACGGCACCATCGGCGGTGCGTGGGTGACCACCGACAAGGGCAAGTCCTGGCAGCAGCGCACCCGGCTGCCGTTCGGCGGCGCCAGGCGTCCCCCGGTCATCGTGGTCGACTCGGCCGACGAGCGGCACTGGTGGTCCGCGGTCCGCTCCGATCACCCGCCGGTGCGCTACGGCGGCCTGCTCATGGAGACCCACGACAGCGGCCGCACCTGGACCAAGGTGAACGCGCCCGACTCCCCGTACACCAATCTCCTCTCCGACCCGAAGCACCAAGTGCTCATCGCCGAGGACGAGTTGGGTCAGTACACGATCAGCCGTGACCGCGGCCGGACCTGGAAGGTCGAGGAGCTCGGCTTCCCGACCGACTACATCCTGTCGGTGCAGCTCGGCGGCGACGACCTCTACGGCTGGGAGGGCAAGAACATCTGGGTGATCCGGGACTTCGTGTCCGGGGGCCCGAAGCCCGCGGAGAAGATCTTCACCGGCACCGCAGGACAGACGTTCTTCGGTTACGACGTCTCCGGGCCGCTCGTCACGCTGCAGGTGCAGGGCACCGACGCGGGCCTCAGGGTCAGCGAGGACGGCGGCCGCACCTGGACCAACACCAAGCGGCGCCCCAACGGCAGCGTGAGCCTGTCGGCCGGGCAGGTCCTCCACGACGACCAGGGCAGGCTCAGCCGCAGCACCGACGGCGGCAAAACGTGGACGAGCGTGGACAAGCCCAACCGCAACACGGTGTCCGAGGACTTCGACGTATGGGCCGACGGCTCGCACACCGTGGGCTTCACCTCCGGCGTCGTGCGCGGCGGCGAGGACGGCGCGTACGACAGGATCGGCGTCCAGGGCAGCACGGTGTCCGCGCTCGCCGTTTCCGACGGCACGCTCCTGGCCGCGACCAAGAGCGGCATCTACCGCACCGGTCTCGGATCGAGTGAACCCGACTGGGGCCAGGGCGAGTTCGAGGGATCCACGGGCGCCTCCTACCCGCATGTGAAGGCCTCCGGCAAGACGGTCTGGCGGATCTTCTCCGGACTCTTCGGCAACTCCCTCGAACGCAGCGTCGACGGCGGCGTGACCTGGGAGAGCCGCGGACAGCTCGACGGCGACCTGACCGCGCTGCACATCGATCCGCGGAACCCCGACAAGGTCACCGTCGGCTACGCCAACCGCCGGGCCGGCGGCGTCTACACCACCTCCGACGGCGGCGAGAGCTGGACCTCGTACAACCACAAGCTGTACGTGGGCGCCCTGGCGCAGCAGCCGGGCTCCGACCGGCTGTGGCTCGGCGGCCCGCTGGGCCTGTGGTACTCCGACGACGGCGGCAAGTCGCTGAAGAAGGCGGACGACAAGGAGACGACGGCGATCGCCTTCGAGGGTTCGCGGATCATCGCCGGCGGCCCGGACCTGCGCTACTCGTCCGACGGCGGACGCACCTTCCGTACCGGCGACTCGGGCGGGCTGCGGATGCTGGTCTCGGACATCGTCGAGATCGACGGCGATCTGTACGCCGGCACGCAGAGCCGCTGGGACTGGGGCAACCCGTTCGGAGGCCGCGGCGTGCTCAAGTCCGAGGACGGCGGCCGCACTTGGGACAGCCTCGCGCGCGGCATGCAGAACACCGACGTGCAGTCCCTCGTCGCCGACCCTTCGGGCGAGGCGTTGTACGCCGGGACGTACGAGGGGGGTGTGCTCCGGCTGACGCTGGACGACTGATCCCCGGGGGTGGGGCCGGCCCGGTTTCGGGC
>NZ_JAAKZW010000298.1 GCF_011044995.1 Streptomyces mesophilus | reverse complement strand
GGCGGGCCGCGTGTTCAACGGGTACGGAAACTTTTTCCTGACTGGACGTTCAGGAGCGCGAGGGTGACTGCTTCTGCTCAGGTCCGTGCTTAGGTCCGCCCGCGGTCCTGCGCTTACGTCACGGCCATGCGGCGCCGGTGCCGGGCCACTCTCTCCCGGTTGCCGCAGACCTCGCTCGAGCACCAGCGGCGCCGGCGGCCGCGTGACGTATCGAGGTAGATCCGGGGGCAGTTGTCGCCCTCGCACTGGCGGATCCGTGCGGCGGCGACGGGGTCGGTGAGCAGCTCCACGACGTCGCGGGCGATCACGGCGAGCAGGGACCCGCAGTCGGGTTCGGCGTGCAGGACCCGTACGAGACGTCCGTCCTCGGCGGGGACGGCGCGGGGCGCGGGCGGCGGGGCGGCGGCGGCCTCGTTGATCCGGGCGAGGGCGGCGGCGAACGGCTCTCCGCCGAGCGCCGGCGCACCCCGTACCAACTGGGCGATGTCCTGGCGCAGTTGACGGAAACGGTGCACGCAGTCGAGCCCGATACCCGGAAGCCGGACCCCGGCCGGGACAAGGCCCGCGCTTCTCAGCCACTCCCCCAACGCCTCGGCGCCGTCGAGCCGTTCCTCCGGGTGGGACGTGGCGAGCAGGTCGAGACCGACCCGCCCGGCGTCGAACCGCGGCTCGTACGCGGCCGTACTCGCCACCATGCGCCTGTCACCGCCTTGTGGGGGGTTGCCGGTGATTCCGGTTTGCCGGTGATTCCCTCACAGAGTGCCCGGCGGGGCGCGCGGCCGGAAGACCCCCGCACAGGCCGCCCCGCTTTATGAGAGCGGCGGCGGGTCGTCGTGCAGGATCCGCTGGAAGATGAAGTGGTCCCGCCAAGCGCCGTTGATGTGCAGATACGTGGGCGCGAACCCGATCTTCTCGAAGCCGCACTTGGTGAGGACGCGCTGGGAGGCTTCGTTGTCGGTGAGGGTGGAGGCCTCGACGCGGTGCAGCCCGAGATCATCCTTGGCGTGCGCGAGCATCGCCTCGGCGGCCTGCACGGCGAGTCCGCGGCCGAGGTACTCGCCGTCCACCCAGTACCCGAGACAGGCGGTGCGGAAGGGCCCGAGCACGATCCCGGAGAGGTCGGCGCGGCCGATCACCTTGTCGCCGTCGGTGATGACCCAGCGGGCGGTCCCGTGCTCGTTCATCCGGGCGATCTGCCCCTCGACGGTGTAGAACGCGTCGGAGCGCGCGGGGTCGGTGGCCCGCAGGTGCTCCTTGTTCCGCAGATGCGCCGCGACGAGTGCGGCGGCGTCGTCCGGCGTCGCGGGCCGGACCTCGAACTTCTCATCGATCATCGGCGCACCGTACAACGGACGTGGCCGGGCGTGGACCCTCACGTATGCCGCCGAGCGGCACACCCATGGTCAACTGATCGTCCAGCGGCTTGACTTGGGGTCATGACAACGATCACGGGACCGACCACATCCACAGGCAGGGCACACCGCGGCGCCGACGGCGTACTGCTGATCGCGGCCGTGGTGACGAGCGGGCTGATGGCAGGGGTGTGGTTCGCGTACGCCACCTCGGTGATGGGCGCGCTCGGCAGGGCCGACGACCGGACCTTCATCTCGGTCATGCAGGACATCAACGAGGTCATCCAGAACCCGGTGTTCTTCTTGGCCATGTTCGGCGCGCTCCTGCTGCCGGCGGCGGTCGCGTGGCGCGTGCGCCGGGACCGCCCGCTGCTGCGCTGGGTCCTGGCCGGACTTCTGCTGTACGTGGCGGTCTTCGCGGTCACGTCGGGCGCGAGTGTGCCGCTCAACGACCAGCTCGCGTCCGCGGGCGACCCGACGAAGATCGCCTCGCCCGGGGCCGTGCGCGAGGACTTCGAGGACCCCTGGGTGATGTGGAACGCGGTGCGGGGTGTGCTGAACGTGGCCGCTGTGGTGTGCCTGAGCCGGGCGATGGTGGTGCTGGGGCGCGGCCGGGCGACGTGAGCGCTACCGGCCCAGGAGAGCCCCGGCCGAAGGCGCGCCCTGGCCGGGGGCAAGCCCCGACCGCAGGTCAGCCCTGGACGGGGCCCCAATCGCCCTACCCGTCCCCGTACTTCGCGTCCGAAGCCGGGTCCAGCGCCAGTCGGTACCCCCGCTTCACCACCGTCTGGATCACCTTCGGCACCCCGAGCGCGGCCCGCAGCCGCGCCATCGCCGTCTCCACGGCGTGCTCGTCCCGGCCCGCGCCCGGTAGCGCGCGCAGCAGGTCCGCCCGGGAGACCACCCAACCCGGGCGCCGGGCCAGGGCGCGCAGGAGGGCCATGCCGGCCGGCGGAATCGGGCGCAGGTCACCGTCGACCAGGGCGGCGTGACCGCGGATCTGGAGCTGATGGCCGGCGATGGGCAACGTACGGGAGCGAGCCGGGAGTTCGACGCACAGGAGCTGGACCAGGGGGCCGAGCCGGAAGCGTTCCGGCGAGACCGTGGTCACGCCCTGGGCCTGCAGCGGCAGGGCGGTGACCGGGCCGACGCAGGCCGGGAGCACCTCGTGCTCCAGGGCGGCGAGCAGGTCCGCCTCCTGACCCCGCTCGGCCGCGCGGGTCAGGAGCGAGGCCGCGGCCGGTGCGCTGGTGAAGGTCAACGCGTCCACGCCGCGCGCCAGTACGGCGTCCAGGAGCCGGTCCACCGGCGTCAGGTCCTCCGGCGGCATCCACCGGTACACTGGCACGCCCACCACCTCGGCGCCGCCCGCCCGAAGCGCCTCGATGAAGCCGGGCAGGGGTTCGCCGTGCAGTTGCAGCGCGACACGGCGGCCCACGACGCCCTCGTCGAGCAGCCGGTCGAGCACCTCGGCCATCGACTCGGACGCCGGTGACCAGGACTCGGTGAGCCCGGCCGCCCGGATCGCGCCCTTCACCTTGGGCCCGCGCGCGAGGAGTTCCACGCCGCGCAGCCGGGACAGGAGGTCTTCGCCGATGCCCCAGCCGTCGGCCGCCTCGACCCAGCCGCGGAAGCCGATCGCGGTGGTCGCGACCACCACGTCGGGCGCGTGGTCGATCAACTCCTTCGTCGCCGCGAGCAGTTCGCTGTCGTCGGCGAGCGGCACGATCCGCAGCGCGGGCGCGTGCAGCACGGTCGCGCCGCGCCGTTCGAGCAGCGCGCCCAGTTCGTCGGCGCGCCGGGCCGCCGTCACGCCGACGGTGAATCCGGCGAGCGGCTGCCCGGTCGCGTGGGGCTTCGTGTTGTTTCCCATGGCTGTCGTCCCGCTTCGCTGAGCTCGCTGTGGCCCCGAGATGCGGTGGCCGAGTGCACCACCGCACCTCGTTGCAGTCGACCGAGCCTGCCAAGGGTGCGTGACAGGCTCGGTTCGCCCTGATTGCGCAGGTGTTACGTGGTCCCACGCACCAGGGTGCCTCACACCTCCGCGTAGCTGAGCTGCGGCTTCGGCTCGGCGGTGGGCTGAGCCGCCACGGCGGGGGGTGCGGTCCTGCGCAGGTATACGGCCCAGGTGACCACGCAGCACACCACGTACACGCCGAGGAAGACCACGAAGGCCGCCGTCCCGGTCCCGGCGCTCTGGAAGGACTGCCGGAAGGCCAGGTTGATGCCGAGTCCGCCGACCGCGCCGACCGCGCCGATCAGACCCATGGACGCTCCGGAGAGCCGCCGCGCCCAGGCGTCCGCCGCCTCGCCGGCCAGGCCCTTCGCGTACGCCTTCGCCGTGAAGATGCCCGGGATCATCTTGTACGTGGACCCGTTGCCCAGGCCGCTCAGGACGAACAGGGCGATGAAGCCGACCAGGAAGACGGGCAGCGACTCCCGTACGGAAGCGAAGATCACCACGACGGTCGCCGTACCCATCGCGGCGAAGTTCCACAGCGTGATGCGCGCACCGCCGTGCCGGTCCGCGAGCCGGCCGCCGACCGGCCGGATCAGCGAGCCGAGCAGCGGGCCGATGAAGGTGAGCGAGGCGGCCTGCAGCGGGGTGCGGCCGAACTGGGTCTGCAGGACCAGGCCGAAGGCGAAGCTGTAGCCGATGAAGGACCCGAAGGTGCCGATGTAGAGGAACGACATGATCCACGTGTGCGGGTCGCGGACCGCCTCCTTCGCGGCTCCCGTGTCATTGCGTACCGGCGCGAGGTTGTCCATCCGCAGGGCCGCGAGCACGGCCGCGAGCACGATCAGCGGGATGTACGCGCCGAGCAGGATCCGTGGGTGCCCCGCGCCCGCCGTGCCGATGACGAGCAGGCCGACCAGCTGCACCACGGGGACGCCGATGTTGCCGCCGCCCGCGTTGAGGCCGAGGGCCCAGCCCTTCTTGCGCAGCGGGAAGAAGGAGTTGATGTTGGTCATCGAGGAGGCGAAGTTGCCGCCGCCGACGCCGGTGAGCGCGGCCACCAGGACGAAGGTCGTGTACGAGGTCCCCGGCTCCATCACGGCGAAGGCCGCGATCGTGGGGATCAGCAGGAGACAGGCGCTGACGATCGTCCAGTTGCGCCCGCCGAAGCGCGCCACCGCGAAGGTGTACGGCACCCGGATCATCGCGCCGACCAGGGTGGCCGTGCCGATCAGGAAGAACTTCCCGGCCGGGTCGATGCCGTACTCCGGTCCCATGAACAGGACCATCACCGACCACAGTGTCCAGATCGAGAAGCCGATGTGCTCACTGAAGACGGAGTAGAGCAGATTGCGCCGGGCGACCTTCTCGCCCGTCCGGGCCCAGAACTCCTCGTCCTCCGGGTCCCACTGCTCGATCCAGCGGCCCCCCTTGCGTCCGCTTGTGGCAGCCGGTGCTGTCATCACGCCTCCACTCCCGCGTCGTCCGATCAGGGATGACGCTAGGGAGCGGGGATTTCGGGCCGGTGCCCGATCAGATGACCGCGGCGCAACCTTGCTCTCACCCGGACCGGGGCGGCTGTGTGAGCGCCCCGGCCGGGTCAGCGGCTGTGCGAGCCGGTCTTGCGCTTGGTGCCGTCGGGCCACAGGCGCGGCTTGCGCTGCGCGGCCAGGTCCTCGATCCACCCCACGGCCACGATCATCAGGCCGATCAGCGGCCAGACCAGGACGAACATCCAGACCGTGTACGTGGTTTCGAAGGCCGGCCCGAAGCTGTCGTAGAAGCCCGGAATGTCCCAGGCCAGGTCGAGGATCGGTATGGTCGCCATGATCAGCGCGTTGTGCCAGAGGTAGATCGTGACGGCCCGGTTGTTGGACAGCGTGACCAGCTTGTCGAACTTCTTGAGCCGGCCCGGCAGTTCCTGCCACGAGGGCGCGTACTGCAGCAGGATCACCACACAGCCGAAGGACCAGGTGGCCTGGGCGAGCGGAATGTCGTTGAGGTCCCAGCCGTCGGGTCCGAGATGGTTCGAGGCCCACCACAGCCCGAAGGCCATCAGGAGCGAGGCCAGCGAGACCGTCACGTACCGCGGAAGCTGTTTGAACGTGCCCTCCTGGTGCGCGAAGCCGAGCACCCAGCAGGAGCCGTAGACCGCGAAGTCGGTGACCGCGTTGCCGGTCTCTCCCGGAATCTTCACCAGGCCGGTGCCGACGACCGCGGTGAGCGCGAGCGGGGCGAGCAGCGTCGCCCAGGGCAGCCGGCGGAACGCCCACAGGAGCAGTGGTGAGGCGATGACGAACCAGAGGTACGCGCGGATGTACCAGAGCGGACCGGCCGCCTGCACCGCCCAGGTCTCCTCGAGCAGCCCGGAGGGCGAGCCGCTGTGCCACGGATAGGGCGGGGCGCCCACCGGGAACAGGTAGGTGAGCACCTGCGGGATCCACGTGCCGCCGAGCTGCTTCGCCGGTTCCCAGCCTTGCAGGAACATGATCGGCACCACCACGGCGCCGAACAGCCAGACGGGCGGCAGGAGCCGGCGGATGCGCCCGCGGATCACCCCGAGGGCGGGCCGGTTCAGGGACCGCGCCATGAGGGAGCCGGCGAGCGCGAACATCACGCCCATGGAGGGGAAGAGGACCGTCAGCCAGGCCCAGCCGAAGATGTGGTACAGCACGACACGGACCAGCGCGAGGGTGCGCAGCAGGTCCAAGTAACGGTCGCGGCCCGGCTTCCGGGCAGGCTCGGGCTGCGGCGGCGGGGGCTGCGGGGTGTATTGCGACGGCGGGGCGGTCTCCGAAGCCGGCGGGTACTCCGAAGGCGGTGCGTACACCGGCGGCGGCTCCTGAGCCCACCCCTGGTGTCCGTACCTCTCCCCCGTCCGCTGCTCGGGCACCCCGTACGCCGGCCACTCGGCCCGCTCGTCCGGATGCCCCGCCCCCGACGGGTCGTAACGGTGCGTGCTCATCCCACCGGCCTCCGGTCCCCGCCGCGTGCCTGCGTGGGGATGCCGGGCGCCGAACCGACCACGCCGGTGCGCCGCAGCTTCTGCCAGCGCAGCCGGCCGCCGGTCAGGGCGGTGATCCAGGACTGGAGCAGCACGACGTACATCAACTGCCGGTAGAGGATCTGCTGCAGAGGCAGGGAGATGAGATGCGTCATCTTCTCGCGGTCGAGCCGGAAGGCGTACGCGGCACAGACGGCCTGGATCGCGAGGACGCCCAGCCACGCCATGATCGTCTTCTGGGTCGGGCCGAACACGAGCCCGTACAGGAGGAACACGTCGATCAGGGGCGCGAGCAGCGGCGCGAGGACCATGAAGAGCGAGACCAGCGGAAGGCCGACGCGGCCGAAGCGTCCTGAGGGCCCGCTCTCGATGAAGGACCGCTTGTGCTTCCAGATGGCCTGCATCGTGCCGTACGACCAGCGGTAGCGCTGCGACCAGAGCTGCTGCACCGTCTCGGGGGCCTCGGTCCACGCACGGGCGTTCTCCGCATACACCACATGCCAGCCGTCGCGGTGCAGGGCCATCGTGATGTCGGTGTCCTCGGCGAGCGTGTCGTCGCTCATCCCGCCGACCCGCTCCAGGGCGGAACGCCGGAACGCGCCGACGGCGCCGGGGATCGTGGGCATGCAGCGCAGGACGTCGTACATACGGCGGTCGAGGTTGAAGCCCATCACGTACTCGATGTGCTGCCAGGCGCCGATCAGCGAGTCCTTGTTGCCGACCTTGGCGTTGCCCGCGACCGCGCCGACGCGCGGGTCGCCGAAGGGCTGCACCAGTTCACGGACGGTGGACGGCTCGAAGACCGTGTCGCCGTCCATCATCACGATCAGGTCGTGACGGGCGTTGGCCACACCGCGGTTGAGGGCGGCGGGCTTTCCCGCGTTGTGCTGGCGTATCACCCGTACACCGGGCAGCCGCAGACTCTCCACGAGCCGTGCGGTGCCGTCCGTGGAGCCGTCGTCGATCACGATCACTTCGACGGGGTGATCGCTGCTCATCAGCGAACGCACGGTGTTCTCGATGCACTTCGCCTCGTTGTACGCGGGCACGAGCACCGACACCGGTTCATGGACCTCGGGCCCCCAGCGGAAGCCTCTGCGCCTGGTGCGGCGGGCGTGCACGAAGGAGAGCAGCAGCATCAGGCCGAAGCGGCCGATGACCAGGGCGCCGATCACCGCGAGACCCGCGACCAGGACGGTGGTCACATGCTCCGAGGCCTGGACGGCGTAGACGAACGCCTTGCCCTTCCACAGATCGAGTCCGGTGACGGGCGTGTGCGCGCTCTGCACGCCGAGCGCACCGGTCAGATGCGTGAAGTCATAGCCCTTGCGCTGCAGTTCGGGGATGAACCGGTCGAGCGCCGCCACGGTCTGCGAGCGGTCGCCGCCGGAGTCGTGCATCAGCACGATCGCGCCCTTGCCGCCCTTGGGGGTGGCCTGCTTGATGATCGCGTCGACGCCGGGGCGCTTCCAGTCCTCGCTGTCGGTGTTGTTGACGACGGTGATGTAGCCGCGGGAGCCGATGTACTCGGTGACCGGCCAGGAGTTGTTGTCGAAGGCGTCGTTGAACGACGAGTACGGCGGCCGGAAGAGCGTCGTGCGGATGCCCGCCGAGCCCGCGAGCGTCAGCTGGTTCTGCGAGAGCTCCCAGTCGATACGGCTCTTGGACTGGTACGAGAGATCGGGGTGGTTGAAGGTGTGCAGACCCACCTCGTGGCCCTCGTCGACCATGCGCTGCACCAGGTCCGGATAGCGCGCCGCCATGGTGCCCGCGACGAAGAAGACGGCCTTCGCGTCGTACCGCTTGAGCGTGTCGAGCACCTTCGGCGTCCACGTCGGGTCCGGCCCGTCGTCGAAGGTCAGCACGAGGTTCTTGCGCGGGACCTGACGGGTCGTGATGGTGTCCGCGCGCGCGTCGATCACCGGACCGCCGCCGAGCACCCGGTGCGGCACCTGGTCGGTGGCCGCGGGCGGGCGCACCCGGTGGTCGGCGAGGATCTCGCTGTGCACGTAGCCGCGCAGCATCAGCATGGCCATCAGCGCGACGAGGAAGAGCAGCGGCAGCAGGTACCGCATGGGGACGCGACGACGCCGCGCCGCGCCGGAGGTACGGGGGGTCATAGTGCGGCGCCTGCCAGGGAGACGGGGGCGGATGCGGCGTCGTCCGGACCGGAGGTGCCCAGTCCGAAGGCGTCCACTCCGAAGGTGTCCGAACCGGAGGTGTCCGAACCGAAGGAGATCGGGTCCCCGTTGTTGCCGCCGTTCTGGTTCCCGGCCGGCGGGTCCACGGTCAGGGTCGGATCGGGATCCGGCGTGGTCGGCTCGGGGTCGGGCT
>NZ_JAAKZW010000297.1 GCF_011044995.1 Streptomyces mesophilus | reverse complement strand
CGGTGCGGTAGGGGGCGGGTTGCGGTGCGGTAGGGAGCGGGTTGCGGTGCGGCTGCGGGGCCCGCGGCTGAAGGACCGCCTCAAACACCGGCGAGCCTGAACGGGAACAGCAAGGGGAGGGCGGCACAGGGATTTCCGCCCTCCCCTTGCTCAAGCCCCGTACAGCTCAAGGGAGGTCACTGCAGGGACGTTTTCGGGGCCGGTCTCCCGGCCGCTCTGCGTGGGTCCTAGCCGCGGCTGCGCGCGCGGGCCAGGACCAGGGCGCCGCCGCCCAGGCCGAGCAGGAGGACCGCGCCGCCCGCGATGAACGGCGTGCTGGAGCTGCCGCCGGTCTCGGCGAGGTCCTGCCGCTGCTCGCCGGCCGACTGGGCGCGTACGCCGTCGTCCTCGGCCTTGTCCGCGGGCTTCGCCGGCTCGGACTCGGCCGGCTTCGGAGCGCCGGCCGGCGCCGCGCAGGACGCCTCGGCCAGCGCGATCACGCCCTCGACCTCGGCCACATTGAGCTTCAACGGGTTGACGGAGACCTTGAGTTCGAGCGCGGCCGCCGCGGCCGTCTTCGACGTGGTGTGGGTCTTCGAGAGCGTCAGGCTCACCTCACCGACACCCGGGACGGTGACCTTCGTGACCCCGCCCGCGGTGAGCGTGGTCTTCTTGCCGAGCACCGTCACCGAGCCGAGCACATTGGACTCGGCGACCGGCTGCCTGCCCGCTTCGCAGACCGCCTTCGACGTGACCTGCTCCACCTCGATCAGGGAGAGGAGCGGGAGGCCGGGTACGTGGATCTTGGCGTGCGCCACGTTCGAGGAAGCCTCGGCCTTGTGCCGGTCCGTGGTGGCCTTCGCCGTGGCGACCTCCGCGCGCAGCACACTGAACGGCTTGCCCTGGTTCACGCCGTCGAGGTTCACCGTCAACGCGGTCTTCTCCGCCGATTCGGGCGCCTGCACCTCGTTCAGCGTGGCCTTCAGCGGGACCTGCACGGTCTTGTTGAGCAGACCGACATCGAGCTGCGTGCGGAGCACGGCCGCACTCGCGCTGCCTTCGTCGCCCGTGGCGTGGGCGGGAACGGCGGAGGCGAGGGCCACGGGACCGGTGGCCAGCAGCGTCGCCGCGGCGGTCGCGGCGATTCTGCGTGCGGGCATGCGGAAGGTGTTGCTGTTCAAAACGGGAAACCCCCACTGGGAAACATGGTGCAGACAGGGAGCCGCCGACGCACGCGGTACTTCGGGACATGCGCCGCGTCGACGACCTCGACGCCGAGAATCTTTACGCACGGAGAGTGAACTGGCAGACGCGCGGCGTGAGTTCACCCCAAAGTGGGGTTTCCGGCCGTCTATTCGATTTCGGGCGCCTACGCAGACGCGTACGTCACCCGCGTCACCCCCATCGCCCGAACGCGAGCGAATGCGCTGGTTGACGCCCCGGCGCACACCGGAGAGGGCAAACGACCACGCCGACCCCTTGGTTACGGTGCGTCAACCTGAGGCACGATCGGCGGCATGGACGCGACAATCAGCGCCATGGACGCGACGAACGACGAGTGGGCCCGGCAGGACGTGTACGGCGTGCGGTTCGAGTGGGGGCCGTCAGGGGCTCGTCGGCTGGCCCCCGGTGTGGCCTGTCTCGTGGTCGTCGACGTCCTGTCGTTCACGACCTCCGTCGACGTGGCCGTCACGGGCGGCGCCCGCGTCCTGCCGTACGCCTGGCGTGACGCCTCCGCGGCCGCGTACGCCGAGGAGCGGGACGCGGCGCTCGCGGTGGGGCGCGGTGCGGTGTCCGAGGAGAACCCCTGGTCGCTCTCCCCCGCGACCCTGCGCCGCGCCGACCTGCCGCCACGGCTCGTCCTGCCGTCGCCGAACGGGTCGACGATCGCCGCGGCCGCCCCCGCAGGCGTCGAGGTGGTGGCCGCCTGCCTCAGGAACGCGTCGGCGGTGGGCGGTTGGCTGGCCGACGAGGGATACGGCACGCCCGCGCGCCCCGTCGGAGTGATCGCGTCCGGCGAGCGCTGGCCGGACGGTGAGCTGCGTCCGGCGCTCGAGGACCTGCTCGGCGCGGGCGCGGTGATCGCGGCGCTGGGCGCGCGCGACGGGCTCTCCCCCGAGGCGCGGGCCGCGCGAGCCGTGTTCGACGGCACGGCGGACGTCCCGGCGGCGGTACGGGCGGGGGTGTCCGGCCGGGAACTCGTGGAGTACGGGTTCCCTCAGGACGTGGAGGTGGCGGTGGAGCTGGGCGCGTCCGTGTCCGTACCGGTGCTGCGGGACGGCGCGTTCACGGCCTGAACCGGAGCAACCGCGACCGCGACCCCAACCACAACCGCGGCCGCGACCGCAACCACTCAGCCCACCACGACCCCGTTCAGCACCACCCGCCGCGGCGCCCCCAACACCCGTACGTCCGCCCGCGGATCCGTCTCGTAGACCACCAGGTCCGCGGGAGCGCCCTCCTCGAGGCCCGGACGACCGAGCCACGCACGCGCACCCCAGGTCGCCGCGGACACCGCCTCGAGGGCCGGGATGCCCGCGGTCACGAACTCGCCGACTTCGGCGCCGGCCAGGCCGTGCGCGAGGGCCCCGCCCGCGTCGGTGCCCACGAACACCGGGATGCCCGCGTCGTAGGCGGCCCGCACGGTGTCGTAACGCCGCTCGTACAGGCGCCGCATGTGGTCGGCCCAGATGGGGAACTTGGCGTCGCCCTGCTCGGCGAGTTTCGGGAACGTCGCGATGTTCACGAGCGTGGGCACGATGGCCACACCGCGCTCGGCGAACAGCGGGATCGTCTCCTCGGTCAGTCCGGTCGCGTGCTCGACGCAGTCGATGCCCGCCTCGACCAGGTCCACGAGGGAGTCCTCGGCGAAGCAGTGGGCGGTGACGCGCGCGCCGAGCCGGTGCGCCTCGGCGATCGCCGCGGTCACGGTCTCGCGCGGCCAGCAGGCCCCGAGGTCGCCCGAGGAGCGGTCCAGCCAGTCGCCGACGAGCTTGACCCAGCCGTCCCCGCGCCGCGCCTCCTGGGCGACGTACGCGACCAGGTCCTCGGGCTCGATCTCGTGGGCGAAGTTGCGGATGTAGCGGCGGGTGCGGGCGATATGCCGCCCGGCCCTGATGATCTTCGGCAGATCGTCGCGGTCGTCGATCCAGCGGGTGTCGGAGGGCGAGCCCGCGTCGCGGATGAGCAGGGTGCCGGCGTCGCGGTCGGTGAGCGCCTGCTTCTCGGCGACCTCGTCGGGCACGGGGCCATGGGTGTCGAGCCCGACATGGCAGTGCGCGTCGACGAGACCGGGCAGCGCCCAGCCCTCGACGGTGGTCACGTCGCGGGCGCCGGCGGGACGCTCGTACGAGATCCGTCCGTCGATCACCCACAGCTCGTCACGTACGTCCTCGGGCCCGACGAGAACCCGTCCCTTCACCCGCAGCACCGCGCCCTGATCGCTCATGTACGGCAGCGTAGAGGGCCTGTCGTCACCTTCCCCTCGTCCGCCCGCAGGGCGGGCCGCGCGGTGTCCGGTGCGTGTAGCTGCAAGGCGGAGGAGGGAGTGATGGCGATTGGGGCCTCCCCTGCTCGAGCGCAGCCGAGAGCTTGGGGAACATCGCGACCGACGACAACGCCGCAGATGCGCGTGCCGGACACCGCGCGGCCGAGGGGAAGGTGACGACAGGCCCTCAAGGGCACTCGGTACGCTCGGACACGCATCCCGTTGCATCCACCACGCACACCTGAGCCCACCCCCGGAGAGCACGACCATGACGCGCGACCTGCACCCCTTCCTCGACCTGCCCCCGATGAGCGCCGCCGAGTTCGCCGCGGTCGAGGACCGGGTCGCGCGCCTGCTGAGCACCGAGCAGGACGTGGTGATCATGCAGGGCGAGGCGCTTCTGCCGCTCGAGAGCTGTATCCGCTCGGCCGCGCAGCCCGGCACCGTCGCCCTGAACGTGATCACGGGCCCGTACGGGCAGACCTTCGGCAACTGGCTGCGGGACTGCGGCGCCGAGGTGATCGATCTGGCGGTGCCCTTCCACACGGCGGTCACCGCCGAGCAGATCCGCGAGGCACTCACCGCGCGCCCTGACATCGACTTCGTCTCGCTGGTGCACGCGGAGGCCGCGACCGGCAACACCAATCCGGTCGCGGAGATCGGCGCGGTCGTACGGGAGCACGGCGCGCTCTTCTACCTGGACGCCGTCGCGTCGGTGGGCGCGGAGCCGCTGCTGCCCGACGCGTGGGGCGTCGACCTGTGCGTCATCGGGGCGCAGAAGGCCATGGGCGGTCCGGCGGGTGTCTCGGCGGTGTCGGTGAGCGAGCGGGCGTGGAAGCGGTTCGCGGACAACCCGCGGGCGCCGCGCCGTTCCTACCTGTCGCTGCTCGACTGGAAGGAGCGCTGGGTCGACGGCGGCCGCAAGGCGCTTCTGCACGCGCCCGCGCAGCTGGAGATGCTGGCGCTCGGGGCGTGCGTGGACCGGATCGAGGCGGAGGGCCTGGACGCGCTGATGGCCCGGCATGCCGAGGCCGCGCGCGCCACGCGTACGGGCGCGAAGGCCGCGGGTCTCGCGCCGTACGTGCACGACGCGAAGGACGCCGCCCCGGTGGCCACGACGCTGCGGACGCCTGACGGCGTCGACGCCACCGCCGTCGTCGCCGCCGCGCTCGCCGCCGATGCCACGCTGCCGGTCGCGGCGGGCGGCGGGGCGCTCGCGCACGAGATGATCCGCGTCAACCACTACGGCCCCGATGCCCGTACCGACGTGGTGGAGCGCGCTCTCGCGGCGCTCGGGGACGCGGTCCGAAAGATCCGGTCCTCCTGAAATGCGGCAGCTTTAAACACCCTGGCGCACCTCTAATTACATAAAGAATTCATGAAAACGGGAAGCGCATTAACGTGCAGCTTCCCGTTTTGCTTCTGCCCGGTTTTCCGGGGCCTAAACGCAAAGGTTTCGTGTACATCTCGGCCCTGTGACCGACTCCACATCGAGTCCGATTCGGGCGCTAAATCCCGCTCAAAATAGCCCAAACCTGCCGAGCCTCGCCCGCGCGGATAACAGATCAGAGCGCTGGATGTAACCCCCAAGGCCCATGCGATTTCGATTTCCGCTCGGTAAATTCAATCCGCATGACCACTGCACAGGAATTCCGGCTCGACAGCCCTGGCGTGAAGGACGGGGCAGCACTGTGGCGTATCGCCCGTGACTCGAAGACGCTCGATCTGAACTCGTCGTACAGCTATCTGCTCTGGTGCCGTGACTTCTCCGGCACCTCGGTGGTGGCGCGTGACGAGCAGGGGGAACCGGTCGGCTTCATCACCGCGTACATACGACCCGAGCGCCCGCACACCCTGCTGGTGTGGCAGGTGGCCGTGGACGCGGCCCACCGGGGCCGCGGGCTCGCCGCGACGCTGCTCGACGGACTCGTCCGCCGGGTCGTCGACGTATACGACGTGACCTCCGTCGAGACCACGATCACGCCCGGGAACACCGCCTCCGAGCGCCTGTTCACCTCGTTCGCCGAGCGTCATGGCGCCTGCGTCGAGCGCGAAGTCCTTTTCCGCGCCGAGGAGTTCCCCGACGGCAGCGCCCACGATCCCGAAGTGCTCTACCGAATCAGCCCCCTGACCACGCTGACGACCAAGGAGTCCCTGTGACCATCACTCAGCCCGACCTCAGCGTGTTCGAGACTCTCGAGTCGGAGGTCCGCAGCTACTGCCGCGGCTGGCCGACCGTCTTCGACCGCGCTCAGGGCAGCAAGATGTACGACGAGGACGGCCATGAGTACCTCGACTTCTTCGCCGGAGCCGGGTCACTCAACTACGGGCACAACAACCCGGTCCTCAAACGCGCACTGATCGACTACCTCGAGCGCGACGGCGTCGTCCACGGACTCGACATGTCGACGACGGCCAAGCGCGCCTTCCTGGAGACCTTCCAGGAGACGGTGCTCCGGCCCCGTGACCTGCCGTACAAGGTCATGTTCCCGGGCCCGACCGGCACCAACGCCGTGGAGTCCGCGCTGAAGCTGGCCCGCAAGGTCAAGGGCCGTGAGTCGATCGTGTCGTTCACGAACGCCTTCCACGGGATGTCCCTCGGCTCCCTCGCCGTGACCGGCAACGCCTTCAAGCGGGCCGGCGCCGGCATCCCGCTGGTGCACGGCACCCCGATGCCCTTCGACAACTACCTCGACGGCCGCACCCCGGACTTCATCTGGTTCGAGCGGCTCCTGGAGGACTCCGGCTCGGGCCTGAACCAGCCCGCCGCGGTGATCGTCGAGACCGTGCAGGGCGAGGGCGGCATCAATGTCGCGCGCACCGAGTGGCTGCGCAAGCTCGCCGATGTCTGCAAGCGCTGGGACATGCTCCTGATCGTCGACGACATCCAGATGGGCTGCGGCCGCACCGGCGGCTTCTTCTCCTTCGAGGAGGCCGGCATCGTGCCGGACATCGTCACGGTCTCGAAGTCCATCAGCGGTTACGGACTGCCGATGTCGCTCTGCCTGTTCAAGCCGGAGCTCGACGTCTGGGAGCCGGGCGAGCACAACGGCACCTTCCGCGGCAACAACCCGGCCTTCGTCACCGCCGCCGCCGCGCTCAGCGCGTACTGGGCGGACGGCGAGATGGAGAAGCAGACCCTCGCCCGCGGTGAGCAGGTCGAGCAGGCCATGAAGGCGATCCGCGCCGAACACCCCGACGCCACGCGGGAGTACCGGGGCCGCGGTCTGGTCTGGGGCCTGGAGATGACCACCCCCGACCATGCGTCGAAGATCGCCCGCCGCGCCTTCGACCTGGGGCTCCTGGTGGAGACCTCGGGCCCGGAGAGCGAGGTCGTCAAGCTGCTTCCGGCGCTCACCATCACCCCGGAGGAGCTGGACGAGGGCCTGCGCATCCTGGCCCGCGCCATCCGCGAGACGGTCTGACCGCCCCCGGCACCCGCACCCGTATCCGTACAACCGAAGGAAGCAATTCACCGTGATCGTCCGCTCGTTCCAGGAGATCGAAGACACCGACCGGCATGTGAAGTCCGCGTCCGGCACCTGGGAGTCCAAGCGCATCGTGCTCGCCAAGGAGCGCGTGGGCTTCTCGCTGCACGAGACCGTGCTGTATGCCGGTACGACCACGTCCATGTGGTACGCGAACCACATCGAGGCCGTCGTCTGCACCGAGGGCGAGGCCGAGCTGACCAATGACGAGACCGGCGAGAAGCACACCATCACTCCGGGTGTGATGTACCTGCTCGACGGGCACGAGAGGCACACCATGCGGATCAAGAAGGACTTCCGCTGCCTGTGCGTCTTCAACCCGCCGGTCACCGGCCGCGAGGACCACGACGAGAACGGGGTGTACCCGCTTCTTACGGAGCCCGACCCCGTCTGAGACGCCGTTGGGCCCCCCGTCCGAGCCACACGGCAACCACAGGACCGTACGAGAGGAATGGAAGGCACCACCATGACCACCGCACCCGAACGCACCGACCTGTACCCGACCCGCGCCACCGACGAGGTGCTCACCGAGCGGAAGGACCCCGTCGTGTGGTCCCCGCCGGGGGCGCCGGGGCCGATGTCGCCGTCGGAGCTGGGAGGGTTCGAGCGGGACGGTTTCCACGCGATCGAGCAGCTGATCACGCCGGACGAAGTGGGCGTGTACGCGGGTGAGTTGGAGCGTCTGATCTCCGATCCGGTGATCCGCGCCGATGAGCGCTCGATCGTCGAGCCGAAGTCGCAGGAGATCCGCACGGTCTTCGAGGTGCACAAGATCAGCGAGGTGTTCGCGCGGCTCGTGCGGGACGAGCGGGTCGTCGGACGGGCACGGCAGATCCTCGGCTCGGACGTGTACGTCCACCAGTCGCGGATCAACGTGAAGCCGGGCTTCGGGGCCAGCGGGTTCTACTGGCACTCGGACTTCGAGACCTGGCACGCCGAGGACGGTCTGCCGAACATGCGGACCGTGTCGGTCTCGATCGCGCTGACCGAGAACTACGACACCAACGGCGGGCTCATGATCATGCCCGGCTCGCACAAGGTGTTCCTGGGGTGTGCGGGTGAGACGCCCAAGGACAACTACAAGAAGTCGCTGCAGATGCAGGACGCGGGCACGCCCTCGGACGAGGCCCTGACCCAGCTGGCGGACCGGCACGGGATCCGGCTGTTCACGGGCAAGGCCGGTTCGGCGACGTGGTTCGACTGCAATGCGATGCACGGCTCGGGCGACAACATCACGCCGTACCCGCGCTCGAACGTCTTCATCGTGTTCAACAGCGTGGAGAACGCGGCCGAGGAGCCGTTCGCGGCGCCGATCCGGCGGCCGGAGTTCATCGGGGCGCGGGAGTTCACCCCCGTCAAGTAGGGCTCAGAGCCAGGCGACTCGAGCAGGTCTCAGAGCCAGGCGACCCGGGCGGCACGTTCCAGTACGGAGCGTGCCGCCCGCTCGTCTCCGGCCAGGCCGCGGGGGACCTCGCCCGGGTCGTAGCGGCCGGCCAGGAGCAGGCAGAAGTCGACCGGGTCCAGGACGAGTTCGGCCGCCACCGGCTCGTCCTCCGAGCCGAGCACCCACTCCCCCTCGGATCCGTGCCCGGCCACCGTGAGCAGGACGGATACGGAGTCGTCCGCGAGCGCGAGGTCGAGGATGCGCACCCCGAGCCGGACCATGCGCCACAGGAGCGGGTCGGGCGGGGTGG
>NZ_JAAKZW010000296.1 GCF_011044995.1 Streptomyces mesophilus | reverse complement strand
GGGTGAGGGAGGGTGAAGAAGGGGATGTTCAAGGCATAACGCGGGTGGCCGAAGGTGATCGTCCGGTCCGGATGTGGCTTCCATCTGTGCCTTTCGGTGGCGAACTGCCTCGCAGATGTGTTGGATTCACGTCAAAGACGTCGTGGGCGGGGAGTAAGGCATGGGGTTCTGGGGGTACTACGTCGTCGGCCGCGCGGAGCGGCCTCTCGCGGAGTGCGCTGCGTTCGAGGACGTACGGGACGGGCTCTCGCTGCACGAGCAACGGCCGGGCGGCTGGCAGGTGTGGGAGGCGTCCGTCCCCGAGATCGGGTCGATGGCGGCGCTCGCACGGGAGACCGGGGCGCCCGCGCTGTTCGGGTTCGTGATGGACAGCTCCTGCGTGGCGGTCGAGGCCGCCGCACCGCAGAGCGGGGCGTGGAACGCGTGTCTCGCGCGCGACGCGATGGCCGAGTTCCTGGCCGCGGACGGGAAGGAGCCCGACGATCTCTTCCTGCCCGCGCAGGACGCGGCGGAGCGGGCGGCCGCCTGGGCGGCGGAGGCGGGGCACACGGTGCGGGCGGCCGATGTCACGGCCGTGCTGAACGCGCCCGCCGATCCGTCCGCCGAGCTGTTGTTCTTCCGGTTCCTGGAGCGGCTGGGGATTCCGGAGTCCTGAGCGTGGGGGCGTGACGTTTCCGCCGGGCGGGGCGCAGTAAGGGGAAGTGCACCGTCCGCAAGGTGGAGGCGTCCATGAGTCCGGTGGAACTGATCGCGCAGGCCGACGAACGGAGCCTGTCCGTGTCGGGGCTCGCCTGCCTCGACTGCTGCCTGCCGCTGCTCGGCGCCGCCGACGACGCGCTGCGTCCCCTGTGGTCCGCGGTGGAGTCGGGAGCGGGCTGGGGTGCGGAACTCGTGCTCGTACGAGATGAGTTGGCCGGAATAGGTGCCGATGCCGGTGCCGGTGCCGGGGCCGGCGACGACGAGGCCACGCGTCTCGTCGTACGCATGCTGGAGACCGCGCCCGAAGAGCCGGCGGGCGCCCCGCTGCGGGCCTGGGCCGACGCCTGCTCGGCGGCCGCGCTGCGGGTGCACCGGCTGTACGACCTCGGCGGGCGTGGCGGGCCGGCCGGGCAGGTGCGTGCGGATGGGCAAGTACGCGCGGATGGGCAGGCGCGCCCGGACGGGCAGGCACGCTCGGACGGACCGCAGGACGGGTCCGGGCCCCTGGTCACCGGTGAACTGCGCCGTCAGATACGCGTCCTCGAGCTGCTCGCGGGCCCGGGCGGAGGACTGCGGCAGGCGCACGCGCTGGCCGTCGAAGGGCGGCGGATCCTGCGGGCGGTGGTGTCGCGGCGCGCCAGGGCCCGCGTGTGAGACCGCGCTCGTGGGCGCTGATCGCCGTCCTTGTCGCGGTGCTGCTCTCGCTGGCCTACGTCAGCCGGGAGCGGGAGGCGCGCGGGGCGTCCACGGCACAGGCGCCCGCGGGTCCGGTGCCCCGGGTGTGCAGGGAGTACCCCGAGCTGCCGGACAGCATGCGCGCTCCCACGGCCGTGCCGCCCGCGGAGCCCTGGCTGTCGGTCGGCGGCCACGGCTGGACGTCCGACGGCCCGAACGGCGGAGACAAGGGACACTTCACGGCCTACGGCACGCTGCACGCGGGCGCGCACCCGCTCGTCGTCGACGAGCCCTTCGCTCCGTCCGGCGTCGAGCTGACGGTCTGCGCGCCGCACGGCGGCGGGGTGCTCTTCGCGCGCGGTGAGATGACACCACGGGTCGAGCACGGGCCCAGGGTGAAGGGCGGCGAGCGGCGGATCGGCGCCGGCGGGATGCTGCACTTCAGTGTGCGGATGAGCCTTCCGTCCCGTGAGGCGGAGAAGCTGGACTCGGTACCGCCGCTCAGCAACGACGAGCGGGACTACCCGGTCGTGGTGCTCGAGGCGCGCGTACCTGGCCTGAAGGAGCCCTTGCGGGCCGCCAGTTGTGATGCGGTCTGCCGCGATTCGGGCCTCGAAGAGGCTTGAGCGCCACCTGATCTGCCCGCGCGGTCGAGTGACGATCACGGTCCTCCGTGCGCTCTGCTTCATATGACCGCACACCAAGCGACAAAGCCCGCCCGCTGGGCCGCCGACTCCGTCTCCATGCTGCGCGAGGGCGCGCGGCTGTACCTGGACTATTCGCCGAGCAGCCTGTGGCGCCTGGACCGGGTGATAGGCGAACTGCGCCGCGAGAACCCGCCGTTCGACGCGGTCGAGCTCACCCTGCGGGGCTTCGGCGCGTACGCCGGTGAGGTCCTGGTACGTCACGCGGACGGCGTCTGGGAGGAGGGCGACGGCGGCTACCGCCTGCGTACCGGCGAGGACGGCCTCTGGGACCCGCTGGGCGAGGCACGGCGCTGCTTCGAGGGGGAGGGGTCGCTCCGCCTTCTGTGCCGGGACGTGCTGCGGGAGGGGTGACTGTCGCCCGCCTTGCCGCACCGGGGACGAGAACGGGTAGGGCGGAATTCCTGCCGGGTCCGGCCGGGTTCGGGCGCCATAGACGGTTGAGACGGGGGAACGGTTGTACGAGTGGCGCAAAGGTGGTGCGTGAGAAGGCGCACGTCCGCAAGCCGTGACGATCACACCTGCCCTCGCGCTGGGTCGGAGGGGAAGCCGAGGAGCTTCTCGCCGGAACGGCAAAGGGGCGGGGATGAACCAGGGGTGCGGTGGGCGCGGGGCGAAACGGGTCGCGGCCGAGGTGCGGATGCGGGTGCACGCGCGGGAGTTCGTCGCGCAGGTGACGCGGCGCAACCGGCTGCCGCTCGACTACACCGTGGCCAGCCTGCGGGTCGTGGACTTCATGGTGGACGGACTGCGCAAGGCGGGCGCCGGAGTCCCGCGCCCCGAGCGGGTGTTGTACGGGCTCGGGGTGTACGTCGGCGAAGTGCTTGTGCGTCAGGCGGGTGCCGTGTGGGTCGAGTTCGACGAGACGCAGCGGGAGTACTTCGGGCAGGCCGTGGGGGTACGGATGCCGGACGGGCGCGTATGGAATCCGCTCGGCAGGGTCGTGAACCGGTTCGACGTCGGGGGAGAGGAATCCCTGCAGACCTTCTATCTGACGCTGCACGGCCGGGCGCGTAAGGCCGCTTGAGGGGCGCGTCAGGGGTTGAGTGAGGGCGGGCGAATTGGCTCGCCGGTACGACGTGAACGGGCAAGGCGGAAAGGTGCGGGCGCATGGGTGAGCGCGGACGGATGCGGTGGCCGGGCGGGTCGAGGTCGCGCAGGGGCCGGCTGGTCCTCGCCGGGGTCGTGCTCGGCGTGGTGGCGCTCACCTCGGGGGCGGGCTCGCCCGACCGGCAGCCGCCCGCCGCCCCCGACTTCCCCGTCCCTGTCGAGATCGGTGATGCCACCCAGCTGATCACCGTCGAGTCCAGCAGTTCGTACGCGACCGTCACCGCCTGGGCCAAGGGTGCGGCGGGCTGGAAGTCCGTGCTGTCGACGCGTGCGGGGAGGGTCGGGTCCAACGGGGTCGTGCCCGGGGCGACGCGGCGGCAGGGCACGTACACGACGCCCGGCGGTACGTACACGCTCACCGAGGGCTTCGGGCTCGGGCCCGGTGGGACCTCCATGCCGTACACCCGCGTGAACTCCACGCACTGGTGGGTGCAGGACCCCGAGTCGAGGTTCTACAACCAGCTGCACACCGAGGCCGGCGCCGACTTCCCGCTCACCGAGCGCGGCGAGCGCGGCAGTGAGCATCTGGTCAATTATCCGACGCAGTACGCCAAGGCGCTGGTGATCGATTTCAACCGGTGGCCGGCGACGCCCGGTCGGGGCACCGGCATCTTTCTGCATGTGAACGGCAAGGGTGCGACGGCCGGTTGTGTGTCGGTGCCGCGCGCGACCATGGACGCGGTCATGGGCTGGATCAAGCCGGGGGCTCACCCGCGGATCGCCATCGGGTGACCGGCCGGTGAGCGCGGTGGCCGGATCCTGTCGGGGACCTGTGACGTTTCTGTGCCCGGTGGCGCTGTACGCCGGGGAACGCGGGCACGGTGCACAGTGCCGCCGGGGCGGGTTGGGAACGTAGTGGGGCAACAGGCGCGAGCCGACGACGAGCAGCTGGGCGCGGCGGTCGTACGGGCGCAGGGCGGGGACGAGCAGGCGTTCGCGACCGCGTACCGCATGGTGCAGCCGGGTCTGCTCGGGTATCTGCGCGGGCTCGTCGGGGACGAGGCCGAGGACGTGGCCGCCGACGCCTGGCTGGAGATAGCGCGCGACCTCGGGCGGTTCAAGGGGGACGGCGCGGGTTTCCGCGGCTGGACGGCCGTGATCGCCCGGCACCGCGCGCTCGATCTGCTGCGGCGTCGCAAGGCGCGGCCGCAGCAGAGCACGTACGAGAGCGATCTGCTCGAACTGCCCGGCGCACACGACACTCCCGCCGAAGCCCTGGAGACCCTGTCGACCGCGCGGGCCCTCGCGCTGATCGCGGAACTGCCCCGTGACCAGGCCGAGGTGGTGCTGCTCCGGGTGGTGGTCGGGCTCGACGGGCCGAGCGTGGCGCGGGTGCTCGGCAAGCGGCAGGGAGCGGTGCGGATGGCCGCGTACCGCGGCCTGAAGAGACTGGCCGGCAGGATCGCGGCGGAGCCGGGTGTGACGGATGACGGGCCGCGCACGCTGGGTGAGGCGAGATGAACGTCAACTGGCCTCGCGGTGACGAGGACGACAGCGGCCGGCGTACGGCGGGTGGGGGCGGTGCATCGGCGCTCCCGGAGGTTGGTGCGCTCCCGGAGGTTGGCGCGCGCTCGGAGGCTGGTGCACTGCCGGCTGCGGAGGCGGTCTCGGCATCGGGGGTGCCCCCGGCTGCGGAGGTGGCCCCGGCGTCGGGTGCACGCACGGCGTCGGCCCCACCCTCGGCATCCGACGCGTCCCCCGCACCGGATGTGCTTCCCGCCCTGGACGAGTTGATCACCGCCGCCTCCTCGGCCGAGGTCGACGCGGACGGTCAGGCTGCCGCTCTCGCCGCCTTCCGTGCCGCGCGGGATTCCGGTGCGCACCGCCAGGGGGCGCGGACGCGGCGGCGCGACGACTGGCGGCCGCGTACGCATGCGCGTATCGCCTGGCGTGCGGTGCTCGGGACGCTGATCGCCGGGCTGACGGTGGGCGGGGTCGCCGTCGCGGTGTCGGGCGGGCCCGGATCCGGGCCGGACGTCGACTCGTCGGCGCCTGCGGCGACTCCGGCGGTTCCCCAGCGTGAGCCCGAGTCCGAGCGGGACCGGGCAGGCACTCCCGACGACCTGCCGGAGCCCGGGAAGGAGCGGTCCGCGCGGCCCTCCCGGCCGGGCGACGTGCGGCACGAGGAGGCGCTGTGCCGGAGCCTGGACAAGGTGGGAGGCAAGGCGCTCGACTCCGCAGCACGGCAGCGGCTCACCGAGGCGGCGGGCCCGCAGGGCGACGTACGGGCTTACTGCGCCCGCCTGTTGGCGGAGGCCGAACGCGCCGGGACCGCCGGTCGCGGAGCGTCCACGAAGGAGCCCGACGGGCAGGGGGCACCAACGAAGGAGCCCGACGGGCAAGGCGCGGCGTCCACGAAGGAGCCCGACGGGCAAGGCGCGGCGTCCACGAAGGAGCCCGAAGAGCAAGGCGCGTTCACGAAGCAGTCCGACGGGCAAGGCGCGTTCACGAAGCAGTCCGACGGACAGGGCGCGTCCTCCCAGAACGACCCCCTCGCTGATCGCTGACGGAATCGTGGGCCGCGAAGGGCCCGGACCTGGGGGGAACCGGAAGATGAGGCTGGCGCGGAAGGCTGCCGGGCTGTGTCTGGCCGCGGGACTGCTGGTGTCGTGTGCGCACGGGCCCGCTCGCGACGGTGACGAGGGCGACAAGGCACCCAAGGCGTGGTGGCGTGGCGGCCGGGCGGCGGCGCCGGAGCGGTCCGACGCACGCGGGGAGAAGCTGGCCGCCGAGTCCTTCCGGCTGTTCAGGTCGGCCGAGTCCGTACGGATGACCCGCACGAGCGGCGCGGGCGAGGCCTCCCTGCTCATGGACCGGGCGGGCAACTGCACCGGCACCTACGACGCGGGGCCCATGAAGCGGGCCGAGGTCATCGTGGTCACGGCGCAGGGCGGCGAGGGGGCCGCCTACGTCCGGTACACGGCCGAAGCGCTCGCCGAGATCCTCGACGAGGCCGCGCGGCGCGGGCCCGCCACCGAGGCGAAGGTCAAGCCCCGGGTGGAGCTGATCCGCGGCAAGTACCTCAAGATGCCCGATCCGGAAGGGAAGTTCGCCCGGCAGTGCAACCTCCAGGTCGGGGTGCAGTCGCTGCCCTTCGAGACGGAAGGTGTCGAGGCGGGAGCCCCGACGGTGCGGCACGGGGTGCGCGTCATTCCGCTGACGGGCATGGGGGAGGGCGACGACACGTTGTACGTCGCCGCCGAGGGGGCGCCGTACATGCGCTTCGTGGTGGTGGAGTCCGGCGGCGAGATGCGCTTCTCGGATTACGGCGAGCCGGTACGCGCCGAGGTGCCGCCCGCCCCTCTCGTGGTCGAGGCCGACGACATGGCCGGCGGACTGCTCACCGCGTGAGCCCGAGGGCTGACAAGCAACAGCCGGAGGCCGCCACCCCCCACAGGAGAGGCCTCCGGCTGCCGCGTTGTGCGGGCGGTCCTTGGGGGGAGCCGCCCGCACTAAGTACTGCGTCGCGCATGCGGTTTGTGTCACACCGCACTCAGTGACGCACTAGTTGCACGTTGTACAAACATGGACGCGACACCTGTTGACGCCGTAGCGTGCTGGATCGCACCGGGCTGCGACACGGGCAGGATGAGGCATTGCTGGGGGATGACGCGGAGCTGACCGCCGCGGTACTCGCGGCGCAGGGTGGGGACGAGGCCGCGTTCCGCGCTGTGTACCGCGCCGTACAACCGCGGCTGCTCGGCTATGTCCGCACC
The DNA here is from genome assembly GCF_011044995.1 of Streptomyces mesophilus. GTDB lineage: Bacteria > Actinomycetota > Actinomycetes > Streptomycetales > Streptomycetaceae > Streptomyces > Streptomyces mesophilus. The sequence goes on along the minus strand of NZ_JAAKZW010000296.1, from coordinate 1,747 downwards.
CTCGTGGGCGAGCTCGATGCCGAGGACATCGCCTCCGAGGCCTGGCTCCAGATCGCCCGCGATCTGGACCGTTTCGAGGGCGACGCGGACCGGTTCCGCGGCTGGACGGCGCGGATAGCCCGTAACCGCGCGCTCGATCATCTACGGATGCGGGGGCGCCGGCCGCTGATCGGCGGCGACGAGACCGAACTCACCGGAAAGCCGGGCGAATCGGACACCGCCGGCGAGGCCATGGAGGCGCTCGCGACCGGTAACACCCTCGCGCTGATCGCGCAGCTTCCCCAGGACCAGGCCGAGGCCGTGGTGCTCCGCGTGGTCGTCGGACTCGACGCCAAGAGCGCAGCAAAAACCCTGGGCAAACGCCCCGGTGCCGTACGCACGGCCGCGCACCGCGGTCTCAAGCGGCTCGCCGAACTGCTCGGCGCCGAGGCGCAGTCCGGCGACGCCGGGCTCGACGCCGTGCCGGGGCAGCGGACCGGACCCCCCTGCCCGGCCCCGCGCGGGCACGACAGGGTGACGCACGAACGTCCCGACGATACGGAGCACGGCCGGCCCGGCGGTGTGACGCATTCGCGGATGCGGACGCAGAAGGACATGTGATGGCGGACGAGCACGACCGGTGGTTGACGAAGGATGCCGCGGAGCGGTTGCTGCGCGGTGAACCTTTCGGTGCCAACGGGCAAGGCCGCCATGACGGCGAGGAGGCGGCGCGGGCCGAGCGGCTCGCGAAGGCCCTCGACGCCGTGCGCCCGCAGACCGGTCCCGTACCGGGGGAACTTCCCGGCGAATCCGCCGCGTTGGCGGCATTCCGGGCGGCGGGACACGGTGCAGGGGTCACCTCTGCGGCATCTTCCGCCTCTGTCTCCGCCACTTCCGCCTCCGTTTCCTCCGGCGATACGTCCGTACGCATAGGGCGAGGCGCCCCTTCGGGCCGCGGCGCCCATGCCGCCCCCGGCCGTACCCTCTGGGGCCGCCCGCTGCGCTTCGGAGTGGTCGCCGCGCTCGCGGCCTGCACGATCGGCGGTGTGGCCGTCGCCGCGGGTACGGGGGTGCTTCCGACTCCTTTCGGCGACAGCGACCCTGCGCCCGCCGCCTCCGTCTCCGCCGCGGCCAGCCCCTCGCCCAGCTCGCCGGACCCTGACGCCACGACGCCGGGTGTGGTCGGGGAACCGTCCGCGACACCGGGCGGGAGCGAGGACCCGACCCGGCCCGAGGCGCCCCGGGCCTCACCGGGCTCCAGCGGTGACGGCATGGGCAGCCGGGACCCGAACACGGGTGGGCGGCACGAGTGGTCCAAGGGCGACGAGTGGTACGCCCGGGTCGTCGAGGCCTGCCGCGATCACGAGGCGGGCCGGACGCTCGACGGCGACCGGCGCCGGCGCCTGGAGTCGGCGGCCAAGGAGGCCCAGGGAGGCAGGGGCGCCGAGGAGATCGGACGGTTCTGCAGGGACCTGCTCAAGACGCAGGACGGCCGGCAGGACCAGGGTGGCGACGGCGACTACAACGGCGGCGGCTCGGTCGACGGAGGCGGCGACGGAGGCGGCGACGGCGAGGGTGACGGTTCCTCCGGCGGTTCCTCCGGCGCGGACGGCGAGGGTGGTGAGGGAGAGATAGGCGGCGCACCTGGCGCGTCGAGCGCTCCCGCCGCCCCGGCTCCCCTGCCGCACCCGGACCCGGACCCGACCGTGAGCGCCGACCCCTCGCCGAGCATCAGCGGCGCGACAGCCTGAGCCTGGCTCGGCGAGGG
>NZ_JAAKZW010000295.1 GCF_011044995.1 Streptomyces mesophilus | reverse complement strand
GAGGCGGGGTGAGGCGGGGCGGGGTGCTTGGTGCTGCGCTCCAAGCACCCCAGCGGGGGCTGCGCCCCCTGCACCCCGCTAGCAGGATGGCCTGATGGCCTACCTGGCCTCCCGACGCACCTCCACCACCCGGAAGCGGTTCGACACGAACGCTCCGTCGCACAGGGCCGCGTTCGCTGCCGGGTTGCCGCCCGAGCCGTGGAAGTCGGAGAAGGCCGCGGTCTGGTTGACGTAGACCCCGCCCGTCAGGTTCAGCGAGAGCTGGGCGCACTCCTCCAGGCAGGCCTCCTCCACGGCGCGCTCCACCTCGTCCGACGTGGTGTACGCGCCGACCGTCATCGCGCCCTTGTCCCGCACCGTGCGCCGGAGCAGCTCGACCGCGTCGGCCGACGAGTCGACCGCGAGCGCGAAGGAGACCGGGCCGAAGCACTCGCTGAGGTACGCGGCTTCGGCGTCGGGCTTGGTGCCGTCGAGCTTGACGATCACCGGTGTGCGCACGACCGCGCCCGGGAACTCCGGGTTCTCGACTTCCCTTGTGGCCAGGGCGACTTCACCGAGGCCGGATGCCGCCTCCAGGCGGGCCTTCACGTCGGGGTTGACCAGCGCGCCGAGCAGCGCGTTCGCCCGGGCGTCGTCGCCGAGCAGGCCGGAGACCGCGCCGGCGATGTCCGTGACCACCTCGTCGTACGACTTGGGGCCCGCGTCCGTGGTGATGCCGTCGCGGGGGATCAGCAGGTTCTGCGGGGTCGTGCACATCTGGCCGCTGTAGAGGGAGAGGGAGAAGGCCAGGTTGGACAGCATGCCCTTGTAGTCGGCCGTGGAGTCGATGACGACCGTGTTGACGCCGGCCTTCTCCGTGTAGACCTGCGCCTGGCGGGCGTTGGTCTCCAGCCAGTCGCCGAAGGCGGTGGAGCCGGTGTAGTCGATGATCCGGATCTCCGGCCGTACGGCCAGGGTCTTGGCGATGCCCTCGCCCGGGTTCTCGGTGGCGAGACACACCAGGTTGGGGTCGAAGCCCGCCTCGGCGAGGACCTCGCGGGCCACCCGCACGGTGAGCGCGAGCGGCAGGACCGCGCGCGGGTGGGGCTTGACCACCACCGGGTTGCCGGTGGCGAGGGAGGCGAAGAGGCCCGGATACCCGTTCCACGTCGGGAAGGTGTTGCAGCCGATCATCAGCGCGATGCCGCGCGGCACGGCCGTGAACTGCTTGCTCAGATTGAGCGGATCCCGCTTGCCCTGCGGCTTGCTCCACTCCGCCGCACCCGGCGTGCGCACCTGCTCGGCATAGGCGTACGCGACCGCCTCCATGCCCCGGTCCTGGGCGTGCGGGCCGCCGGCCTGGAACGCCATCATGAAGGCCTGGCCACTGGTGTGCATGACCGCGTGCGCGAACTCATGGGTGCGCGCGCTGATCCGCGCCAGGATCTCCAGGCAGACGACGGCGCGCAGCTCGGGACCGGCGTCGCGCCAGGCGGGGATCGCCGCGCGCATGGCGGGCAGCAGCACGTCGAGATCGGCGTGCGGATACTCGACGCCCAACTCGATGCCGTACGGCGAGACTTCACCGTTCTCGGAGCCGCCCGTCCAGCCGTCGGTGCCCGGCTGGCCCAGGTCGAACCGGCTGCCGAGCAGCGCGTCGAAGGCGGCCTTGCCGTCGGCGGCGCTCAGGCTGCCTTCGAAGGGGGAGCCCTCTCCGTAAGCCTTGGGGTGCTCGGGGTGCGGCGACCAGTAGGCGCGCGTGGCGATGGCGTCCAGCGCCTTGAAGAGCGTGGGGTTGTGCTTCTCGGTCAGCTGTTGAGCGGTGAGCTCGGCGGCGGCCATGGAGACCAACTCCTCCTCATGCCGGTTCGACGGTGAACCGGTGAGCTTGGACGGTGACGGGCGTGCGGCGCTGCTGGGCAGCGGCGCGGTGAGAGCTGCTGGGCAGGGAGGTGCGACGAGAGCTAGAGTAACCGAACGATCGGTCGGGACAAGGGGGTCCGGGGAACCTGTGGAAAACCCATACGGGAGGATCGCGGACATGACAGCAAGCGACCGCGCCACCTCGCAGCCGGAGGACCGCACGCCCGAGTCCCGGCCCGTGCAGGACCGCGTGCCCGCGCCGGCCGCCCTGTCCGTGGCCGTCATCGGCACCGGCACCATGGGCCAGGGCATCGCCCAGGTCGCGCTCCTGGCCGGCCATCACGTGTATCTGCACGATGCGGCGCCGGGCCGGGCCAAGGAGGCGGTCGGTGACATCACCGCGCGCCTCGACCGGCTGGTGGAGAAGGGCCGTCTCACCTCCGGCGCCCGCCATCAGGCACGCTCGCGGCTCGTGCCCGTGACGTCCCTCGGCGCGCTCTTCGACTGCGGCCTGGTCATCGAGGCCGTCACCGAGCAACTCGCCGTGAAACAGGACCTCTTCAGGGAACTGGAGAAGACCGTCTCCGACGAGTGCCTGCTCGCCACGAACACCTCCTCCCTCTCCGTCACCGCGATCGCCGGCGCCCTGCGCGTCCCCGGCCGGTTCGTCGGCATGCACTTCTTCAACCCCGCGCCGCTGCTGCCCCTCGTCGAGATCGTCAGCGGGTACGCGACCGACGAGGCCGCCGCGTCACGCGCGTACGACATCGCCCGTGCCTGGGGCAAGACCCCGGTCCGCTCGGCCGACACCCCCGGCTTCATCGTGAACCGCGTCGCCCGCCCCTTCTACGCGGAGGCGTTCCGCCTGTACGAGGAGCGCGCCGCCGATCCCGCCACCATCGACGCGGTGCTGCGCGAGTGCGGCGGCTTCAAGATGGGGCCCTTCGAGCTCACCGACCTGATCGGCCAGGACGTCAACGAGGCGGTGACGCGCTCGGTCTGGGAGTCCTTCTTCCAGGACCCCAAGTTCACGCCGTCCCTCGCGCAGCAACGGCTCGTCCAGTCGGGCCGGTTGGGCCGCAAGTCCGGCCAGGGATGGTTCTCGTACGAGGAAGGGGCGGCGCGTCCCGAGCCGCTCACGGAGCCGCCGGCCGATGCGCCGCGGACCGTCATCGTGCACGGGGACCTCGGTCCGGCCAAGGCGCTGGTGGGGCTCGCCCGGCAGGCGGGCATCGAGGTCGAGGCCGAGGACGACGCGGAGCCGCACATCGAACTGCCCGGCGGCGGGCTGCTGTTCCCGACCGACGGCCTGCCCGTCGGGGCGTACGAGAGCGAGGACGTCCTCGTCTTCGACTGGTCCTTCGACTACGCGGCCGCCACCCGGATCGCCCTCGCCGCCGGTCCGCGCGCCGGGCAGCGGGCCAGGTCCGAGGCGGCCGGGTTCTTCCAGGCGCTCGGCAAGAAGGTCACGTACATCCCGGATGTGCCCGGCATGATCGTGGCGCGCACCATAGCGATGCTGATCGATCTGGCCGCCGATGCCGTCGCCCGCGAGGTCGCGAGCCAGGAGGACACCGACACCGCGATGCGGCTCGGCGTGAACTACCCGGTCCGGCTGCTCGACTGGGCCGCCGATGCGGGCGAGCTCACCGTCGCACGTGTCCTGCGCAACCTGCACGAGTACCACCCCACCGGCCGTTACGGGCCCACCCCGGGCCTGATCGGCCGCACTGATCCCCTGGAGTACCGGGACCTGCGATGACCACCGCCAGACGCGACACCTACACCCCCGAGACCCTCCTCGCCGTAGCCGTACAGATCTTCATCGAGCGCGGGTACGACGGCACCTCCATGGAGCACCTCTCCAAGGCGGCCGGGATCTCCAAGTCCTCGATCTACCACCACGTCGCCGGCAAGGAGGAGCTCCTGCGCCGCGCCGTGAGCCGCGCGATCGACGGGCTCTTCGGCATCCTCGAGGAGCCCGAGGCGCGCGAGGGCCGTGCGGTGGAGCGGCTCGAACATGTCACACGGCGCATGGTCGGCGTACTGACCACCGAACTCCCGTATGTGACGCTGCTGCTGCGCGTCCGCGGCAACACCGAGACCGAACGCTGGGCGATGGACCGCCGCCGCGACTTCGACCACCGGGTCGCGGATCTGCTCAAGGCCGCCATCGCCGAGGGTGATCTGCGCGACGACGTGGAGGCCCGGCTCGCGACCCGGCTGCTCTTCGGAATGATCAACTCGCTCGTGGAGTGGTTCCGCCCCGAGGCCCGGGGTGCGGACGGAGCCGAAATCGCGGATGCCGTCGTGCAGTTGGCCTTCCGGGGACTGCGGGTCGAGGACTGAGGACCGCGTACCGCGGACCCTCCGGTATACGGACCCCACCGGTCGGCAGCCGCGAGACGGCGGAAGGGGAGGGGGAGGGGTGCCTGTTTTACGGGCACCCCTGTCGGAAACGGCGCCCCTTTATCCGCCCGTCGGCCCTCACGCCTCCGGATCCAGATCCGTCTCCTCGAAGACCAGGAGCGTGCGCGTGCTCAGGATCTCCGGCATGGACTGGAGCCTGGTCAGGACGAGCTCGCGCAGCGTGCGGTTGTCCGGGGTGTGGACCAGGAGCAGAACGTCGAAGTCACCGCTGACCAGGGCGATATGGGCCGCGCCCGGCAGCGCGCGCAGCTGTTCGCGGACCGTGCGCCACGAGTTCTGGACGATCTTCAGGGTGATGTAGGCGGATGCGCCCTGGCCCGCGCGCTCATGATTGACCCGCGCGCCGAAGCCGCGGATCACGCCGTCCTCGATCAAGCGGTTGATACGGGCGTACGCATTGGCGCGTGAGACATGGACGTGCTCGGCCACGGAGCGTATCGAGGCGCGACCGTCCGTCTGCAGCATCCGCAGGATCGACCGGTCGATCGAGTCCAGCGGACGCGGCGGGATCTCGGCCTCGGGGGAGTCCGGTACGCCCCCGGTCTGCGCGGCCTCCGGGGGTCTCGAGGATCCGTCCTCGGCCATTCGTTCAGATGCCATGTCCCCCCGCCTCCCTACCATGGACGTAATGCATCTATCCCAGGCTGTGGAGAACCGTTTGTCCACAGCCTGGAGGGGCCTGTAGCCAAAATGTGTCGGCGACCGAACAATCGGTTGGTGAGGCGCATCACAACCGCGCTGCCCGAGGCAGCTCCCACGAGGAGCCGCCGAGCCGCTCCCACAAGGAGGTGCAACGGTGTCCACGCGTACAGAACACGGCACACCGGTGATGGAGCAGCGGGGGGTCCACCAGCCCACGCCGCCGCCCGCCTGGAAGCCCCGCACGGACCCTGCCCCGCTGCTGCCGGACCCGGAGCCCTACCGGGTTCTTGGCACGAGCGCCGCGGACAAGGCCGACTCCGCTCTGTTGCTGAAGCTGTACGGAGAGCTGGTGCGCGGCCGGCGCTACAACGCGCAGGCGACCGCCCTCACCAAGCAGGGCCGCCTCGCCGTCTACCCCTCGACCACCGGCCAGGAGGCCGCCGAGGTCGCCGCCGCCCTGGTCCTCCAGGAGCAGGACTGGCTCTTCCCCAGCTATCGCGACACCCTCGCCGCCGTCGCCCGCGGGCTCGACCCCGTGCAGGCCCTCGGTCTGCTGCGCGGCGACTGGCACACCGGCTACGACCCGTACGAACACCGCATAGCCCCCCTGAGCACCCCGCTCGCCACCCAGCTCCCGCACGCCGTGGGTCTCGCGCACGCCGCGCGCCTCAAGGGCGACGACGTCGTGGCGCTCGCCATGGTCGGCGACGGCGGCACCAGCGAGGGCGACTTCCACGAGGCGCTGAACTTCGCGGCCGTGTGGAAGGCCCCCGTCGTCTTCCTCGTGCAGAACAACGGCTTCGCGATCTCCGTACCGCTCGCCAAGCAGACCGCCGCCCCGTCGCTGGCCCACAAGGCCGTCGGCTACGGGATGCCGGGCCGCCTGGTCGACGGCAATGACGCGGCCGCGGTGCACGAGGTCCTGAGCGAGGCGGTACGGAACGCACGCGCGGGCCACGGCCCGACGCTCGTCGAGGCCGTGACGTACCGCATGGACGCGCACACCAACGCCGACGACGCGACCCGGTACCGGGACGACGCCGAGGTCGAGACCTGGCGCGCGCATGACCCGATCGCCCTGATGGAGCGGGAGTTGACCGGCCGCGGGCTGCTCGACGACGAGCGCGTCAAGGCGGTACGGGATTCCGCGGAGGAGTTCGCGGCCGCACTGCGGCAGGGGATGAACGCGGATCCGGTGCTCGATCCGATGGATCTGTTCACCCACGTATACGCGCAGCAGACCACCCAACTGCGCGAGCAGGCCGAGCAGTTGCGGGCCGAGCTGGAAGCGGAGCAGGAGCGATGAGCACGGCAGTCGGCCTTTCCCAGGCCCCCCGGACGAAGCCCGCCACCATGGCGCAGGCCCTGCAGCGGGCGCTGCGGGACTCGCTCGCCGAGGATCCGTCCGTCCATGTGATGGGCGAGGACGTCGGCGCGCTCGGCGGGGTCTTCCGGATCACCGACGGGCTCGCGAAGGAGTTCGGCGAGGACCGCGTCACCGACACCCCGCTCGCCGAGGCCGGGATTCTCGGTGCCGCGGTCGGTATGGCCATGTACGGGCTTCGGCCGGTCGTGGAGATGCAGTTCGACGCGTTCGCGTACCCGGCGTTCGAGCAGCTGATCTCGCATGTGGCGAAGATGCGCAACCGCACCAAGGGCGCGATGAGTCTGCCGCTGACCATCCGTGTGCCGTACGGCGGCGGTATCGGCGGCGTCGAGCACCACAGCGACTCCTCCGAGGCGTACTACATCGCGACCCCGGGCCTGCATGTCGTCACCCCGGCCACGGTCGAGGACGCGTACGGCCTGCTGCGTGCGTCGATCGCCTCCGACGACCCGGTGATCTTCCTCGAGCCCAAGCGGCTCTACTGGTCGAAGGATTCCTGGAACCCCGAGGCACCCACGTCCGTTGAGCCGATAGGCAGGGCCGTGGTGCGCCGACGGGGTCGCAGCGCGACGCTGCTCACGTACGGGCCCTCGGTCCCGGTCTGCATGGAGGCGGCCGAGGCCGCGCAGGCCGAGGGGTGGGACCTCGAAGTCGTCGATCTGCGCTCGCTCGTGCCGTTCGACGACGAGACGGTCTGCGCGTCCGTGCGCAGGACGGGGCGTGCGGTGGTCGTGCACGAGTCGGGTGGCTTCGGCGGTCCGGGCGGCGAGATCGCCGCGCGGGTCACCGAGCGGTGCTTCCACCATCTGGAGGCGCCGGTGCTGCGCGTCGCCGGGTTCGACATCCCGTATCCGCCGCCCATGTTGGAGCGTCATCATCTGCCCGGGGTCGACCGGATCCTGGACGCGGTGGCGCGGCTGCAGTGGGAGTCGCAAGGGGGAGTCGGCTGATGGCACAGGTTCTCGAGTTCAAGCTGCCCGATCTCGGCGAGGGCCTCACGGAGGCGGAGATCGTCCGCTGGCTGGTGTCCGTGGGCGAGGTGGTCGCGATCGACCAGCCGGTGGTCGAGGTGGAGACGGCCAAGGCGATGGTCGAGGTGCCCTGCCCCTACGCGGGGGTGGTGACGGCCCGCTTCGGTGAGGAGGGGTCGGAACTGCCGGTCGGTGCACCGCTGTTGACGGTGGCGGTGGGGGCTTCGTCTCCTTCCGATGCGGGTGCCGCGTCCGCGGATACGGCGTCGTCGTCGGACGGTGAGGCCGAGGGGTCGGGGAACGTGCTGGTCGGGTACGGGACGGGCGCCGCGCCCGCCCGTCGGCGACGGGTGCGGCCGGCTTCGTCTGCTGTCGGTTCCGCGCCGCCTGTCGGTTCCGCGCCTGTGGTTGATCCGGCGCCTTCGGTTGATCCGGTACCTGCCGTCGGTCCAGCGCCTTCTGTCGGTCCGGCGCCGCTCGACGCGGTTCCGGGGCAGACGCCCAGTGGCCGTCCCGGTGGCCCGCTCGCGGCCGAGGGCCCCGTCCCGGTGATCTCTCCTCTCGTCCGCAGGCTGGCGCGTGAGAACGGCCTCGATCTGCGGGAGCTGACCGGCTCAGGACCGGACGGGCTGATCCTGCGCGCCGATGTCGAGTACGCCGTACGGGCGGCCGGACAGCGGACCGCCGCCGTACCGGCCGCGCCCGTACGGACCCAGGGGGAGACACGGACCCCGTTGCGCGGGGTGCGCGGAGCCGTGGCCGACAAGCTGTCCCGCAGCCGGCGCGAGATCCCCGAGGTGACCGTCTGGGTGGACGCCGACGCCACCGAGCTGATGAACGCACGGGCCGCGATGAACGCGGTGGGCGGGCCGAAGATCTCGCTGCTCGCTCTCTTCGGCCGGATCTGCACGGCCGCGCTCGACCGCTACCCGGAGCTCAACTCCACGGTGGACACGGCCGCGCGCGAGATCGTGCGGCTCGACCGGGTGCATCTGGGCTTCGCCGCGCAGACCGAGCGCGGGCTCGTCGTGCCGGTGGTGAAGGACGCGCAGTCCCGGGGCGCCGAGTCGCTGAGCGGTGAGTTCGCCCGGCTGACCGAGGAGGCCCGGGCGGGGCGGCTCACCCCGGCCGATCTCACCGGCGGCACGTTCACGCTGAACAATTACGGGGTGTTCGGCGTCGACGGCTCCACACCGATCATCAACCACCCCGAGGCCGCGATGCTCGGGATCGGGCGGATTGTGGCCAAGCCCTGGGTGCACCAGGGGGAGTTGGCCGTACGCCAGGTGGTCCAGCTGTCGCTGACCTTCGACCACCGGGTGTGCGACGGCGGTACGGCGGGCGGGTTCCTGCGGTACGTGGCGGACTGCGTCGAGCAGCCGGCGGTGTTGTTGCGGTCGCTGTGAGGGGAGGGGG
>NZ_JAAKZW010000294.1 GCF_011044995.1 Streptomyces mesophilus | reverse complement strand
GGATCGGGGCTCTGGCCTCGGGGTCTGGCAGCTTGGCGGCCCGGCCGCCGGCGCCCAATGTGTAACCCCCGCGCTTACCGCGCACCCCCGACGCTCACCCTGACGACGCCCGCAGCCGCACCAGATACGCGGCCGTCACCGCCACCGCACGGTCCTTGTCGTCGGACAGGTCCGCGAGCGCGTGGTCGGCCGTCGGGCCGGGAATGCCCGCCAAGGCCTGCGTGAGCCGGCCGCGCGCGGCCGCCGGGGTGGCCGTGTCGCCGAGGCGTTCGACGAGGAGGCCCGCGAGCTGCTCGGCCGTGGCGGTGTCGGACGCCAGCGTGCTCAGGGCGTCGGCGGCATCGGTGTCGCGAACTCCCTGCGCGATCATGTCGATGAGTACCGGGATCGCCCGGGTCTCGCCGCGCGTCCCGAGGGCGAGGGCGGCACGTCCGCGCACCGCCGGGTCGGCGTCCGCGAGAGCGTGGCGCAGCTCGGTGGTGGCATCCTCGCGGGTCAGCGCGGCGAGGCACTGGACCGCGCGTTCGCGCACCGCGGCAGCCGGTGAGCGCAGTCCTTCGGCCAGCAGCGCCGTGACGTCCTCGCCCGAGCGGGCGAGCGCCCAGCGCAGGGCGCCGGCGACGTTGGGGTCGGTTTCGGTCAGCGCCGCCTCGACCAAGGCCTCCTTCGGCACCGGCGCGTCTTCGCCGGAGGTCAGAGCCGCGCGCTGACGGGTGTCGGCACTCTTCGACCCCAACGCCTGCAGCAGCCCGACCACTTGGAGCACCGCCTCCCAACTCTCCGGACCGGCCCCATCGATCCGCTGCAGGCGCGTGAGCAACTCGGTCTCGGCCGTGATGCGTTCCCTGGTCTGCTCGATGAGATCGCCGACCAGCGTCGTGGGCGTGAAGCCCGGATCGTCGAGCGCGCGCCCGATCTCGCGCAGCGAAAGACCCAGCGACCGCAGGCTCTCGATGTGGAAGATCCGCCGGATGTCCTCGCCGGAGTACTCCCGGTAGCCGGTGCCGGTGCGGGCCGAAGGCCGCAGCAGACCGAGTGACTCGTAGTGCCGGAGCATGCGGGCGCTGACTCCGGAGCGCCGTGCCACCTCGCCGATCAACATGCGGGTCATTCTCCCGGTCCACCGGTCATTCTCCTGGTCCGCCGGTCATTCTCCTCGTCCGCCGGTCATTCCCCTGGCCGGTCCTGGAGGGCGACGACGCGTTTCGCCTCCTCGACGGCGAACTCGAATCCGGCGTCCGGGTCGCGCAGCAGCCGCAGTGTGGCCAGCGCATGCGTGCGTACGCCCCCGTCGGTCGCTGTCGCTGTCACCGCCGCCCGCAGCGCCGGCTCGGACCTGTCTCCCAGCGCGACCATGGCCCGGCTGAGGCTCAATTGCGTCTCCCGCCCGCCGCGCCCGAGCTGTGTCGCAAGCAGCGTGGCCAGACCCGGCTCCTCTCCTTCCGGTACGAGCACCACCGCGGCCCGCCAGGCGCTGCGCGCCACCTCGTCCTCGGCCTCGGTCAGCAGGTCTCGTGTGATCGCCGGCCACGCGCGCCGGTCCCCGAGCTTGGACAGGGTGTGCAGCGCCTGGCTGCGTGCCTGCGCATGCGCCGATCCGAGCTCGGTCACCAGAGATGGCAGGGTCAGGGACACCGGGTGGCGGGTGAGTGCCCAGGTCAGCATGTCCCGTACGAAGAACTCGGGTTCGATCGCACAGCGCTGGACGAGCGTGTCCACGAAGCGCGGCTCGGGCGCCGAACCGGCCGCGAGGGCGGCCCGCAGCCGTACGGAGGAACAGCTGTCCTCGAGCGCCTTGAGCACTCGTGTTCCTTCGGTGTTCTGTCCTGTGATCGTCAACGAGATCACCTCCTCGTCGACGAGCCAAGACCTTGTCACCGTGTCAAGGTCAAACCCGTCGCGGTCAAGGCCACACCCTTCGTGCCGCCCGAGCGGCCAGGTAGCCTCCTGCGCACAGGAGCCGAGGAGGTCGGGTGGTCCGGGAACACGCAGGCCGGGTGCTGGGGGCGAACCTTCGCGTACTGCGGGAACAGGCGGGGCTCACGCTGTCCGCCCTGGCCCGGGAGTCGGGCATCGCCAAGGGGACGTTGTCGCAGTTGGAGTCCGGTACGGGCAACCCCACGATCGAGACGGTGTTCAGCTTGTCGAACGCTCTCGGGGTTCCGGTCTCCACGCTGCTGACGGAGCGCACCGACCCGGACGTGGTCCTCGTGCGCTCCGGCGGACTCGAGGTGCTCAGCAGCAACGCCGTCGACCTGCGGATGCTGCGCCGTATGGACATCACCGACAAGGCGATCGAGCTCTACGACCAGCGGGTGCGCCCGGGGGAGGTCCAGCACTCCGCGGGACACCCGGGGCGCGAGCATGTCGTGGTGACATCGGGCCAGCTCAGAGTGGGTCCGCCGGATGCGCCGTACGAACTGGGGCCCGGCGACTACGTGTGCTTCGACGCCGGGAGGCCGCACATTTACGAGACCGTCGGCGGGTCGGTCGTCTCCGTCCTGATGCTGGAGTACCCGGCCGACGCGGGGCCGCCCGCGCTCGGTGGATCGTGTGGGATCCCCGCGCCGCGCAAGCCGGGGCGTGCGAAGGGTTGACCGCGTCGCCAACTCCTTTCTACGCTCGCACCGTTCATTGAAATGAACGGGAGTGGGGTGGATGGTGTCCCCCGACATCGTGGTCGTGGGTGCCGGCGTGATCGGCGCCGCCTGCGCGGAGGCGCTCAGTGCGTCCGGCCTGAAGGTGACGGTCCTCGACCGCGCGGGGATCGCCGGCGGCACGACCGCCGCGGGCGAGGGCAATGTGCTGGTCTCCGACAAGGCGCCGGGTCCCGAGCTGGAACTCGCCCGCGCCTCCCGCCGCCGCTGGCCCGACCTGCTCGCCGCGCTGCGCGAAGAGCTCGGCCCCACGTTGGCCGAGGCAGAGTGGGAGGCAAAGGGTGGCCTGGTGGTCGCGACCACGGAGGAGGCCGCCGCGCCCCTGGCGCACTTCGCGGCCGCGCAGCGCGCCGTCGGCATCAGCGCGGACGAGCTCACCCCGGAAGCGGCCGCGCAGCTCGAGCCCCACCTCACCCGGGGCGTCACCGCCGCCGTCCACTACCCCGAGGACGCCCAACTCCAGCCGGTGCTCGCGGCCACCACGCTGCTCGCCGCGGTGCGTGCCCGCGGCGGTGAAGTCCGCGCCGGCACGGCGGCGCGCGGTGTGACGCGGGACGCCGCCGGCCGGGTCAGCGGCGTACGCACCGATGACGGCACCCTCGCCTGCCGTGCGGTGGTCAACGCCTGTGGCCCGTGGGCGGGTTCGTTCGCCGCCCGGGCCGGGGCGCCGATCACGGTGCTCCCGCGGCGCGGCATGATCCTCGTGACCGGTCCGCTGCCCGCGGGAACCGTCCGGCGCAAGGTGTACGACGCCGACTACGTCGGTGCGGTCGCCAGCTCGGACGCCGATCTGCAGACCTCGACCGTGGTCGAGTCGACCCGCGCGGGCACGGTGCTCATCGGCTCCAGCCGCGAGCGCGTCGGCTTCGACGAGACCGTACGCGTCGACGTACTGCGCGAGTTGGCCCGTAAGGCCGTCGCCCTGTTCCCCGTCCTCGCCGGTGTGCCGGTGATGCGGGCGTACGGGGGCTTCCGACCGTACGCGCCCGATCATCTGCCCGTGATCGGCGCCGACCCTCGGCTGCCCGGCCTGTGGCACGCGACCGGACATGAAGGCGCGGGCATCGGACTCGCGGCGGCCACCGGGCGGCTGCTCGCCGACCTGTACACGGGAGCGGTGCCCGAGGTCGATCCGGAGCCGTTCCGCGTGGACCGGCCGGCTGTCATCGAGGGGGAGAGGGCCGCGTGAAGGTGCTCATCGAGGGGGAGGGGGCCGCGTGAAGGTGCTCATCGACGGCAAGGAGACCGTGGCGGTCGAGGGCCAGACCGTGGCGGGTGTGCTGCTCGGCGCGGGCGTCACGTCGTGGCGTACGACCAGAGACGGTGGCCGGCCGCGTGGCGTCTTCTGCGGGATCGGTGTGTGTTTCGACTGTCTGGTCGTGGTCAACGGCATCGCGGATGTACGGGCGTGTCAGCGGCTCGTCCGCGACGGCGACGACATCCGGGCCCAGCACGGTGCGGAACTGCCGTCGTGAGCCGGGTCGTTGTCGTGGGCGGCGGACCCGCCGGGATGGCGGCCGCACGGGCAGCCGGCGCGGCCGGCGTCGAGGTGCTGCTGGTCGACTCGGGCGCACGGCTGGGCGGCCAGTACCACCGGCAGGACTCCCGCGCGGGCACGGAGCGGTTCACGCTTCCGTCCGGTGTCGAGTACCTGGGGGACTCGGTCGTGTGGGCGCTCGAACCCGTGGCGGGCGGGCACCGGGTGCATGTGCGCACCGGTCCTGCCGACGGGCCGGGCAGGACCGGCCGCAGCGTCGACACCCCGGCCCTGGTGCTTGCCACCGGCGCGTACGACCGGGCGCTGCCCTTCCCCGGCTGGGACCTGCCCGGCGTCTTCACGGCCGGTGCCGCGCAGGCATTGGCGAAGGGGCAGGGCGTACGGGTGGGGGAGCGGGTGCTGCTCGCCGGCACCGGACCGTTCCTGCTGCCGGTGGCGCGGTCGCTGCTCGATGTCGGGGCGCGGGTGGTCGGTGTGCTGGAGGCGGGCGAGCCCGTCACCGGCTGGCTCGCCCGCCCCGGCGGTCTGCTGGCCGGTACGGGAAAACTGGGCGAACTGGCAGGCCACGCTGCACTGTTGGCGCGCCATCGCGTCCCGTACCGCCGCCGAACCGCCGTGGTCGAAGCGCACGGAACCGACCGCGTCGAAGCGGTAACGGCGGCCCGTCTCAACCCCGACTGGACCGTGGTACCCGGCAGTTCGCGCCGCGTCGAGGTCGATGCCGTGTGCGTCGGTTTCGGGTTCACTCCGCAGCTCGAACTCGCCGTCGCGGCACGCTGCGCGCTCGCCGGCGGCTTCGTCGCCGTCGACGTCGCCCAAGCCACCTCCGTACGCGGTGTGTTCGCGGCCGGCGAGCTCACCGGCATCGGCGGAGCAGAACTCTCCGCCGCCGAGGGCACGATCGCCGGCGCCAGTGCGGCCCGGCTGCTCGGCGCCCGCCCGGCACCACCTGTCCGCGCGCTGCGCAAGGCCCGTACGGGCCGCCGGTTCGCCGCCGCGCTGGACGCCGCCCATCCCGTACGGGACGGCTGGCGCAGCTGGCTGCGGGAGGACACCCTCGTGTGCCGCTGTGAAGAGGTCCCGTACGGGGAGCTGTGTGCTGCCGCCCGCGAGCGCGAGGCTTACGGCGGCCGCTCGCTCAAGCTCGTCACCCGCGCGGGTCTCGGCCCGTGCCAAGGGCGGATCTGTGGCCGCGCGGTCGCCGAGCTCACCGGCATCCAGGACGCCGCCGCCACGTTCGCCCGCCGCCCGATCGCCGCACCGCTCCGCCTCGGCGAGCTCGCCGAGGACCCGGGCCCACAGCCCGAAGCGCTATAGGCCCGGCGCTTCCGGTGCCTTGCCGGCAACGCCCGTACCAGCCGGAGTAACTCCCGTACCGGTGGCAGTAACTCCCGTACCAGCAAAGGAGATGGCGCATGACACAGGAGAAGCTCGACGGGGTCATCGTGGCGACCGCGCTGCCCTACGCCCAGGACCCGAGCGCCCCCGCCGGACTCCGCGTCGACCTCGACCGGTACGCGGAGCACTGCCGCTGGCTCATCGACAACGGCTGCCGAGGTGTCGGGCCCAACGGGTCCCTCGGCGAGTACTCCTCGCTGACCGACGACGAGCGCAGGGCCGTGGCCCGTACCGCGCTCGAGGCGGTCGGCGGCGACGGGATCGTGGTGGTCGGCGTGCACGGCGTCGGAGCGCACCAGGCCCGGGCCTGGGCCGAGAAGGCCGCCGAGGACGGTGCGCACGGGGTGCTGTGCCTGCCGCCGACGATGTACCGGGCCAACACCTCCGAAGTGATCCACCACTTCGAGCAGGTCGCGAGCGCCGGCCTGCCGGTGATGGCGTACAACAACCCGATCGACACCAAGGTCGACCTGACACCCGAGGTCGTCGCGGAGATCGCCGCGATCGACAACGTGGTGGCGGTGAAGGAATTCTCCGGTGACGTACGCAGGATCCTGGAGATACGGGAGAAGGCGCCGGACCTCACCGTCGTCGCGGGGGCCGACGACCTGGTGCTCGAGGCGCTCCTGATGGGCGCCACCGGCTGGTTCGCGGGCTTCCCCAACGTCTTCCCCGCCGAATCCGTACGGCTCTACCAACTCGCCCTCGACGGCAGGCTCGACGAGGCCCGCGCCCTGTACGAACCGCTGGTCGCGGCCTTCCGCTGGGACTCGCGTACCGAGTTCGTCCAGGCCATCAAGCACGGCATGGACCTCGTCGGCCGCTACGGCGGCCCCTGCCGGCCGCCCCGCGGCCCGCTCACCGGCGACCAACTGGCCGCGCTCGACGCGGACATGAAACGAGCCGTCGACCACCTCGCCGAGCAGACGGTGGGTGCCTGAGATGCGCGCCTCCCGGTACTTCTCCGCCGTCGACTCGCACACCGAAGGCATGCCGACCCGCGTCGTCACCGGCGGCATGGGCGTCATCCCCGGTGCGACCATGGCCGAGCGCCGCACGTACTTCACCGAACACCTCGACCACATACGCGAGTTCTTCGTCAACGAACCCCGCGGACACGCCGCGATGAGCGGAGCGATCCTGCAACCGCCCACCCGGCCCGACGCCGACTACGGCGTCCTGTACATCGAGGTCTCCGGCTGTCTGCCCATGTGCGGCCACGGCACCATCGGGGTCGCGACGGTCCTGGTGGAGACCGGCATGGTCGAGGTCACCGAACCGGTGACCGAGGTCCGTCTCGACACCCCGGCCGGACTCGTCGTCGCCCAGGTGGCGGTCGAGGACGGCCGGGCCACCGCGGTGACGATCCGCAACGTGCCCTCGTTCGCCCTGCAGTTGGACGCGAAGGCCGACGTCCCGAGCCTGGGCACGGTCACGTACGACATGGCGTACGGCGGGAACTTCTACGCCATCCTTCCGATCGCGGACCTCGGCATCCCCTTCGACCGCAGCGATCCGGAGGCCAAGGACCGCATGCTCACCGCGGGCCTGGCCATCATGGACGCCATCAACGAACAGAACCGGCCTGTCCACCCGGCCGACCCTTCCCTCAACGGCTGCAAGCACGTCCAGCTCGTCGCCCCCGGTGAGAACGGCAGCGACGCACGCAACGCGATGGCCATCCACCCCGGCTGGTTCGACCGCTCACCCTGCGGCACCGGCACCTCGGCCCGTATGGCACAACTGCACGCACGCGGCCAACTCGCCCTGAACCAGGACTTCGTCAACGAATCCCTCCTGGGCACCCGCTTCACCGGCCGCCTCGTCGAGGAGACCACGGTGGGCGGCCTTCCCGCCCAGATCCCCACGGTGACCGGCTCCGCCTGGATCACCGGCATGGGGCAGTACCTCCTCGACCCGGACGACCCGTTCCCGCGCGGATTCACGCTCTGAGGAACGGGATGGATTGCAGAATTCATTCCCCTGATCATCCCTTGTGTTGCCGGATAACCCCATGTTTTCTTGGCCCCAGCTCAATTCATTCGAGAAATTCATTCCATTGAAGGGATGAATTCAGAGCGTGTGGGGGTCCGCAATGAATGTCCTGCCCCGGTCCGTGACGGAACTGGAGGACGAACTCGCGCGCCCTGGCGCGGAATTGGCCGCCGAGGCCACCGCGTGGCCGGCCGGTCGCCTGCTCGTGCTCGGTGCCGGGGGCAAGACGGGGACGGGAATAGCGGTGATGGCGCGCCGGGCACTCGAGTCGGCGGGCCGCACCGATATCGAGGTGGTCGCCGTATCGCGCTGGACGGACGGCGGGCTCGCCACGTATCTGGAAAAGCAGGGTGTACGGACCCTGCGCGCCGACCTTTCCGATCCGGCAGCGGTCGGCGACCTTCCCGATGCCGCCGCGGTCGTCCACTTGGTCGGCGCGAAATTCGGCACCGCGTCGGCTCCTGATCAGGCATGGATGACGAACACCGTGCTGCCCGCCTACGTCACCCGCCGCTTTCCCGCCGCCCGGATCGTGGCCCTGTCCACCGGCAACGTGTACGGGCTGGCCGCGCCGACCGCCGGGAGTCCCCGGGAGAGCGACCCGACCGACCCGCAGGGCGACTACGCGATCACCTGCCTGGGCCGCGAACAGGTCTTCCGGCACGCCGCACGCACCTTCGGCACCCCGGTCGCCCTCATCCGCCTCAACTACGCCTGCGAGCCCCGCTACGGGGTCCTCGCCGACCTGGCCCGGACACTCCTGCGGGGCGACGCGGTCGACCTGTCCACGGGTGCGGTGAACGTGGTCTGGCAGCGCTACGCCAACGAAGTCGTCCTGCGCTGCCTCGGCCGAGCGAGCGCGGACGAGGCCTTCACGCTCAATCTCACCGGCCCGGAAACCGCGAGCGTACGCGTCCTCGCCGAGCGGCTCGGTGAACGCCTCGCTGTCACCACCCGGTTCACCGGTGAGCCGCCCGCCACCAGTCTGCTGAGCGACGCGACGCTCTGCCATGGCCTGTTCGGCTATCCGGACCTGCCGCTCGGCGCCCTCATCGACCTTCAGGCGAACTGGCTGCTTGCGGGCGGCGAGACCTGGGACAAACCGACCAAGTTCGAGCGCAGGGACGGTCGCTTCTGATGTCCGCCCGTATGTCCACCCGGATGCC
>NZ_JAAKZW010000293.1 GCF_011044995.1 Streptomyces mesophilus | reverse complement strand
GACCCCGCCCCATACGTCACCGCCATCGCCAGCGCTCCCCCGACCACGTTCCGCAGCACCGCCGGCCTCGTCGGCGCCGACCCGAGCCGGGCGCTCCACCACCCCGTGAGCCACAGCGCGGCCAGCACCGCGCCCACCGTCACGTACAGCCGTACGGACTCGGGCGGCAGCACGATCGCGAGCAGGGGCAGCAGCGCGCCGACCGTGAAGGCGAGGAACGAGGCCCACGCCGCATGCCACGGATTCATGAGCTCGTCCGGATCGATGCCCAGCTCCACGCGCGCATGCGCTCGCAGCGCATCCTTCTCCGTGAGCTGCTCCGCCGCCTCGCGGGCCACAGTGGCGCTGAGCCCGCGGTCCTCCAACAGCTGTGCCAGCTCGTCGAGTTCGGCCGCCGGCTGTTCGCGCAGTTCGCGCTTCTCCATCGCGAGCGCCGCCTTCTCCGAGGCGCGCTGCGTCGATACGGAGACGTACTCGCCGGCCGC
Organism: Streptomyces mesophilus; assembly: GCF_011044995.1. Taxonomy (GTDB): domain Bacteria; phylum Actinomycetota; class Actinomycetes; order Streptomycetales; family Streptomycetaceae; genus Streptomyces; species Streptomyces mesophilus. The sequence continues at coordinate 8,427 of NZ_JAAKZW010000293.1, read as the reverse complement.
CATGGACATGGAGCCGGCGAGCAGTCCCGCGAGGCCCGCCGTGAGCAGCGTCGAGCGGTCGGACGTGGCGCCCGCGACGCCGACCACGAGCCCGGCGGTGGAGACGATGCCGTCGTTGGCGCCGAGCACCGCGGCCCGCAGCCAGTTCAGACGGGTGGACATGCCCTGGTCGTGCGGCTCGTGGGGCACTTCGGGCGCGTCGGGAGCGGTCATGCCGGGAGGGTCTCACGCCCTCCCGGCATGACCGGGTCACCACACGCGGACCTTGCCCCCCGGGGCGAACACCGGCGAAGTCGCGTCCGCCGGCGGTTCCTTCAGGGGCTCGGCGATCTCCTCGACCGTCGGCCCGACCTTCGCCGCGATCGGGTCGAGGAGGTCGAGGTCGAAGCCGTAGACGCGGGCCGCGTTGCCGCCGACCATCGCGGTGATCTCCGCGGGGTCGAGACCGGCGTAGGCGATCCGCAGGCCCTCCCTCGTATACGGATAGGTGCCTTCGTCGTGCGGGTAGTCGCTGCCCCACATGATCTTGTCGAGGCCGATCCGGTCGCGCAGCGGCACCTCGTGCGGGCGCATGAAGCTCGCCCCGACGAAGCAGTTCTCGCGCCACACCTCGGAGGGGCCCTTGCCCATGGAGGCCGCGAGGCCCTGGCCGAACTTGGACTCCGCCGTGTTCGCCTTCGGGCCCGCCGCCTTGGTCGCGGCCTTGACCAGGCGTGCGTGGTAGTAGTCCAGCATGTCCAGGACGCCGGGGATCCAGCCCGAGCCCTGTTCCGTCAGGACCAGCTTCAGGTCCGGGTGACGGCGGAAGGCTCCCCCGAAGATCAGGTGCCACAGGGCGCGGTGCGAGAACCAGGTCGTCTCCACCATGAACACCGCGCGCGCCGCGGGTTCGTCACCCAGTGGCGGGGAGGCCGAGCCGGCGTGGTGATTGACCGGGATGCCCAGCTCCGCGCAGGTGCTCCAGATGGGGTCGTACACCTGGGAGTACAGCTCGGGCAGGCCCGAACCCGGCGGCGTACCGGGCAGGAGCAGTCCGCCGGTGAGTCCCGCTTCGTGGGCCCAGCGGATCTCCTTGACCGCCTCGTCCACGTCGTTGAGCAGGATCTGGAAGACGCCCGCGCGCCGCCCGGGCGCCGCGGCACAGAAGTCCGCGAGCCAGCGGTTGTGGGCGCGCAGGCCCGCCCACCGCTGCTCGAACTCCTCGGGCGTGGGTGCGGGAGCCATCAGCGCGGCGGAGGGGAAGAACGGCGGGATGGTGTTGGGGAACACCACCTCCGCGACGATCCCGTCCTCCTCCAGCTCGGCGACCCGGCGGTCGGAGTTCCAGTTCTTGTCCGCGGTGTCGGCCAGCAGATCCTCGTACGGATTGACGTAGGTCGCCGCCCAGGCGTCGAACGCCTCGTGGTGCTTGGACGCCAAGTAGGGCTTGTAGTCGAGGAGATCGGCGCCGGCGTGGCAGTCGGCGGAGATGACCGTGTAGCGGTCGGTGGGTGCGCTCGGCACGCCGCGGCTCTGGTTCACGGGTTCCCCCCCGTCACAGGACCCATCACGGGAAAGTCGTTGCCGGTGATCCAGTGCCGGCCCACGTCGCGCGAGCGGGCCCAGGATGCCTCGACGGCGGCCTGGTCCTCGGGCTGGCCGAGGTCGGCCGGCGTGGGGCCGATGCGCTGGGCGATCGGCGCGAGCTTGTCCGTGTCGAAGCCGAAGACGTCGGCCGCCGCGAGACCGAGCATCCGCCGGGTCTCGGACACGGGGATGTCGTGGAAGGTGTTCTTGAGCCAGTTGCGGGTGTTGGGCCAGGTCCCTTCCGGGTGCGGGAAGTCGGAGCCCCACAGGATGTTGTCCACGCCGATCTCGTACCGCTGGGCGAGCTCACGCCGCTTGGTGTTCGTCGCGCAGATGAACACCTGGCGGTCCAGATACTCGCTCGGCGGCCGCTTCAGCGCGGAGAACGGCGAGAGCTTCTTCCCGCCGTGCGCGCCGAGGTAGAGCCGGTCCATGAACCACAGGAGGTTGGGCAGCCACCAGCAACCCGACTCCGCCACACCGAACTTGAGCCCCGGGTGCCGCTCGAACACCCCGGACCAGATCAGGAAGTGCAGCGGCCGGGCCGGCCACCACGTCACCTCGCTGACGTAGATGCCGAGGTGGTCGCCGTACTCGTGGCGCGGCGCCGCGCCCGAGTGCGTGACCAGGGGCATCTGGGCTTCGGCGGCCGCCGCCCAGATGGGCTCGTAGCGGGCGTCGTGGTACGGCGGGTGGTCCACCCACATCGAGGGGATCATCAGTGCGCCGAGCCCGGACTCCTTGGCCCGGTGGATCTCGGCGACGACCTTGTCGGGGTCGGCGGTGATGGGCAACAGGGCGACGCCGCAGTGCCGTTCGGGATTCTGCGACACGAACTCCGCGAGCCACCGGTTGTGCGCCTGCGCGCCCGCCATCCCCAGCTCGGGGTCCTGGTCGCCGGAGAGCCCGAGGCCCACGCCGAAGGGCGCGGCGGTCTGGCTGTCGACGGCGTCGGCGTCCGGGAAGACCACCTCGGCGGCCACCCCGTCGCCGTCCAGTTCCTTCAGGCGCTGGGCGACGTCCCAACCACCCCTCAGGCCCTCCTCGTTGTCGCTGAACCACTTGTCGGCGAAGGCCTCGTTGCGGATGCCGAGCCGGGTCGCCTCCTCGCGGCGCCGGTCGCGGCCCGCGAGGAATTCGTCGAACTCACGGTGGAAACGGGAGTCCAGATACGGCCGGTACTCCTCGGTCGGAAGCCCGGCGTGGCAGTCCGAGGAGATGATCAGGTACGGATCCTGCGCATCGGTCATGACGGGCACCTCTCAGTCCAGGATGAAGCTTTCGAGATACGCGGGGTTCGCACGGTCGAGCATCGACTGCGACCGCGCCTTGATCTGCCGGTCGCTGTGCTCGCTGGCCGGCATCATCCAGAAGCTCCCGGCCTCGATGCACTCGGCCACGAAGTCGGCGACCTCCTCGACCGGCGTGAACTGCACTTCCTGGCCGGCCTCCTTCATCGCCGACTCCCACTGGTCGAGGCTGCGGTACGGCGTCTTGCGCGGCCGCTCCTTGGCGAAGCGCTCGGGCCGGTTGCGGTGCGACTCCCACAGTCCGGTTCGCAGCATGTGCGGTCCGGGGAAGAGCACGGACGCGCCGACCTGGACGCCTTCCGCCTTCAGATGCGCGTACAGCGACTCGGTCATCGTCACGACGGCCGCCTTGGTCACCGCGTACACCGAGGCGGTGGGCAGCGGGGCGATACCGCCGTCACCGGACGAGGTGTTGACCACGTGACCCGGCTGTCCGCCCTCGATCATGCGCGGCACGAAGGCCTGGATGCCGTGGAAGACACCCCAGACATTGACCGAGAACGCCCACTTCCAGTCGTTGGGTTCGTGCTGCCACATCCGGCCCTCGGCGCCCGAGCCGACACCGGCGTTGTTGCAGAGCACATTGACCGCGCCGTACGTGTCGTACGCGGCGTCGGCGAGCGCGAGCACGGAATCGCGGTCGGATACGTCCACCACGCGGGCGAGCACCTCGGCCCCGTCCTCGCGCAGGGAAGCGGCGGCCTTCTCCAGGGCGCCTTCCTCCACGTCCGCGAGGACCACCTTGAGCCCGGCGGCGGCGAAGCGCCGCGCCATCGCCAGGCCGATCCCGCTCGCGGCCCCGGTGACGACGGCGACCTGTCCTGCTTCCAGCTTCATCAGGCGTCGACCTTCCCCGCCTGGGGCGCCTTGTCGCTGCCCTCTGTGCTTCCCTCTGTGCTTCCCTCCGGGGGACCGTCGAGGATCTGCTGCGGGTCGTCGTAGCGCTGGTGGATGTACGGCAACAGGGCCTGGGCGCTGACCCGTTCGACGACCTTGCCCTTCTGGTCGGTGGTCTTCTCGCCGATGGTGATCTCCACGATCGTGCGTACGGGGAGATCCGCGATCGGATCGAACATCGACTCCCGCAGGACGATGTCCCCGGTGATCCGCTCCAGCTTGCGCACCTTCTCGTTACGGGTGCAGTGCACGAGCACCGGATCGGCGTCGAAGCCCGAACCGTCCACGGCGGGAAGGAACTTGAAGTAGAAGTCGGTCTTCGTGGTGGGTTCGGGGATCGGCAGGTCACCACTGACGGCGCCCCGTACCTCCACGAACGCGATGCCGTGCCGGGCCAGCTTGGCGTTCACGACGAGACCGTCCCGGTCGACGGTCACCTCGCCGAGCTTCTTCGGCTCGCCGAAGACCTCACGGCCGCCGATCAGCGCCCGCTCATGGGTCATCGGCATCACGAGCGGATACCAGCCGACGACCCCGTTGTGCTCGGCGGCCACCGCGACCGATCCGGCGCCCAGCGGATAGCCGGGCAGGTCGACCTTGCTGATGTTCGCCCGCACCAGGGGCTTCTCGGCGGGCTTGAGCGGCGGCGGAAGCACCGCGGCCACCGCGTCGGGATCGCTCTCCCAGACGGCCACCACACCGGTCGACCAGATGTCGGGGAGCTTGGAACTCTTCTCGCGCGAAGCCTGGATCTCGGCCTCCGTGCGCGCGCCGTACCGTACTCGTGCCATGGCGTACCGCCCTTCGATGGGGGTGTTCCCGCGAGTCTGTAACACTGTTACACCGCCCGCGATGAAGGGTAAAGAGCCGTGCAGGAAACGGAAATTGGGGACCCGATGACCAGCCAGCCCAGCTCGCCGAAGCGCGCACTCACACGGGACGCCGTCCTCGACGCCGCCGCGGCGATGGTCAAGAAGGACGGCCCGCGCGCCCTGACCATGCGCAAGCTCGCCGCCGAACTCGGCACGGCGGTCACCTCGATCTACTGGCACGTCGGCAACCGCGAATCGCTGCTCGAAGCCCTCGTCGAACGCACGGTCGCCGACCTCGGCGAGATCCGCGCCCAGGGCCGCACCCCCGCCGCCCGCATCGTCTCGGTCACCCGCGCCCTGCGCCGCCAGCTGCGCGGGCATCCGCATCTGGTGGCGATGGTCCACGAACGGGGCCTGACGGAGCGGATGTTCCAGCCCGCGACCCAGGCCCTGGTGCACGAGGTCCATGCCGCCGGACTGCGCGGGACCCGGGCCGCCGACGTCGTACGGTCGCTGCTCTTCCAGGTGGTCGGCTTCGTCCTCGTGGAACGCAATCGCGAACGCGCGCCCGTGCAGTACCCGGGCGACGAGGGCCTGTGGGACGAAGCCACCGCCGAGCACGATCCCGCGCTGGCCAAAGGCCTTACCGGGCCGCCGGATCCGGAGCGGCTCTTCCTGCTCTCCGTACGCGCCATGGTGGACGGCTTGTTGGGGCCGGCGCCACGCTGAGCCCCGGCGGTCCGGAGTGTCAGTCGCGGGCCTTATCCTCGTGAACCATGCTCGAAGACCGCACGACCGCTACGCCGTGGCCGACCGCCTACCCGTCGGGGTATGCGGTCGTCGACGTCGAGACCACGGGTCTCGCCCGCGACGACCGGATCATCTCCGCCGCCGTCTACCGGCTCGACGCCCGCGGCGAGGTCGAGGACCACTGGTACACGCTGGTCAACCCCGAGCGTGACCCCGGTCCGGTATGGATCCACGGCCTGACGAGCGACGTCCTCGAAGGCGCCCCGCTCTTCCCCGAGATCGCCGAGGAGTTCTCGGCGCGGCTCGAAGGCCGGGTGCTCGTCGCGCACAACGCGGTCTTCGACTGGCAGATGATCGCCCGCGAGTACGCGCGGGCCACGCTCACTCCGCCCGTACGGCAGCGGCTGTGCACCATCGCCCTGTCGAAGGAACTGGCGCTCCCGCTGCCCAACCACAAACTGGAGTCGCTCGCGGCCCACTTCGGTGTCGTACAGCAGCGCGCGCACCACGCGCTCGACGACGCCCGGGTGCTCGCCGAGGCCTTCCGGCCGAGCCTGCGGGCGGCGGCGCGGGACGCGGTACGGCTGCCGCTGCACGAATGCCGGCCGCTGACCGAGTGGAGCGCACCGCCCGCGCAGCCGGGCATCGGCCACCAGTACCGTCCGCAGGCCAACTGGCGCCAGGCCCGCAAGCTCCCGCCGAGCCCGTACCCGAATCCGGGGCGGTACGAGGAGGGGCGGCCGCTGCGCCAGGGGATGCGGGTGGCGTTCTCGGGCGACACCTCGACCGAGCGCGAGCTGCTCGAGGACCGGGCCGTCGAGGCGGGGCTGCATGTGGCGACCAGCCTGTCGCGGCTGACGAGCCTGCTTGTCACGAATGATCCGGATTCCGGTACGTCCAAGGTCGTCAAGGCGAAGGGCTTCGGCACCCCGATCGTGGACGAGGCGGCGTTCGGCCAGCTGCTGCGGGATGTGGAGCCCGCGGCGGCGACCCCTTGAGACCCGGGCAGCTGTCCGGGTGATTATCAGCCCGCACGCCGCATGCCTCGGCGGCGAGGCGGCATGCGGGTCCCACTGTGTGGCGCATGGCACGTTGTGAGGTCTGCGGAAACGACTACTCCATGAGCTTCGAGGTCCACGCCCAGGGCGCGGTCCACGTCTTCGACTGCTTCTCGTGCGCCATCCACCGTATGGCGCCCATCTGCGAGCACTGCCGGTGCCGGATCATCGGCCAGGGCGTCGAGGTCGAGGGGCACTGGTACTGCGGTGCGCACTGTTCGCGCGCGGAGGGGCAGGTGGGCATCGTCGACCGGGTGTGAGCGCCTCGCGTCCTGACCGCTTACCGACCGATAACGCCCCCTACGGGACCCCTCCCGCAGGGGGCCTTCGCATGCCGGGGTACCGTCGTCGGCGTGTACCGCTTCCTGTTGACCCGGCAGTGGGTGTTCGTCACCCTGCTCGCCCTCGTGCTCATCCCCGTGATGATCGAGTTGGGCTTCTGGCAGCTGCACCGGCATCAGGCCCGCGTCGCACAGAACGCGCTGATCGCGAAGAGCCTCGACGCGAAGCCCGTCCCCGTCGAGGAGCTCACCTCGCCGGACGAGACCCTGCCGCGCGCCGACTACTGGCGCCGGGTCACCGCGACCGGCCGCTTCGACACCGGGCACGAGGTCGTCGTCCGCCGCCGCACCAACTCCGACGACCGGATCGGCTTCCACGTCCTGACCCCGTTCGTGCTCCAGGACGGCAAGGTCGTCCTGGTGAACCGGGGCTGGGTCCCCACGGCCAGTGACCAGAAGGCGTTCCCGAAGGTTCCGCCGCCGCCGTCGGGCGAGCTCACGGTGACGGGCCGTCTGATGGCCTCGCAGACCACGGACGCGAGCGGCATCAAGGACCTCAAGGGCCTGCCGGACCGCCAGGTGATGCTGATCAGCAGCGAGCAGCAGGCCCAGCTCCTGAACAAGGAGGTGCTCGGCGGCTACATCGAACTGACCCACCCGGCGACCGACTCCCCCGAGCAGCTGCCCGAGCCGGACCACGACTCGATCGGCAACCATTTCGCGTACGCCATCCAGTGGTGGCTGTTCACGGCGGCCGTCCCGGTCGGCTGGGTCTTCCTCGTACGGCGGGAAGTACGCGAACGGCGCGAGCGCTCGGCCGCCGCATCCGAGGAACGGACCGAGGCGGTTCCGGCCTGACCCCCGTCTCCCCCTGACGGGGCGTACGCGGCAGGATGGGTCCATGGATCTTGGACTGAAGGACCGTGTGTACGTCGTCACCGGAGCCACCCGCGGCCTGGGCCACGCGAGTGCCGCCGCGCTTGTCGCGGACGGCGCGAAGGTCGTGATCACCGGGCGCGAGGAGAAGGCCGCCGCCGAGGCGGCCGCCGCGCTCGGCGAGAACGCCGTCGGTGTCGGCGCCGACAATGCCGACCCGGCCACCGCGCAGCGGCTCGTCGACACCGCGCGTGAGCGCTTCGGCCGCTTCGACGGCATCCTCATCAGCGTCGGCGGCCCGGCCCCCGGCACGGCCGCCTCCAACACCGACGAGCAGTGGCAGGCCGCCTTCGACTCCGTCTTCCTCGGCGCGGTACGGCTCGCGCGCGGCGCGGCGGCGGAGCTCGGCGAGGGCGGTGCGATCGGCTTCGTCCTGTCGGGTTCGGTGTACGAGCCGATCGGCGGCCTCACCATCTCCAACGGACTGCGCCCCGGCCTCGCGGGCTTCGCCAAGTCCCTGTCGGACGAGGTCGGCCCCCGCGGCATCCGCGTCCTGGGCCTCCTGCCCGGCCGGATCGCCACGGACCGCATGCGCCAGCTGGACGGCCTCTCCCCCGACCCGGACGCGGCCCGCGCCGCCAACGAGTCCCGCATCCCGCTCCGCCGCTACGGCACCCCGGAGGAGTTCGGCCGCGTGGCCGCGTTCACGCTGTCGCCGGCGGCTTCGTATCTGACGGGGGTGATGGTGCCGGTGGATGGTGGGGCGCTGCGGGGGTTCTGATCCTTCAGCCCGACTTCAGCCCCTGCGGCGTTTGAGCAGACCATCCAGCCCCTGCGGCGATTGGGCAGAACCGCACGCAGTTCGGATCTGCTCAAT
>NZ_JAAKZW010000292.1 GCF_011044995.1 Streptomyces mesophilus | reverse complement strand
GGGGAGGGGCTCCGAAGGGTCGGGTGTCTTCAGGGTTCCGAGGGGATCGGGTGCCTCCAAGGACTCCGAGGATTCGGGTCCCGCCAGGGACTTCGAAGAGAGCGGTGCCTCCGTGCGAACGTCCTCGCCTCCCTCACCGTACTCCTGTCGGAGGAAAATCGGCCGGGCGTACGCTGGGGTCACCGGGTGCTCCTCGTACGCCGACCCCGTTCGGCGTCGCCTCCGGCGCACCACGACACGGGGCCGCGGACCGGCGGCCCCAAGAGGGGCGTGCGTCATGAACGCACCGACCACCCACCGCAGTTCGGCCGGATTCCGGCCGCCCGCCGCGTACCCGCCCGCCCGGCTCGCCCTGCGCCCGCCGACCTTCCCGGCAGGTCCGGTGTGCGGTGCCTGGTGGCCGCGCACCGACGACCTCTCCGCCGAACTGGCCGCGCTCACCGACGTGTTCGATGCCTCGCGCGGCCGAGTGACCCGGATCGCCACGCACCACGGCAGCTGGGCGAAGGAGCCGCGCACCCTGCCCGTGACGGGGCACACGGTCACGGCCACCTGGTACGTGGCCGGGCTCGACCCGTACACGATCCGGCTCTTCTCGTACGGGGCCGGCCGCTGGGACCTGTTCGTCGTACCGCCGGACAGCGAGGCAGGCGCGGCCGCCCGGCTGATGAGCGCGGCGGCGGACCCCGCTCTCCATCTCACCGGCTCCGGTCTGATGGAGGCGGAGAGCGCGGCCCGGTGACGGGACCGGTGGGGCGGGCGGCGCGGTGCCGGCCGAGCGGCGGTGCCGAACCGGGCGGGGGCCGAGGAGCGGTGCCGAATCGGACAGAGTGGCTGGTGACGCACTCGTCACCGAGGCGCCCCGCAGGAGTACCGTGGAAACACCAAGGGCACTTCGAACTCCGGCATCCACGCGGGTCTCGTCCTCGGTGAGCCAAGGCATCGGGGACGGCCACCGTGTCGCCCCGAAGACGGGTCCGCATCATGATCGCGACCACTAAGTCCCTCCGGATCACCCCACCGCCTTCACCCTCCGGCGCCCGTGTGGCGCTCAAGTCCCCCACCGGCCAGGGGCTGCTCGACGGCGCCTGGTGGCCCCGTTCGCGTGACCTGACCGCCGAACTCCCCGACCTGGTGGAAGTGCTCGATCCGCTGTGGGGCCGCGTCACCCGCGTCGCCGTCAATCCGATGCTCTGGCCCGTCGTCCCGCGCAAAGTGCCCCTCGGTCACCGTGTCCTGAAGGTCGGCTGGTTCGCCGCCGAACTCGACCCGCACAAGCTGCTGTTGCTGGGTTACGGGACCGGCCGCTGGGACCTTCTGGTGATCCCTCCCGAGACGGATGCCGCGACGGCGGCCCGGCTGATGAGCGCAGCCTGCGTGGTGGACGGCCCCGCGCTGACCGCCACCGATCTCGTAGCCGCCGCGCTCGCCGGCCACGACGTGGCGGTGCAGGACCGGCCGCAGAGTGCGCAGGAGTCGTGGGAGTACGAGGGCGGCGCGACCTCCGTGCACGCCGTCTCCCTGGCCGCGGGGCGGTGACCGGCATGGAAGCCGCCCTCACCGCGGCCGCCTTCCTGCTGCTTATCGCCCTCGCCGCGTATGTGATCCACCGCCTCAACCTCCAGCACGCCGAGAGGATCGCCTTGCGTACGTACAGCCCCGCCCAGGCCGGCCGCCGGCCCTCCACCGAGCCGGGCATCGCGGTGACGCCGCCGCCACCGCACGCCCCGCTGCCCGCCGTGGCCGACCGGCACGACCATCGCGACGGAGGCCGTGGGCGGTTCGGGGCGCGCCGCCGTCGGGACCGCACCACGCACAAGCAGGCCCGCTGAACGGGCCGCGCCGAAGGGACCGTGAGGGGAGGCCGGATGGCCGACGTGTATCTGCGCAGGCTCAGCCGATGGCAGGCCGAACAGCAGAGAGAGGCCGTCGCCGATGTGTACGTCACGGCGTACCGCGGCGCCGCCGGGGCCGAGTACCGGGATCGGGCAGGCTTTCTGCGCCGCTTCGCACGGCATGTGCAGCGCGAGGGATTCGACATGGCGGTCGCCGACGCGACCGGCCTGGCCGGCTGCGCCTACGGGTACCGCCTGGACCGTGACGGGGCCTGGTGGGCCGACTTCCCCGTCGAGGTGACACCGCAGGCGGAGGAACTCACCGCGTCCGGGCGGGTGTTCGCGCTCACCGAGCTGATGGTGCTGCCCGCGCAGCGCCGGCGCGGTGTCGCGACCCGGCTCACGGATCTGCTGCTCTCGCGCCTGGGCACGGACCTGGTGGTGGCGGGCGTCGACGGGGACCGGGCCGGGACGCGGGAGCTGCTCCGCGCGTGGGGCTGGAAGGAACTGCCCGCCACCCCCGGCCGGACCTCGCCGCCCTCGGGCCGTGAGGTGTGGGCGCGCTGGCCGGTGCGGTGAGTGCTCGCTTGCGGTGACGTACCGGTGAGGCGCGGGGCAGGAGCCCGGACCCACGGTGCAGGAGCCCGGACGCACGAAGGCCCGGCACGTTTTCACGTGCCGGGCCTTCGTCCTGAGTAGCGGGGACAGGATTTGAACCTGCGACCTCTGGGTTATGAGCCCAGCGAGCTACCGAGCTGCTCCACCCCGCGTCGGTAAACACAACTGTACGCCATCCGCGGGACACCTCGCGCCACGGTTTTCCGCGAGGCCGGAATCGAGGACCCGACGGGGCCTCCGTGACCAGGCAGGCGGCACCCGCGGTCACCTGATCGGCCCGTACGGATTCGCCGCCCGACCCGCCTGCGGGAACCCTGGTGAGGTGCGCGGCGGTGGCCCGCGGCTGCCGGGAGCGACGAAGAGGAGCTCCCGGAAACCCCGGGACACGTCACACCGGGTCGGACGGTGGCAGGAGACAGGCCGGTGGGGAAGCGAGGACGACGGCACACGGCCAAGGGCGCGGACGCGTACGAGGCCCGCCCCGGGATCACCCGCACCCGCGCCTTCGTCAGGACCCTGCCGCTGCTGCTCATCGGCGGCGGACTGCTGCTCTCGATCGCGACCCCGCCCAGTTTCACCGGGGCACCGCTCTTCTCCGCCGCTCCGCTGATCGCCGCACCGTTCTTCTCGCTGGCCAACACGCTCCTGACGGGCTTCATCGCGGTCGGCGCGCTCACCGGGCTGCATCTCTACAACGGGACCTTGGGCAAGACCGAGTCCCTCACCGAGATCGTGACGGTGGTGACCGTCGCCGTGCTCGCGGTGCTGATCAACCGGGTCGTCACGCGCAGCGGCGAGCAGCTGGCTTCGGCCCGCAACATCGCCGTGGCCGCCCAGCGCGCCGTACTGCCGGAGCCGGCCGCGCGGATCGGGGGTCTCGAGGTCGCGGCGCGGTACGAGGCGGCGCAGGCGGACGCGTTCATCGGCGGTGACCTGTACGCGGTGCAGGACACCCCGCACGGGGTGCGGATGATCGTGGGGGACGTACGGGGCAAGGGCCTGGGGGCGGTGGAGGCCGTGGCCGTCGTCATCGGCGCCTTCCGTGAGGCCTCCGAGCAGGAGGCCACGCTCGAAGCGGTCGCGCTCCGCCTGGAGCGGGCGCTGGCCCGCGAGGGGACCCGTCGGGACGGGCTCGACGCGGTGGAGGGGTTCACGACCGCGGTGCTCGCCGAGATCTCGCACGAACACGATGCCGTACGGCTCATCAACCGCGGGCATCCGGAACCGCTGCTCCTGCACCCGGACGGAAGGCTGCGGATCCTCGCACCCGAGCAGGCCGCGCTGCCGCTCGGGATGAGCGATCTGGCGTCCTGGCCGGACCGCGCGGTGACGGCCGACCTTCCGGCGGGGGCGATGCTGCTGTTCTACACGGACGGCCTGAGCGAGGCGCGCAGCGCCGAGGGGGTCTTCTACGATCCGGCGGCGCGGCTCGAAGGGCGGATGTTCCCCGGGCCCGACGCTCTGCTCTCCGCGCTCGTCGACGAGGTGCGCGAGCACACCGGCGGCGGAGCTACCGACGACATGGCGCTGCTCGCGATCGCGCGGCCGGCCGCGAGGACCGCGATGTCACCGAAGGTGACCGAGGGGCAGCCCTCTGCATAACAATTGATGCACCGTCAGAAATCTGATGACAGTGACTTGTCTCAACTTCCTTGGCGACTCGTCCGATTCCGACCCCTCGTGTCCCCTAAGTCCAGGCCAAAGCCGCTAACGATCTGTCGGAACGGCTTGGAATCCTGGGCCCCCGTCTATTAACGTTCGATAACGCAGCGCGGTCGTCCCAGCCGTCACAAGAGATGGCTCCGTGCGCACACGCTTAATCCCGCAAGGGAGCCGGGGAACCACTTTTTGGGGTGAATCGGGCAAGCGAGGCCTTCTCTGAAGGTGTCAACGCCCGTAGGAAACCTTCCTGTTCCGAACCCGTCAGCTAACCCGGTAGGCGAGAAGGAAGGAAAGGAGTCCGCCCCAGTGGCGACCCCCGCAGGCCGAGGCACCACCGCTGATCCCTATTTCGCGGACAGCACCCAGGAGTTCAGGTACGACGACGAGTCCTGGGAGGAGTGGAACCCGACCGAGGATTCCATCCGCCCGGTACGTGGCCGGCACCGTGTCGCCAAGCAGCGCGGCGGACTCGCACGCAGCTCCACCGTTCTCGGCGTCGGTGTCATAGCCGCCGTCGGCGCGGGCGGCATAGCCACCGCGAAGGACAAGCCGCCGGTCCCGATCTCCATGCCGGACCTCGGCGAGCAGGCCAAGAAGATTCCCGTCGTCGGCTCCCTGATATCCGACGACTCCGACTCCGGTGCCGACGAGCAGTCCGGTGTCGCGCAGGCCACCGCGGCCACCCTGCCCGTGGCCGCCACCAGCTCCAGCGAGCAGTCCACCGCCGACGCGGGCGAGGCCCTGCGGGCCCGCATCCTGGAGCAGGCGCAGAACCAGGAGGACGAGGCGGACGCCGCCGCTCAGGCCGCTGCCGAGCAGGCCGCCGCCGAACTGGCCGCGAAGGCCGCCGCCGAGAAGCAGGAAGCCGCCGAGAAGGCCGAGGCGGAGGCCAAGCGCAAGGCGGAGGAAGAGGCCAAGCGCAAGGCCGAGGCGGAGCGCCTGGCCAAGCTGGCCGCGAGCTACTCGCTTCCCACCACGTCGTACACGATCACCTCGACCTTCGGTCAGGCCGGCTCCATGTGGTCCTCCGGGTCCCACACGGGTCTGGACTTCGCTGCTCCCACAGGTACCCCCATCAAGTCCGTCCACACCGGCACCGTCAAGGAGGCCGGCTGGTCCGGCTCGTACGGCTACCGCACCGTGGTCGAGCTCTCGGACGGTACGGAGATCGCGTACAACCACCAGTCGTCGATCGGCGTCAGCGTCGGCCAGAAGGTCACGACCGGCGATGTCATCGGCCGTGTGGGCTCCACCGGCAACTCCACCGGACCGCATCTGCACCTCGAGGTCGAGACGTCGGGCGGCAGCCTGATCGACCCGATGGCCTGGCTGCAGAGCAAGGGCCTCAACCCCTGATTTTCGTACGGAACTTGTGAGCGCCGTAGGGGTACGGCGCACCTGAACCCCGGCAGTCCTGACGGCAACCCCCCGACGTCAGGGCTGCCGGTTTTGGGTTTCATGGGCGCTTTGCGTTCATTGCGTGCAAGGAATAGCGGCTTCCCGTGCGGGCGTTGATCAGTTCATGACCTCCTTGCGCCACCTCGGCTCCTCCGACCTCGAAGTCCATCCGCTCTGCCTCGGCGGCAACGTCTTCGGCTGGACCGCCGACGAGACCCGGACCTTCGCCGTACTCGACGCGTACAGCGCGGGCGGCGGCAACTTCATCGACACCGCCGACTCCTACTCGGCCTGGGCCCCCGGCAACCAGGGCGGCGAGTCCGAGACCCTGATCGGCAAGTGGCTGGCCGCGCGCGGCAACCGTTCCGATGTCGTCATCGCCACCAAGGTCGGCGCGCACCCCGCGTACAAGGGCCTCTCGGCGGCCACCATCAAGGCCGCCGCCGAGGAGTCGCTGCGCCGGCTCGGGACCGACTACATCGACCTGTACTACACGCACTTCGACGACGAAGCGGTGTCGGTCGAGGAGATCGTCACCGCGCTCGACGCGCTGGTGCGCGAGGGCAAGGTGCGGGCCGTGGCCGCCTCGAACCTCACCGCTGAACGGCTCCGGGAATCACTGGAGTTCGCCGAGCGTGAAGGCCTTGCCCGGTATGTGGCGCTTCAGCCGCACTACAACCTTGTTTCACGTGAAACGTACGAGGGTTCGAAGCAGGAGCTCGCCTCGCAGTGGGGTCTGGCCGCCGTGCCGTACTACGCGCTGGCCTCCGGCTTCCTCACCGGCAAGTACCGCCCGGGCGCCGAGGTCGACAGCCCGCGCGCGGGCGGTGCGGCCAAGCATCTGGAGACCGAGCGCGGCCGGCGGGTGCTCGATGCCCTCGACACCGTGGCGAAGGCGCACGGCGCCGAACTCGCCACGGTGGCGCTCGCCTGGCTCGCCGCCCAGCCGACGGTGGTCGCGCCGATCGCCTCGGCGCGCACCGTGGAGCAGCTGCCCGCGCTGCTCGCGGTGGGGGAGCTGACGCTCACGGACGACGAGCTGCGACTTCTGACGGCGGCTTCCGCCTAGTCGGGCCTGCACCTGGTCCGGACTCCGCTGTGTACGCGCCGCCCGCTCAGCTCGCGGGTGGCGCGTACGGGTTGTGGGCCGCGTACTGGTTCCCGAGGGGCTGCTGCGGGTGCGGATAGCCGTACCCCGGCTGGCTCGGGATGTACGGGATGTAGGGGATCTGCGGGCCGGACGCCGTCATCGGCTGCCCGTATGGCTGCGCGTACGGGGCGTACGGCTGCGGGAACGCCGGCGCCGTCATCCGTGCCGCATGGTCGAGAGCCGGGCGCGAGGGTCCCCGACGGGACCAGAGCGCCTGAAGCAACTCCCTTTCCCGGGCGACGAAATCGGCGCCCGCACGGCCGCTGCGGCCCCGGTGGCGCAGGAACGCCAGGGCCGTGGCGAGGGAGATGTACTCGCGGACGGTGCGTGCCACGTCCTTGCCGTGGGCCCCCGCCGCGTACTGGCGTGCCATGCGGCGGGCGCGCAGGGTGCCGAGGGCGTACGGCTCGGGGGCGGTGAGCCAGCCGGCGGCGACGTACGCGGGAAGTTCCTCGCGGACCGTGCGCAGTTCGCGCTGGCGGCTGTAGACCGTCAGCCAGGTCAGCAGGCCGAACGACGGGACCATGAAGCCGACGTAGACGAAGAAGAAGCCGAGGCCGCCGAAGGAGGCGGAGCCGTTCCATGCGGCGTGCATGCCCATCGCGAGCAGCAGGCCGGCGAGCGGGAACAGGATCCGGCGGAAGCGGTGCCGGTCGGCGGCGAGGGCGGCGAAGCCGAAGCCGATGCCGGTGAGGACCGTGAACAGCGGGTGGGCGAACGGGGACATCACGATGCGGACGAAGAAGGTCGCCGCGGTGACCGAGTCAAAGCCGATGCCGTCGACTCCGCTGGCCTCGTCGGTGCCGTAGGCGTTGCCGAGATAGAGGATGTTCTCGGTGAACGCGAAGCCGGTGGCCGTGACCCCGGATATCACCACTCCGTCGACGAGACCCTTGAAGTCCCGTCTGCGGAACAGGAAGACGAGCAGGATCGCCGCCGCCTTGACCGTCTCCTCGACGACCGGTGCGACGACGGTGGCGCCGAGGGTGTCGGCGCTCGTGGGGTCGGCGGTTCTGGTGGCTATCCAACGGGTGGCGAAGGAGTTCGCGACGATCGCTATCAGCGCGGCCGCGCAGGCACCCCACGCGAACGAGAAGATCAGGTTCCGCCAGGGCGCCGGTTCGACCCGGTCGAGCCAGCGGAACGCGGCTATCAGGAGCGGTACGGGAAATATCGCGAGGCCCAGACCCACCAGGAAGCCCTCGGTACCGGTCTCCTTGCGGACCAGGGCGAGGATCACCAGACCGGACAGGGCGAGCAGGGTGATCAGCGCGCCCGCTTTCACGGCACGGCGCTGCCACCAGTGCACAGGCCTGCCGAGACCGGCGACCGGGTGGGCCGGCGGGTGCGGAGGCTGGGGCGGTGCGTTCACCCCTCGACCCTAACGAGCGGCGGGCGGCTTGTGCGACGGTGCCCGTGAGGTTGGCGCGGGTCAGTCGGTTTCTTCGGTGCCGCGCAGGAAGATCAAGTCGTGGACGACGTGGTCCTTGTCGAGCCCCTTGCCCTCGAAGCGGGTCAGCGGGCGGAACGCCGGGCGCGGGGTGTAGCCGCCGTCCGGCTGCGAGTTGGTGAAGTCGGGGTGGGCCTCGAGCACCTCGAGCATCTGCTCGGCGTACTCCTCCCAGTCCGTCGCGCAGTGGAGGAAGCCGCCCGGCTTCAGCCTCGCCGCGGCGAGCGTCAGGAACTCCGGCTGGATGATGCGCCGCTTGTGGTGGCGCTTCTTGGGCCAGGGGTCCGGGAAGTAGACGCGCACGCCGTCGAGGGCGTCGGGGCGGAGCATCTCGGTGAGCAGGATGATCGCGTCGCCGTTGGCCACGCGGACGTTGTCCAGCCCGTTCCGCTCGGCGAGAGCGAGGAGGTTGCCCTGGCCCGGGGTGTGCACGTCGACGGCGAGGATGCCGGTGTCCGGGTCGTCCGCGGCCATCTGCGCGGTGGCCTCGCCCATGCCGAAGCCGATCTCGAGGACGACGGGGCGTCCCTCGAACATCTCGGCCAGGTCGAGCCGCTGCTTGCCGTCGATCTCGATGCCCCACTTCGGCCACAGCCTGCGCAGGGCGTCGCCCTGGCTCAGGGTGACGCGGCTGCGGCGCGGCTGGAAGCTGCGGATCCGCCGCTCGAAGTGCGACCCGGCGGGGTCGGGACTCGGTCCCTCGCCCTCGGCGAACCGCCGCATCTTCTCCGCACGGGCGGCGGAGGCGGCGGCGCGGGTCTCGGCGTCGTACGGGTCGGCTGCGATGGTGCGCTCGCCGGCGGATGCGTCGGCTGCGGTGTTTTCGGGGTGCTCGGACACAGTGGGTCCGATTCTACGGAGGGTCTGGGGCGGGTGCGTTCCGGCTGGGGT
>NZ_JAAKZW010000291.1 GCF_011044995.1 Streptomyces mesophilus | reverse complement strand
CGTACGAGGTGACCCTGGCGCAGGAGCCCGGCCGCTCCCAGCACCCCCATAAGCCGCCCGACGCACTCGCCGACCGCCTTCCCCACGTCGGCCGCCGCGCACGTGGCCCGCACCACGGTGAGGTGGCGCCCGGGCTCCTGCGCCAGGGTCACCTCGTACGACGGAAGGCCCTCGGCCACCCGCGTCAGCATCCGCAGCCGTCCCTGGTCGCGGCGGATCCGGGCGGCGAGCCGGTCGCGTTCGGAGCGGAGGATCTTCGCGCGCACGTGCGGCTCCGCGGTCGTCAGGGTCTCGCCGATCACCGCGAGCGGCAGGTCGAGTTCCCGCAGCAGCGCGATGGTCAGGGCGTCGCGTGCCTGGTCGGCCGCGTAGTAGCGGTACCCGGTGGCCGGGTCGACCCGTACGGGCGCGAGCAGGCCGATCTCGTCGTAGTGCCGCAGCTGTTTGACGCTGAGCCGGCACAGCCGGGCGAAACGTCCGATGGTGAGCAGTTCCTCGTGCACGCCTTCATCGTGGACTCTCCCACCGGGGGAGAGTCCAGGCCGCGCCGCAAGCGGAGACCGCCCGGCACAGCAAGCGCAAACCGCACCGCGCCGCAAGGTGAAACCGCACCGCGCCGCAAGGTGAAACCGCACCGCACAACAAGCCGAAACCGCACCCCACAACAAGCGGAGATCGCACCGCGCCGCCGGCCGAACCCGCACCGCCCCGCACCCGGCGCCCCGCCGGACTACCCTCGGCCCCATGAGCGACGAGCACAACACCCCCGGCGCGGCCCGGAGTTTCGAGACCCTGGCCATCCACGCGGGCAACACCGCCGATCCTCTGACCGGCGCGGTCGTCCCCCCGATCTACCAGGTCTCCACGTACAAGCAGGACGGCGTCGGCGGTCTGCGCGGCGGCTACGAGTACAGCCGCAGCGCCAACCCGACCCGTACGGCCCTCGAGGAGAACCTCGCCGCCCTCGAAGGCGGCACCCGCGGTCTCGCCTTCGCCTCGGGCCTGGCCGCCGAGGACTGCCTCCTGCGCACCCTGCTCGCCCCCGGCGACCACGTGGTGATCCCCGACGACGCGTACGGGGGCACCTTCCGCCTGTTCGCCAAGGTCGTCTCGCGCTGGGGCGTGGAGTTCTCGGTCGCCGATACGAGTGATCCCGCGTCGGTCCGCGCGGCCCTCACCGACCGTACGAAGGCGATCTGGGTCGAGACGCCCTCGAACCCGCTCCTCGGCATCACGGACATCGCCGCGCTCGCCGACCTCGCCCGCACCGCCGGCGCGAAGCTGGTCGTCGACAACACCTTCGCGAGTCCGTACCTCCAGCAGCCCCTCGCCCTCGGCGCCGATGTCATCGTGCACTCGACGACCAAGTACATGGGCGGCCACTCGGACGTGGTCGGCGGCGCGCTGATCACCAACGACCCCGCTCTGGGCGAGGAGTTGGCGTATCACCAGAACGCGATGGGCGCGGTGGCGGGCCCGTTCGACGCCTGGCTGGTGCTGCGGGGCATCAAGACCCTGGCCGTCCGCATGGACCGGCACAGCGAGAACGCCACGAAGATCGCCGAGATGCTGACCCGGCACCCGCGCGTCACGCAGGTCCTCTACCCGGGGCTGCCCGAGCACCCCGGGCACGAGGTCGCGGCCAAGCAGATGCGGGCCTTCGGCGGCATGATCTCGTTCCGCGTCGAGGGCGGCGAGCAGGCGGCCGTCGACGTCTGCAACAACGCGAAGCTCTTCACGCTCGGTGAATCCCTCGGCGGCGTCGAGTCGTTGATCGAGCACCCGGGCCGGATGACCCACGCCTCGGTGGCGGGCTCGGCCCTGGAGGTGCCGGCCGACCTCGTACGGCTCTCGGTGGGCATCGAGTCGGCCGACGATCTGCTCGCCGATCTGCGCCAGGCGCTCGGGGACTGACCCACCGGGTGAGCGGTCCGTCGCAAGGCGGACCGCTCACCACCCCTGCAGCGGCGGTGTCACCTCGGACGGCGGCGGTACGAACGGATCGGTCACCGCGACCCACACCATGAACGCCAGGAAGCCGAGCACCGCCCCCCACCACATGAGCCGCCGCACGACCATCCGCTGCCGCAGCAGCCGCGACCCGCGGCGCACCACGTCGTCGTACAACTCGGCCGGCACCGCGGGCGCCGGTGTGGTGTCGAGCAGCCGGCGGACCTCGTTCTCCTTACGGTCGGACACGCTCGACCCCCCGTACCGTCTCGGTGCTCGTGAGCCGCAGCGCTCCCGACTTTCCGGCGAGCACGAGCGACATCGCGCGGAAGCACAGCGTCCGCACCCGCTCCATCGGCAGCCCGAGCAGGGCCGCGGTCTGCTCCTCCGCGACGCCCTCGTGGACCCGCAGCACGAGCACCAGACGCTCCTGCGGCGAGAGCATCCCGAGGGCCCCGCCCCTGCCTTCGCGCAGCCGCCAGCTCATCATCAGGAAGCGGTACGCGAGTTGCTGGCGCGCATAGGTGTACGGGTCCTCGCCATGCAGCCGGTCCCAGGAGGCGTACGTACGCGCGAGCGCGGCGGTCAGCAGGCGCCGGGCGCGCGGATTGTCGTCGGGCGGCTCGGCGGTCAGCAGCGTCGCGGCATGCAGCAGCCGTCCGGCCGCGCCCGCGACGAATGACTCGAAATCCCGGGCCCGGCGGACGAGTTGGACCGTCTGCCGCTCACGCACCGCGCCTCCTGGAACCTCATCACAGGAGGTCCTGGTCTCATATCAGGCCAGTGCGGGGTCCCCGGTCAAGAGGCCGGAAGGCACCTGACGGTCACGATGCGGGCGGGATGTCCTCCGACGTCGCTCCCTGTCCCATCCGTGCGGACAGCGCGTCGTTGAAGCGCGTGAGGAGCGTGCAGAAGTCCTCGCGCTCCTTCGGCGCCCAGTCGGAGGTCAGCTGGGCCATCAGTTCACGCCGCGAGGCCCGTACTTCTTCGAGGCGGGACTGGCCGCGCGGGGAGAGCGCGAGCACCACCGCACGCCCGTCCTCGGGGTGCGAGGTGCGCTTGACCATCCCGGACTCCACGAGCGGGGCGACCTGCCGGGTCACCGTCGAGGAGTCGATACCCATGGCCGCGGCGAGCGCCTTGACGCCCATCGGGCCTTCGTTGTCCAGGCGGTTGAGCAGCAGGTAGGCGGCGCGGTCCATGGAGTTGCGCAGCTGCCCGACCCCGCCGAGCCGGGTCTGCTCGGCACGGCGGGCGAAGACGGCCACCTCGTGCTGCAGATGATCGAGAAGGACGCTCTTCTCGGCGCTTTTCCCACCTGAGGGGTGGTCGGTCGTCATGTCCGGGGTTGTGGGCATGGCCGGGGCTCACTTCATGGTTGGTCGGCGGATTGGGGGACAGGGTACGCGGCCCGGGGCGTTGTCGTACCAGCGCTGCGTAAACCGGAGGCCAGACATTCCCCGCCCAGGCCACGAGTGCCCCCGACTGCCAGACTCGATGTCATGAACTACCGCACCGGTGACTCCTTGCATCTGTCCGCTCCCCGCCACCCGGTCACGCTGGACGATGTGCGGGGAGCGCAGAAGATGCTCATCGGCGTCTCCCGCGTCACCGCCATGGAGGGCAGCCGCCACCTGACCGAACTGGTCGGCTCCCCGGTCCACTTGAAGTGCGAGAACCTCCAGCGCACCGGTTCGTTCAAACTGCGCGGTGCGTACGTGCGGATCGCCGGCCTGATCGCCGAGGAGCGCGCGGCCGGGGTGGTCGCCGCCAGCGCGGGCAATCACGCCCAGGGCGTCGCCCTCGCCTCCTCGCTCCTGGGGGTGCGCTCGACCGTCTTCATGCCGCAGGGCGCCCCGCTGCCGAAGGTCGCGGCGACGCGGGAGTACGGAGCCGAAGTACGTCTGCACGGACAGGTGGTGGACGAGACCCTGGCCGCGGCGCAGGATTACGCACGCGCAACGGGGGCCGTGTTCATCCACCCCTTCGACCACGCCGACATCATCGCCGGGCAGGGCACCCTCGGCCTGGAGATCCTCGAACAGTGCCCCGAGGTGCGCACGATCCTCCTCGGAGTCGGCGGGGGAGGGCTCGCCGCGGGGGTCGCGGTCGCGGTCAAGGCGCTGCGGCCCGACGTCCGCGTGATCGGCGTGCAGGCGGCGGGCGCGGCCGCGTATCCGCCCTCCCTCGCGCTCGGCCACCCCGTGGCCCTGGAGCACCCGGCCACGATGGCGGACGGCATCAAGGTGGGCCGCCCGGGAGACGTCCCCTTCAAAATCGTTGGCGATCTGGTGGACGAGGTCCGTACGGTCTCCGAGGACGCGCTCTCGAGCGCGGTCCTGCTGTGCCTGGAACGCGCGAAGCAGGTCGTCGAACCGGCCGGCGCGGCACCGGTCGCGGCGCTGCTCAGCACACCGGAGCAGTTCACGGGCCCGGTGGTCGCGGTCCTGTCGGGCGGCAACGTCGACCCGCTGCTCCTGCAGCGGATCCTGCGCCACGGCATGGCGGCGGCCGGCCGCTATCTGTCCCTGCGGCTGCGTCTGGCGGACCGGCCCGGCGCGCTGGCCTCGCTGCTCGCGGCGTTGTCAGTGCTCGATGCCAATGTGGTCGACGTGAGTCATGTACGGACCGACCCCCGGCTCGGGCTCACGGAGGTGGAGGTCGAACTGCACCTGGAGACCAAGGGGCCGCAGCACTGCGCGGAGGTGGCCGCCTCGCTGCGCGAGGCCGGGTACACCGTGATCGCCTGAGGCTTCCCGCAAAGGGGCTGCGGGACGCGATGTATCGCGTTATGGTGTGTCCGCTCGGGCACGCGTCCCGAGGGCTGCCCGCGTGCCTGCCCGCCCGCCCGCGCGCGCAATAAGTCGGGCAAATCTAAGATTTCTGTAAAAGATCACCCAAACACTGGGAGAACCCACATGCCAGGCGCCATCTACGCCGAAGGGCTGGTCAAGCACTTCGGCGATGTAAAGGCTCTGGACGGCGTCGATCTCGATGTCCCCGAAGGCACCGTCCTCGGCCTGCTCGGACCGAACGGTGCGGGCAAGACCACCGCGGTCCGCTGCCTGACGACGCTGCTCACCCCCGACAGCGGCAAGGCCGTCGTCGCGGGCATCGACGTCGTCAAGAACCCCAACGAAGTACGGCGCTCGATCGGCCTGTCCGGTCAGTTCGCCGCCGTCGACGAGTACTTGACGGGCCGTGAGAACCTGCAGATGGTCGGCCAGCTCTACCAGATGAGCAAGCGGGACGCGAAGGCGCGAGCCGCCGAGCTCCTCGAGCAGTTCAACCTCACGGATGCGGCCGACCGCCCCTCCAAGACCTACTCCGGCGGTATGCGCCGCCGTCTCGACCTCGCCGCGGCCCTGGTCGTATCGCCGCCGGTGATGTTCATGGACGAGCCGACCACCGGTCTCGACCCGACCAACCGCCAGGCCCTGTGGGAGGTCATCAAGCAGCTGGTCGACGGCGGTACGACGCTGCTGCTGACCACGCAGTACCTGGAGGAGGCCGACCACCTCGCCCACGACATCTGCGTGATCGACCACGGGCGCGTGATCGCCCGCGGCACCTCGGACCAGCTCAAGGCCCAGACCGGCGGCGAGCGCGTCGAGGTCGTCGTGCACGAGCGCGCCCACATCGCCACCGCCCAGGAAGTGCTGCGCGGCTTCGCGAAGACCGAGACCGGTCACACCGTCGACGACCACACCCGCAAGCTCACCGTCCCGGTGACCGGCGGCGCCAAGCTGCTCGCCGAGGTCATCCGCGAACTCGACGCGCGCGGCATCGAGATCGACGACATCGGTCTGCGCCGCCCGACCCTCGACGACGTGTTCATCTCGCTGACCGGCCACAAGGCCGAGCTCGAGGAGGAGACGGACGCCGAGGGCGAAGACCCCAAGGCCGCGAAGAAGGCCAAGAAGGAGGCCGGCCAGTGAGCGCCGTAACCGACACCGTCAAGGGCGGAGGCCCGGTGGCCGGCGGCGGCCTCAGCGGGTCCGTCCGGGACTCCCTCGTCGTCGCCAAGCGCAACCTGATCCGGATGGCGCGCATCCCCGAGATGATCCTGTTCGGGATCATCCAGCCGGTGATGTTCGTGGTCCTGTTCACGTACGTCTTCGGCGGCTCGATCGCCATCCCGGGCGCCGGCGTCAGCGCCGATGCCTACAAGGAATTCCTGATGGCCGGCATCTTCGCCCAGACCGTCACCTTCGCCACGGCGGGTGCGGGCGCGGGCATCGCCGACGACATGCACAAGGGTCTGATCGACCGCTTCCGGTCGCTGCCCATGGCCCGCGGCGCCGTGCTGACCGGCCGCACCCTGGCCGACTCGGTGCAGACCGCCATCACGCTGCTCGTGCTCGCGATCGTCGCGCTGCTCGTCGGCTGGCGCACCCACGAGAACATCGGTTCGGTGCTCTTCGGCTTCGTGCTGCTGCTCCTGCTCGGGTACGCGTTCTCGTGGATCGGCGCCCTGATCGGCCTCTCGGTCCGCACCCCGGAGGCCGCGACCTCCGGCGGTCTGATCTGGCTGTTCCCGCTGACGTTCATCTCGAACGCGTTCGTGCCGGTCAACGGCATGCCCTCGTTCCTGCAGCACGTCGCCGAATGGAACCCGTTCAGCGCCACTGTCGCCGCGGCCCGCCAGCTCTTCGGCAACACGATCGAGGGCGTCCCGAAGTCCGTGACCGGCGCCTGGCCGATGGAGCACCCGATCTGGGCCTCCATCATCTGGTCGATCCTGATCATCGTGGTCTTCCGCACCCTCGCCGTCCGCAAGTACCGCAACGCGTCGGCCTGACCGGCCCGTACGCACGAGGAAGCCCCCGGCCGCTACGGCCGGGGGCTTCGTCATGTCGTACGAGGGCGGAGCACTCATCCCTGGTGCGGCTTGACCTCAAGGATCTTCACCGTGGCCATCTTGCCGTTGGGGAGCTCGTACTGCGCGTCCTCACCGAGCTTCTTGCCGTTCACGCCGGAGCCGAGCGGGGACTGCGGCGAGTACGTGTCGATGTCGTCGGAGATGTACTCGCGCGAGGCGAGCAGGAACGTCATCGTGTCGTCCTCGTCGCCGTCGAAGGCGATCGTCACGACCATGCCGGGGCCGACCACACCGTTGTCCGCCGGCGGCTCGCCGACCTTCGCGCGCTCGAGGAGCTGCGTGAGCTGGCGCACGCGCAGCTCCTGCTTGCCCTGGTCCTCGCGCGCCGCATGGTAGCCGGCGTTCTCCTTGAGGTCGCCCTCCTGGCGAGCTTCCTCGATCTTCGCAACGATCAGCGCGCGCGCGGGACCCGACAGGTACTCCAGCTCTTCCTTGAGCTTGTCGTACGCCTCCTGGGTCAGCCAGGTGACGTTGTCGCTGGTCTGGGTCACAGGTGCTCCTCGTAGGTACTGGGAATACAAAGCATCGCCCTACCCCGAAGAATGTTCCTTCTCGGGTGGGCGAAACCACGAGCCTAACAATTCAGGCGGAAAAGGGGGAGGACGTAACGCGGAGATCTGAGTCCGCGCAGGTCAGCGCCGCAGGTCAGCGCTGTGCGCAGGAGACCAGCTCGGCGGCGGTGGCCTTTTCTGTCGTCCGCAGCGTGAAAACCTTCGTGACCTGCTCGGTCCGCTGTGCGAAAACGACGTCCTTGCGGCCCACCTCGGCGCCGCTCTCGGCGAGCGCCCGAACGGTGCAGACCCCGCCCGTGGCGGCGTCCTTCTGGACGTCGAGCTTGACTTCGACCTCGCTCGCGGAGACCACCTTGGAGGCGATCAGTTCGCCGCTGAAGGCGTTCTTGCCGGAGATGTAGTCGTAGCCGAACCAGCCGACGATCCCGAGGAGCAGCACCCCGAGCACCGCGCCGATGACCTTGAGCTTGCGGTCGGCGCGCTCGTCCGACGAGGTCCCGTAACGGGCCTCGGGGAGCGTCTGCTGGGCCGAGCTCATGATCGTCCTCTTCCGGAAGGGCCGGGGTGGGGCCGGGGAATTATCCCGCGCCGGTTTCCGTCACTATAGAAGCCGCCCAATGTGACTGATGACCGAGGACCCGCCTTGACTGAGCAGCTGCGACTGATGGCCGTGCACGCCCACCCCGACGACGAGTCGAGCAAGGGCGCGGCCACCATGGCCAAGTACGTGTCCGAGGGGGTGGACGTCCTTGTGGTGACCTGCACGGGCGGCGAGCGCGGCTCCATCCTCAACCCGAAGCTCCAGGGCGACGCGTACATCGAGGCGAACATCCACGAGGTGCGCCGCAAGGAGATGGACGAGGCGCGCGAGATTCTCGGCGTGAAGCAGGAGTGGCTGGGCTTTGTCGACTCCGGTCTGCCGGAGGGCGACCCCCTGCCTCCCCTCCCCGAGGGCTGCTTCGCCCTGGAGGACGTGGACAAGGCGGCCGGTGAACTGGTCCGCAAGATCCGCGCGTTCCGCCCGCAGGTCATCACCACGTACGACGAGAACGGCGGCTATCCGCACCCCGACCACATCATGACCCACAAGATCACGATGGTGGCGTTCGAGGGTGCGGCGGACACCGAGAAGTACCCGGAGTCCGAGTACGGCGACGCGTACCAGCCGCTGAAGGTCTACTACAACCAGGGCTTCAACAAGCCGCGCACCGTCGCCCTGCACGAGGCGCTCCTGGCCCGCGGCCTCGAATCCCCGTACGGCGAGTGGCTGGAGCGCTGGAAGGAGTTCGAGCGCGCCGAGCGCACCCTCACCACCCACGTCCCGTGCGCCGACTTCTACGAGATCCGCGACAAGGCCCTGATCGCGCACGCCACGCAGATCGACCCCGACGGCGGCTGGTTCCGAGTGCCGATGGAGATCCAGAAGGAGGTCTGGCCCACGGAGGAGTACGAACTCGCCAAGTCGCTCGTCGACGTTTCGCTCCCCGAGTCCGACCTCTTCGCGGGCGTACGCGACAATGCCTGACATGAGCGCGAATCTGGCACAAGCGGTCCTGCTCGCGAAGGAGCTGGACGAGGACAAGGTGACCCCGGGTGTCCTGGGCTTCATCGTCTTCGCCGCCCTCGCGGTGGGCGTCTGGTTCCTGATGAAGTCGATGAACCGCCACATGGCCCGAGTCTCCTTCGAGGAATCCCCCGACCCGAAGGCAACCCC
>NZ_JAAKZW010000290.1 GCF_011044995.1 Streptomyces mesophilus | reverse complement strand
CCCCGATACCCTGACCCGCATGACTGCTCAGCCCACCCGCCGCCGCCTCGTGCTCGCCTCCCAGTCCCCCGCAAGGCTCGGCCTCTTGCGCCAAGCCGGCCTCGCCCCCGAGGTGATCGTCAGCGGCGTCGACGAGGACGCGATCACCGCGCCGACCCCTGCCGAACTCGCCCGCGTGCTCGGCGAGGCGAAGGCGAAGGCGGTCGCCGCGCGCCCCGAGACGGCGGGCGCCCTGGTCGTGGGCTGCGACTCGGTGCTCGAACTCGACGGCGAGGCGCTCGGCAAGCCCGCCGACGCCGAGGAGGCCACCGCGCGCTGGAAGGCGATGCGCGGACGGGCCGGAGTGCTGCAGACCGGGCACTGTGTGATCGACACGGCGAGCGGGCGGCAGGTCTCGGCCACCGCGTCCACCACCGTGCGCTTCGGGGAGCCGACGGACGCGGAGATCGCCGCGTACGTCGCCAGCCGTGAACCCCTTTACGTGGCGGGCGCGTTCACGCTCGACGGCCGCTCCGCGCCGTTCGTCGACGGCATCGAGGGCGACCACGGCAACGTCATCGGGATCTCCCTGCCGCTGCTGCGCCGGCTGCTCGGCGAGCTGGGCGTGTCCATCACCGACCTGTGGGTGCCCGCCTCGCAGGACTAGGCGGTCTGCGGCTCCCCGCCGCCGCTCACCGGCGCGGGGGGCGTGTCCTCGGGCTCGGGCCTGCCCTCGTACCCCATCAGGCTGAGCACGATCAGACCGAACATCACCATCATGAAGGCGAAGGCTTCCCAGCCGACCATGCCCACGGTCAGGGCGCCGAGCACGGCGTGCAGGACCGCCGCGCTGATCAGCAGGACGCGGGCGAAGCGGCCGTGCGGGCGGTTGCGGATCGCGGAGATCAGCAGGATGAGCGCGCAGCCGCCGAGGTAGAGGAAGACCACGCCGGCGAGCACGTACGAGGACGTCGACATCACGTCCGGGTCGATCCCGTCCAGGGACATCGACTGGGCCTTGGCGACCTTGCCCAGGACCACATTGACGATCACCAGGCCGACGGCCTCGACGAACAGCAGGATCGCGGCCACGACGGCCGCCGCTCTGCGCATCACGCGTACCCCTACCCCTGGTTACCCCTAGGCCCTGCCTACGCTTCGCGGCGAACGCTACTGGCGAGTAAGGCGTAGGACAAGAGCGGGGCGCCTCTTGGACTGCTCCGGGGGCCGGCTCATCCGCTCGCGGACACCCGAGGGCAAAGTTTGGTTCGGCCGTTCGTAGGGACTCCACAAAGAAACGTGACGCGGCGCTGGCCGCGAAGACAGAGACCTGCACCACACCAGCCGGTTACCGTGGCGTTCAGAAACCCGGCGTACCGTGGTGCGACAAGGGAATTCGCGAGTGGAGCGGCCCTCGCATCACACTCCGTGTGGGCAAGCTCACCCTTGGGGACGGGTCGAAAGGCCGTGTCGGCAGTCCCTAAACTCAGCTTGTTTCAAGGAGGGAGCCATCGTGCGCAAGGTGCTGATCGCCAACCGAGGCGAAATTGCTGTCCGCGTAGCCCGGGCGTGCCGGGACGCAGGGATCGCGAGCGTAGCCGTCTACGCCGACCCGGACCGGGACGCTCTGCATGTACGGGCCGCGGACGAGGCGTTCGCCCTGGGCGGTGACACACCGGCGACCAGCTACCTGGACATGGACAAGGTCCTCAAGGCCGCCCGTGAGTCCGGTGCCGACGCCGTCCACCCCGGGTATGGCTTCCTGTCCGAGAACGCCGAGTTCGCAGCTGCGGTCGGGGACGCGGGTCTGATCTGGATCGGCCCGCCGCCGCAGGCGATCCGCGACCTGGGTGACAAGGTCGCCGCGCGCCACATCGCGCAGCGCGCCGGCGCCCCGCTGGTGGCCGGTACGCCGGACCCGGTGAGCGGCGCCGACGAGGTCGTGGCGTTCGCCGAGGAGCACGGTCTGCCGATCGCGATCAAGGCCGCCTTCGGTGGCGGCGGCCGCGGTCTGAAGGTCGCCCGCACCCTCGAAGAGGTCCCGGAGCTCTACGACTCGGCCGTCCGCGAGGCCGTCGCCGCCTTCGGCCGCGGCGAGTGCTTCGTCGAGCGCTACCTCGACAAGCCGCGCCACGTGGAGACCCAGTGCCTGGCCGACAGCCACGGCAACGTGGTCGTCGTCTCCACCCGTGACTGCTCGCTCCAGCGCCGCCACCAAAAGCTCGTCGAGGAGGCGCCCGCGCCGTTCCTCACCGAGGACCAGAACAAGCAGCTGTACACGGCCTCCAAGGCGATCCTCAAGGAGGCCGGCTACGTCGGCGCCGGCACCGTCGAGTTCCTCGTCGGCACGGACGGCACGATCTCCTTCCTCGAGGTCAACACCCGCCTCCAGGTGGAGCACCCGGTCACCGAAGAGGTCACCGGCATCGACCTGGTCCGCGAGATGTTCCGTATCGCCGACGGCGAGGAGCTTGGCTACGGCGACCCGGAGATCCGCGGCCACTCCTTCGAGTTCCGTATCAACGGCGAGGACCCGGGGCGCAACTTCCTTCCGGCGCCCGGCACGGTCACGCTGTTCGCGCCGCCGACCGGCCCGGGCGTCCGCCTGGACGCCGGTGTCGAGTCCGGCTCGGTCATCGGCCCCGCCTGGGACTCGCTGCTCGCCAAGCTGATCGTGACCGGTGCGACCCGTGAGCAGGCGCTGCAGCGCGCCGCGCGTGCGCTCGCGGAGTTCAAGGTCGAGGGCATGGCCACGGCCATCCCGTTCCACCAGGCGGTCGTGGTCGACGAGGCGTTCACCGCCTCGCCGTTCACGGTCCACACCCGCTGGATCGAGACCGAGTTCGTCAACGAGATCAAGCCCTTCACGGTGACCCCCGACGCCGACGACGAGGACGAGGCGGGCCGCGAGACGATCGTCGTCGAGGTCGGCGGCAAACGCCTGGAGGTCTCGCTGCCTTCGTCGCTCGGTATGACGCTGGCCCGTACGGGACTTGCGGCCGGCGCCAAGCCGAAGCGCCGCGCGGCGAAGAAGTCGGGCCCGGCGGTCTCGGGCGACTCGCTCGCCTCGCCGATGCAGGGCACGATCGTCAAGGTCGCGGTCGAGGAGGGCCAGGAGGTCGCCGAGGGCGATCTGATCGTTGTCCTCGAGGCGATGAAGATGGAGCAGCCGATCAACGCGCACCGTGCCGGCACGGTCAAGGGTCTGGCGGCGGAGGTCGGCGCCTCGCTGACGTCCGGTGCGCTGATCTGCGAGATCAAGGACTGAGCAATTCCCGTACGGGAGTGAGCGGTTCGCATACGAGGAGGGGCCCCCGGCATTGCGCCGGGGGCCCTTCCTCGTGGGGGCGGCCGCCCTATGCTGAGGCGCGTGGACCTGTTGATCACGCTCCAAATCACCGCGGACGCCGAGGACTTGGCGTGGTCGCTGCAGCGGCATCTGCGACGGGCCGGCGGACCCTGGACGGTCGAGCTCCTGGACCGTTCGGAGACGGTGCGCGTGCGCGTCCCGGAGGTGCCCGGCCTGCAGGGGCTGGTCGGCCCCGTCTTCCAGTGGCTGCTGCCGCGGTCGGGCGTCCGCTCCGTCACGCTCACGGCGCCGAACGGCGAGCA
This sequence comes from Streptomyces mesophilus, assembly GCF_011044995.1. Taxonomy (GTDB): domain Bacteria; phylum Actinomycetota; class Actinomycetes; order Streptomycetales; family Streptomycetaceae; genus Streptomyces; species Streptomyces mesophilus. The sequence continues at coordinate 5,551 of NZ_JAAKZW010000290.1, read as the reverse complement.
GGTCGTGGTGAGCGCGGACGATGCCACGCAGTCCCCGCCGGAGCCGGTGTACGAGCCGGATCAGGAGCAGGTGTTCGAGGAGGACCGGGTCGACCTCAGCAGCATCCGCACAGAGCGCCGCCGCGACGACCCCCAGTCCGTCACACCCCCCGGCCCCGTCATCGACCCCGGCGACGACTGGCCCCAGGAGAGCTGACGCGTGGGCGATATCGCCAAAGGCGTGCTGGGCGGCGGCTGGTCGCTGCTCGTGGGGTGGGTGCTGCCGTCCGCCATCAACCTCGCCGTGTTCTTCTTCGCGGTGGCCCCCAGCCTCGACGGACTGGGTCTCATGCGGCGCGTATGGCCGAGCTCGCAGAGCAGCACCATGACCCTGCTGCTCGTCTGCGCCGTCCTGCTCGGTCTGGTCCTGAGCGCACTGCAGCAGCCCCTGTACCGCTTCCTGGAGGGGTACGCGCTGTGGCCGCAGCGGGCGTACGACCGGGGGCTTCGCACCCAGCGGGCGCGGCGGCAACGGATGGCGGACAAGGTTGCCGAGCCCGGGCATCCCACCTTGCGACTGGCCGTACTGCACGAGCAGTTGAGCCGCTATCCGATCGGCGACGAGCAGATCGCGCCGACGCGGCTCGGCAATGCGATCCGGCGCTTCGAGGAGTACGGGCACGACCGCTACCGGCTCGACACCCAGGTCCTGTGGAACGAGCTGACCAGCGCCGCGCCACAGCCCGCCGTCCGGCAGACGGAGACCGCCCGCACACCGGTCGACTTCTTCGTGGCGCTCCTGTACGGCCACGCGCTGCTGGCGCTCACGGCCCTCGCCACGCTCGCGGTCGAGCCGTCCGCCTACGGCCTGCTCGTCCCGACGGCCGCCATCGCGCTCGTGCTCGTGCCGGTCTGGTACCGGTCGGCGGTGGTCGCCACCGATGAATGGGCGGCGGCGGTACGGGCGTTGGTGAACGTCGGGCGCAAGCCGCTCGCCGACGCGCTCGGACTCGTCCTGCCGAAGGAGCTGGCCGAGGAGCGGCGGATGTGGCAGCTGGTGACACGGATGTCACGGCGGCCCTATCAGCCGGCGGCCGAGGCGGCCTTCGCCCCGTACCGCGCGGACCCCGACCGGCTGGTGCCCTTGCCGGGCACGCCGGTCGTGCCCGGTCAGCCTCAGCCGTAGAACGGTCCCTCTCGGACCGGAACCGTTCTACCTCCGCCGAAGGTCCGCCACCCGCGCCTCGCCGGCCGCTCCGGCCAGCGCCGCCGTACTGCGCAGCGCGGACGGACCGCCGGGGACGCCGCGGCGCTGCCCCGGAAGGGGCACGTCCCGGCGCGGCTGGCGCCCCGCCGGGACGGGATCGGCACCCTGGGACGGGCCCGCAGCGCCGGCGACCGCGACCTGGACGCCCTGGTCGGCCAGGGCCTGGAGCTCGGTGGCGGCACGCTCGTCATGAGCCGGGGGCTCGTCCGTGACCAAGCGCGTGATGACGTCCGTCGGCACCGTCTGGAACATGGTGTCGGTGCCCAGCTTGGTGTGGTCCGCGAGGACCACGACCTCCGCCGCGGCCTGGACGAGAGCCCGGTCCACGGACGCCGAGAGCATGTTGGACGTCGAGAGCCCGCGCTCGGCGGTCAGACCGCTGCCCGACAGGAACGCGCGGGACACGCGCAGTCCTTGCAGCGACTGCTCGGCACCACTGCCCACCAGGGCGTAGTTCGAGCCGCGGAGCGTACCGCCGGTCATCACCACTTCGACGCGGTTGGCATGGGCCAGCGCCTGCGCCACCAGGAGGGAGTTGGTGACGACGGTGAGACCGGGCACGCGGGCGAGCCGGCGGGCCAGCTCCTGTGTGGTCGTACCCGCACCGACCACGATCGCTTCGCCCTCTTCGACGAGTCCCGCGGCGAGGTCGGCGATCGCCGTCTTCTCGGCGGTCGCGAGGTGCGACTTCTGAGGGAATCCGGATTCACGGGTGAATCCGCCGGGGAGGACCGCACCGCCGTGGCGGCGGTCCAGGAGTCCTTCTGCCTCCAGTGCCCGCACGTCCCGCCGTACGGTCACTTCGGAGGTCTGGACGACGCGGGCGAGCTCACGGAGCGAAACAGCCCCGTTGGCGCGCACCATTTCGAGGATCAATTGGCGACGTTCTGCAGCGAACACGAAACTGACAGTAACCCCAACGTCCGTCTGCTTTCAGCACTTTGCGCCGAATTACAGAAGATGAGCGTATGGGGACGCCCGGAGTGGTATAGGGGCCCAGACCTCTGGCCTATGCCAGGCGACTGGGCCCCAACTCTGCGTAACGAACGGTCAGTTCCTGCCTCACCTGCGACAACAGTCCCTGCCGTGCGGCCGGCTCAGCCTTCGCCGGTCGCCTTGCGGGTGTGCAGCTGACGGGCGACCTCGGCGATCGAGCCCGACAGGGAGGGGTAGACCGTGAACGCCTTCGCGATCTGTTCCACCGTCAGGTTGTTGTCGACCGCGATCGAGATGGGGTGGATCAGTTCCGAAGCGCGCGGGGAGACGACCACTCCGCCGACCACGATGCCGGTACCGGGACGGCAGAAGATCTTGACGAAACCGTCGCGGATGCCCTGCATCTTCGCGCGCGGGTTGCGAAGGAGCGGGAGCTTGACGCTGCGGGCGTCGATCTTGCCGCCGTCCACGTCGGCCTGCGAGTAGCCGACCGTGGCGATCTCGGGGTCGGTGAACACGTTCGACGAGACGGTCTTGAGGTTCAGCGGCGTCACCGCGTCGCCCAGGAAGTGGTACATCGCGATCCGGCCCTGCATGGCCGCGACCGAGGCGAGCGCGAAGATGCCGGTCACGTCACCGGCCGCGTAGACACCGGAGGCGGACGTCCTCGACACCTTGTCGGTCCAGATGTGACCGGAGTCCTTCAGCCGGACGCCGGCCTCCTCCAGGCCCATGCCCGCGGTGTTGGGGATCGCGCCGACCGCCATCAGACAGTGCGTACCGGAGATGACCCGGCCGTCCGAGAGCGTGACCTCGACGCGGTCGCCGACGCGCTTGGCGGACTCGGCGCGCGAGCGGGCCATGACGTTCATGCCGCGGCGGCGCATGACGTCCTCGAGCACGGCGGCGGCGTCCGGGTCCTCGCCGGGCAGGACGCGGTCGCGGCTCGATACGAGGGTGACCTTGGAGCCGAGGGCCTGGTAGGCGCCCGCGAACTCGGCGCCCGTGACACCGGAACCGACCACGATGAGCTCCTCGGGGAGCTCGTCGAGGTCGTAGACCTGGGTCCAGTTGAGGATGCGCTCGCCGTCCGGCTTGGCGTCGGGCAGCTCGCGCGGGTGGCCGCCGGTGGCGATCAGGATGGCGTCGGCGGTGAGCAGGGTCTCGGTGCCGTCGGCGGCGGTGACGATGACATCGCGGGTGCCGTCGATGCCGGACGGTCCCGCGAGGCGGCCGCGGCCGCGGAGGACCTTGGCGCCGGCGCGGGTCACGGAGGCGGTGATGTCGTGCGACTGGGCGAGCGCGAGGCGCTTCACCCGTCGGTTGACCTTGCCCAGGTCCACGCCGACGACGCGGGCCGGGGAGTCGGGGTCCGGGGTGTCGTCCTCGACGATGATGCCGAGTTCTTCATACGACGAGTCGAAGGTGGTCATCACCTCGGCCGTCGCGATCAGAGTCTTCGACGGTACGCAGTCGGTGAGCACCGACGCCCCGCCCAGACCGTCGCAGTCGACGACGGTCACCTCCGCGCCGAGTTGAGCCGCCACGAGGGCCGCTTCATATCCGCCGGGTCCGCCACCGATGATCACGATCCGAGTCACGTACTCCATTGTCCCGCACGACTCAAGGGGTTACGCCCCCGGGGCGACGGTTGGGTGAGAGCTGGGGTATCCCGGGGTTTCCGGGCGCTCCTATTCGTCGCGCCCGGCGGGGCCGCCGCACGGGTTCGCACCCGGCCTCACCAGTCCGCACGCCCGTCACCTACCACTGCCGTACCCTCGATCCCATGTCGCTCTACGCCGCGTACGCCGGCAATCTCGACCCGCGGCTCATGTCCCGCCGCGCCCCGTACTCGCCGCTGCGCGCCACCGGGTGGCTGAGCGGGTGGCGCCTGACGTTCGGCGGGGAGCACATGGGGTGGGAGGGCGCCCTGGCCACGGTCGTCGAGGCACCGCGCTCGCAGGTGTTCGTCGCGCTGTACGACATCGCGCCGATGGACGAGGACTCCCTGGACCGCTGGGAAGGCGTAGGGCTCGACATCTACCGCCGGATGCGGGTGCGGGTGCAGACCCTCGAGGGCGAGATGCCGGCCTGGGTCTACGTCCTCAACGGGTACGAGGGCGGCCTGCCCTCGGCGCGCTACCTGGGCGAACTGGCGGATGCGGCCGAGTCGGCGGGGGCGCCGCACGATTACGTGATGGAGCTTCGTAAGCGGCCTTGCTGAGATCTTTCAGCTCAGGGGAATCCGCCCGCCGCAGGCGCCCCACCAGCACCCCCACGTCCTCTTTGGCAGAACCCACAACCCGACGCGTACCGCCCTCGTACGGCACGCATCTACGCGCGTAGGCCATTAGCGGATACCCTCTTGCGCGTGAACGCTTCGAATACGCCCCCCACCGACCCCTACGCCGCCGCCGACGCCGCCGCCACCAAGCTGCGCGAGCTGACCGGGGCCGCTGCCCATGACGTCGCCCTCGTGATGGGCTCCGGGTGGGCTCCCGCCGTGGACGCGCTCGGTGCCCCCGAGGCCGAGTTCGCCGTGACCGAGCTGCCCGGCTTCCCGCCGCCGGCCGTCGAGGGCCACGGCGGCAAGATCCGCTCGTACAAGATCGGGGACAAGCGCGCCCTGGTCTTCCTCGGACGGACCCACTACTACGAGGGCCGCGGCGTCGCCTCCGTGGCGCACGGTGTGCGCACCGCCGTCGCCGCGGGCTGCAAGACCGTCGTCCTGACGAACGGCTGCGGCGGCCTGCGGGACGGCATGCGTCCCGGCCAGCCGGTCCTCATCAGCGACCACCTGAACCTCACGGCGACCTCGCCGATCGTCGGCGCGAACTTCGTCGATCTGACCGACCTGTACTCGCCGCGGCTTCGCGCGCTGTGCAAGGAGGTCGACCCGACGCTGGAGGAGGGCGTGTACGCGCAGTTCCCCGGCCCGCACTACGAGACGCCCGCCGAGATCCGGATGGCCCGGACGATCGGGGCGGACCTGGTCGGCATGTCGACCGTGCTCGAGGCGATCGCGGCGCGTGAGGCGGGGGCCGAGGTGCTCGGCATCTCTCTGGTCACCAACCTCGCGGCGGGCATGACGGGCGAGCCCCTGAACCACGAAGAGGTCCTCCAGGCGGGCCGCGACTCGGCGACGCGGATGGGGCAGCTCCTGACGCAGGTGCTCGACCGCATCTGAGGGTCGCTTGTCCGGGGTGGGGTGCCTGCTCATTCGGGCAATGGCACCCCGTCCCCTCACGCCGGTACGGCGGCCGCACAATTCAGCCCCTGCGGCGATTGAGCAGATCCGAACGAAGTTCGGCTGTGACATTGTGCGGCTCCGCCGCGTGGGGGGTCCGGGGCGAAGCCCCGGTTTCGGGA